>JALOBK010000001.1:600000-969538 GCA_023228325.1 bacterium
GCCGACATCTTCGGGTTTTATGCTCGAGAAAGGATACCGCAATATAACATAATCTCCCCTGAAAAGGCTGCGCGGGTCTACAGGCTCAACCCTGACTTTTATCGGGGTGCCGTGCTTTTTTATGGAGAGCTTGTTAAAAGCCATTGTATAAACCGAACCGCACTGGAAAATTATAACTATAACTGTAATAATCCATATCTTTTTCATTTTAAATACCTCCCTTGACGAGAAGCTTCTCTTTGTTTTTCTCAAGCACAATACCGGCTGTTATGAGGACTACGCCCACCGAGATAAACATCAGTGACCGCGTCAGAAAATCCCATCCGGAATCAAAATATCTCGAGAATATTTCTAAAATAAGGAATGTAAAACCTGTTATTTTTAATCCGATTCTGTCAATCCTGTATCCGGTAATAATAATCCCCGTAGACAATACAACGATTATTATATTGGATATACCCGATACATAAATGCTGAAATAGCTTAATTTCGCGGCTAAAGCCATCAACACAGAAAAAACAATTCCTGAAGCAAGGGTAAGAAACTCAAACAGTCTTGGTTTTTCTTTCTCCATAAATACTTTTAAGACCATCGCTGAAGAAACCGCGAACAAAAAGGCCCAGAAGATCCAGAACTCAAAATTCATCTTATGGAAATCTCTATAATTATAAACCGGCTCTAAATTAAAAGAAAATATATAGAATATAAACAAGACAATACCAAGCCCCATATACCCGTAAACATATTCCAGTTGTATTTTTCCCGCATTAAATACAAACCAGTTGAATGAATACAGTATCACCCCCGCCAAAATTAATAATGAAAATATTCCCGGCGCCGACTGCCAGCGGATAGAATATAAAAACAGGTAAAAAGGAATATACGCCGAAAGAAGGATAGGGAAAACAGGCTTTCGGGTTTTATCATAAAGCCCCATGGCAAGGACCGCAAGCGGAATCACCGCAATAATTTTGAAATATTTCATCGACGGAAGAAAGAACAGCAGCAGGGCGGAAATCACAGCCAGCGGGATAAATATTTTATCTTTGGTTCTGATTGAATACATTCCGTATAAAACCGCAACGCACACAAGCAATAAAACCATGCAGATTAAAGATGGAAGTTTTATGCTGTTTAAAATATATTTTGCGTCTTCAAAAATTCCCGCATTCGCAAACGCAAACGCGCTTAACAACATAAACGCTGTTCCGCTCCATCTGTAACAGGGCTCTAAGTATTTCACGGTTTCTTTATCCTTGTGCATGTAAGCGCAAAGATAAACTGTCATCCCGAAAAGGAAAGCGGGCATCATCTGAATAACAGACAAATAAGTGTTCACCCATATAAATGAGTTTGCTATCATCCAGTACCAGGCAACGCAGAGGCTGATAACCACTCCCGCGCGCGATTTTAACCAGTAACCCAGAGGAAGCATAATAAGCAAAAGCGCCGGAATAAACAGGTAATTTGCGGTTTTATATCCGATGGACTCACCCAACACCCACATAAGCATAAGAGCGCAGGTGAAATAGTAATTTGTGCGTGACCGGTATAAATAAACAGTCAAGGCAGAGCCCGCAGCGCATAAAAATATACCGTTGGGAAACCTGCTTATTATGTTGAATACCTGAGCCACAAGGTATATGTCGGCGCCGAAAATAATATTTCCGAGCAAAGAAAGGCTGACCGCGCTTTTCTCGTATTTTTTACTGTACAGCAATGCCGCAAGAGCATGGCAAACAAATACAAGAGCCGAAACCGTGCCGATCTTGAAGAAAGGCCCCATATGTTTCCAGTTAAATGAAATAAATAAAATTATTCCCAGGCCCACAAATATTGAGCCGAATACAGTCAAAATTTTCACCGGCGCTGAAAGAGACGGGTGGCGTTTTTCCGGAACCTTTTCAAATGTGTACAAATCGGTAATCTTGCCCGCGGTTTCCGGCGAAATGATATTCAGGGATTTCCACCACTCAAGATGGCGTTTCAGCCAAGTCCACTGGTACAGATTTACAGGACATTTATTCATACCCTTTTACTCCCTTCTTTTCTCCCGCAGGAGAACCTGTTTCTCCAAAGGGATTTACTATGGTTTTAATCCATTTCAGTATTTTATATATAAATTCATCTTTATTTTTTTCAAAAATATGCTCGGCGTGCTGCGGCCCCTCAAATCCAATAAATTCAACATTTGCCGGAGCTTCTTTTTTTATATCCGCAACGTGGCTGTTTCCCACAAGCCAGTCATGTGAAGCGTATATAATAAGGGCCGGCGCTAAAATCTCTCTGATAACGGCCGTGTTGTCTTTTTTCTTATAAAACAGGTTAAAACCCCTGACCTTTTTCCCTGAGCCTATGCTTGTTATTAATGTTCTGATGGCCTCAAGAGTCCAGAACTTAGGAAATATTTTATGAAAATAAGAGGGTATGCTTACAAGTATTAAACCAGTCACATCCTTTCTTCCGGCAGCGGCCTGAAGAGACGCCGAAGCGCCGAGTGAAAATCCCATTATAAATATTTTTGCGTATTTCCCGCTTATAAAATCCAGCGCGGCGGAAACATCCAATTTCTCTTTCGAACCGTAGGTAAAAACTCCCGAGCTTTTACCGTGGCCCCTTAAATCAATGCTCAAAACATCCATAAATAAAGAAAAACGGGATGCAAGCTCTGAAAACGTTTGTGAGTCTTTATACTGCAGAAAACCATGGCTGATGAGAAGGCAGTTGTCATACCCTTCTTTATGCCAGTTGGCGTATATTTTTTCGGAATCCCCTGTCTTTAATATCATCTCTTTCATAATGCATCCGGTTCTCTGAGTTTCTCCATCACCCTTATAACTTCTGATGCTTCCGCGTCCGAAATATCTCTCATTAGTAAATTCACCTCTTTATCATACGCCTGTTCAATCTGATCCACGGTCTTTCTGCCCTTGGAAGTAAATGTAATAAAATAATGCCTTCTGTCTTTTTTATCCGGCATACGCTCAACAAGCCCTGTTTTTTCAAGCCTGTCTATAAGGCCTGTTATATTCGCCCTGTTAACAAGCAGCCTTTCGGCTATTTCGCTTTGTGTTAAATGCGCCAGTCCGCTGTACTTTAAAACCATCAGCAAATTGAACTGCGCCATTGTTACTTCATACTTTGAAAAAAAACTGTCGCCTCTTTTTGAAAGTAAAGAAGCTGTCCTTAAAATATTGAGCAACGCTTCATGTTTTTTATTTTGAAAAGGCTGTGGAAGCTTTAATTCGCGCTGCAGGCTCATGTCAACTCCTTCTTATTGTTAATATATTAATAATATATATATTAACAATTATCAGGATTTTGTCAAGGGGTCATTTAAGAAAAAGTTTATTTATTCAGGATTTTCGCTATTTTATGGATATGGAATCTGCCTATTTCAGGGAGTTTGCCCGCAAGCGGTTTTACGTAGTCTATATATTCTTCAGTTATATTATTCCGCTCTTTATTTATATATTTTTTATCAAGCGGCTTTGTCTTTTTAGCGACATTTTTAAGGTCTGTCCTGTCAAACTCGGCCTTGTAGCTTTTTCCGCCTGCGCGCCTGATTATTACGCTGCCGTCAATATTAGCGCCTGCCGCAAGCTGAACTGCTTTTTCTCCTACAAACCTGGCCTCTTCCGCATCAATTTCGGAAACCACCCCCGGGAAACAACGCTGCAGATACCCGAAAGTATCAGCCCTGACTCTTTTAACCTTAAGTTTTGCCTTAATTTCAGCCGCAAGATAATCGCCCAATGCTCCGCTTCCGCTCAACTGCACGTTTCCATGCGAATCTTTCTCGCCGGTTGTAAAGATTGGATTGCCGTTTTCATCATGCACCCCTTCAGAAACACATATGACAGCCCTTCCGTGTTTCTGATATACCTTATTAACATCTTCCGCAAACTTTTCCTTTTCAAAAACAGCTTCGGGAACATATATCAGGTGCGGGCCGTCATCCTCGTACTTTCTTGCCAGAATGGTAGCTGCGGTCAAAAAACCTGCGTGTCTTCCCATCACAACATTTATTTTTATTCCGGGCAATGACCTGTTGTCAAGGTTATCGCCCATGACCGCGCAGGCCACAAACTTTGCCGCGCTTCCGAAACCGGGACAGTGGTCTGTAACCAGCAAATCATTATCTATTGTTTTCGGTATATGGAAGACCCTCAGCTCATAATCCCTCTGCCTTGCCACATTGTTTACAATATCAGCCGTTTCCGCGGTATCATTCCCGCCTATATAGAAAAAATATCTCACATTATGGGCTTTAAAAACCTCAAACATCCTGATACAGTCTTCTTCTTTCGGTTTCATCCTGACTGAACCCAGCCCGGAAGAAGGTGTATTTGCCACAAGTTCAAGATTCTTAATATCCTCGCGCGTCAGATCCGTGAAATTTTCCTCAAGAATGCCTTTTACTCCATGCAAGGCTCCGTAAACTTTATGCATCTGCGGGTATTTCGAACATTCTCTGACAACACCTATAAGGCTCTGATTTATGACACAGGTAGGGCCTCCTGATTGCCCGACAACAACATTTCCCGTTAATTTATCTCCCATAAAAATCCTCCGTGCGATATTTTAAATTTTCGGTAATTATACCAAAGATGCTATCCATGACAAGACTAAAAATAAATATCAAATATTGACATCAAATACAAGGTATAAGAAAATATTTTAAATGAAAAAGAAAAGGAAATTCAGATTCATAATATCCGTTCTGCTTTTGGTATGCGTTTTTACGTTCGGCAAAGATCTTATAATCAAAAAATCCGCGGAAATAATTTTCGAAGCTAAATCCGGATTAAAGCTGAATATAGAATCGCTGAACCTAAACCTCTTTGAACCATGCCTTACCGTGCACAATGCAAGTATCTTTAACCCAAAAGGGTTTTCCCGGAACCCTATGATTGAAATCAAAACAATAAAAGCAAACTACATATGGAAGGACCTTTTCCGGAATACATTGCACATCACAGAACTTTTTCTGGATATACAATCATTAAATGTGGAGCAGAGAACCAATGGCCGGATCAATCTGCTTGCTTTAAAAAATACGAAGGGCAAAGAGAAAGAAAGCAAATATGCGGAAACGGGAGAAAAAACACAGGGAAAATCTTTTAATGTGTTTATCGATGAACTGATATTATCATTCGAGCGCGCAACCTATTCAGGGCCTTATCTGCTCGGAAATAGACTGGAAATAAAGATATTTATCCAGAACAAACATATCAGCAATATCAATTCTCTCGACCAATTACTGGATATAATAACCGACTCTTCGGGGATATCGCAAATCGAAGATATCTTTTCCGATAAGCCCGGTTCTCTCAGAAACAGCATCGAAAACACAATAGAAAGCATCAAAAAATATTTCAAGTAATAATCTTCAGAATATATTTATGGTATATGGCCGGCCAGGAATAATTAAGCATGACCTTTTTAAAGTTCCTGTGTAATATGCTCTTCTGGCATACCCCCATAATCTTATCCGCAATCTTTTTCGGAGATTCGTTTAAACCGAAATACACCGCGCTTTCACCGAAGACTTCCTGGAGGGGCTTGATATCGCTGCAAAATATAGGCATTCTGAAAAGACCCGCTTCCAGCAAAGGCAGGCCGAACCCCTCCTGACTGGAAGTTAAAAGAAGTATATCGCAAAGCCTGTACAGGTTTCTCAGCCTTCTTGTGTCTATCCGCAATCTCGTGCCCGCGGAAGATTTTACGTTTGTCATAAATCTCACATGCTTTTCCAATCCTCTGGATTTCCTGTAAGACAGCAGGTATTCATAATACTTCACAGCTTCTTTGTTATGCGGATCAGGAGGCCCTGTTATCACATAAAGGACGTCCAGTCCCCTTTTTTTCAGCTCATAGATTATATCCATGCCTTTTTCGATGTTTTTTCTCTTTAAAATCCTGGTGGCGAAAAAAGCGACAAAATCTTTTTCAAAGAAGCCCTGAGTAACCGCAAATTTCCATATTTCATCATCAATATTAAGAAGGCCTTTCACGTCTATTCCGTTGGGCACTATTTTAATATTGCTCTTTTTTATGCCGAATAAAGACGCCATCTGTCTCTGTCTCTCCTCGGAAATTGCCACATATCTTGCATGTTTATTAAATTTTTTCAACAGCGCCCGGGGATATTCATCCTCAAACTTGAGCCTGTAATCGGGGTTTATCATTGACAAGTCATGTGTCCAGACGATAAATTTAACGGTTTTCATTTCATTTATCAGATCATACAGGGCGGCTGTAAGCACCAGATTAAAGTGCATAGTCATAATGTTATGTATGATACAAACGGAAACATCCTTCAGGGAGCTCCTGAGTTTCTTTTTTACCAGTTTTTTTGCCCAGTTAAAAACATCTTTCCTTATTTTCCCTTTTTTGGTGAATGAATTTTTGACTATGGGATTGCCTCCCCATATTTCTTCTATTTTATCGATTTCAATATTTTCGCCGCCGGTCGCTTCGCCTCCCGAAGCGGTAATTATTTTAACCTTATAGCCTATCTCCGAAAGGAGGTTAGCATGTCCCTCTATTACAAACTCCACCCCCCCGATAACCGGAGGATACGAATAATGGATCATCGCGATTTTCCTGTGGCTCTTGTTCTTATACTTATGGACTGACATTTCTACCGCCTCTCACAAATCATGTAACCAGCATAAGCCGTATATCCATCACATTAGTGCCTGTCGGGCCCGTTATATAAAGGCCGCCGCATTTCCTGAAAAAATTGTATGAATCGTTATTCTCCAGATATTCCGCGGGAATGCATTTTTTCTTTAAAGCTTTTTCAAAAGTGCCTGAGTCTACAACAGCGCCCGCCGAATCCGTGGGGCCGTCCGTCCCGTCTGTCCCGACGCTCGCTATAACAATGTTATTAAATCCGCTTATATGTTTAACACAAGCCAGGCAAAATTCCATATTTCTTCCACCCTTGCCGTTTCCTTTGACTGTAACCGTGGTTTCTCCGCCAGAGATTACGCAGGCCGGTTTTTTAACGGGATTGCCTGATAACAGCACTTCCTTAGCGACAGCCGAATGAACTTTGGCAACATCTTTCGTTTCCCCCTCTATCACAGTGGAAAGCAGTAATGCGTTATATCCCAGTGATGTTGCTTTTTTCATAGCCGCGTCACAAGCGAGAAAATTAGTTCCAACAAGAACGTTGGATACTTTTTTAAAAACAGGGTCTCCGGGTTTCGGCGTTTCCATACAAGAGACTTTAGCCCCCCTGTTAAGATATTCCATTACCTGTAACGGCATTTTTTTCCGCAATCTATAGCTCTTTATAATGTTAATGCAATCCGCGAAAGTTGTAGGATCCGGCGCTGTCACTCCGGAAGCTATAAAACCCACATCATCGCCTATAACGTCGGAAAGTATCAGGGATACTACTCTGGCAGGGCTTATCAATTTTGCAAGCCTTCCGCCTTTAACGGAAGAAATATGCTTCCTGACCGTATTCACTTCCTGTATTGTAGCCCCGGATTTCAGTAAAAGCTGGGTTGTCTTTTGCTTGTCGGAAAAGGAAAGGCCGCCGGCCGGCAGGGGAAAAAGAGCCGAACCGCCGCCGGATATCAGGCAGAAAACAATATCGTTCTCTCCGGCCTGCTTTACAAAGTCACATATTTCCTTCGCCCCCCTTAAGCCATTCCTGTCAGGTACGGGGTGTCCGCATTCATTTATCTTTATCTTTTTCAACCCGGCATTATGCCCGTATTTAGTATTGATGATTCCCCCTGTCAGCCTGGAACCGAGCATTTTTTCCAGCGGCTCCGCCATCCGGGAAGAAGCTTTGCCCAGACCTATAACATAGATATTATTGATATTGTCCAGGTCTATTTTATTTTGCCCGACCGAAAGAAACCGGCCTTTAAGCCTTACTATCCGTGAAACGGCCATCCCCGGGTCAACAGATTTGATGGATTCCTTTATAATCCTGCCTGCGTCATTTTTCATATTCCGTATATTTTTCCTCATCGCGCCCCTCCTCTTTCACATTTTAAGTCGATTTGCGGTATTTTTTATTATATAATTTTTTCTGTGTTTTAACAAAAAAATTCCAATTTTATGATTATCTGATATTATACTGAATATCACAAGGCCGATATATTTCGGCGGATAACATATTCTGTGCCGGAGGGTAAAAAAATGGCAATGCTCAGACAGATAACAAAAGAATTAAGAAATCACGCTCCCTTTACGGTCATTGGATCTGTCTCGGGCATAATACTCATGTTTTTCTTCCAGAACATACCCGAAAAAACCGCATATAATATCTTTTATATCCTTCATCCGACCCATGTAATATTGAGCGCGCTGGTTACGGCTTCCATGTATAAAATTTACAAATGCGGGAAAATCAAAGGAAAATGCAGCTTATTAGGCCTGTTTGTGATAGGGTACACCGGCTCGATAGGGATTGCGACTCTGAGCGATTGCATCATCCCTTATTTCGCCGAGTGGGCGCTGGAAATGCCGAACAGGCACATCCACATAGGATTCATCGAAGAATGGTGGCTTGTTAATCCCCTGGCGGTAGCGGGCATCGCAATCGCATATTTTTACCCAAAAACAAAATTTCCCCACAGCGGACATGTTCTTGTAAGCACCTGGGCTTCTTTATTTCATATCATTATGGCTAAAGGCATGGGCTATCAATGGTACTTATACCCAATAGTATTCATATTCCTATTTGTTGCCGTATGGCTCCCATGCTGCATCAGCGATATTGTATTTCCGCTGCTTTTTATAAATGAAGAAATCCCCCACAGCCATAATTGACCGCGGGGGATTTTATTTTTCCTGTTTTTTCGCTTAAACCAGCCCCTGATCCATCATTGAATCGGCAACTTTTAGAAATCCGGAAATGTTTGCGCCAAGAACATAATTGCCCTCTTGTCCGTAATCCTTTGCTGCTTTTGCGGCAGCTCCGTGTATGGACTGCATAATTATTCTAAGGCGGCTATCAACCTCTTCTCTCGTCCATAACAGTCTCATTGAATTCTGGGACATTTCAAGGCCTGAAGTCGCTACCCCGCCAGCATTTGCGGCTTTACCGGGACCGTATAGAATTCCGGCGTCGATAAACTTTTTAACGCCTTCCGGAACCGTAGGCATATTAGCCCCTTCAGCAACAACATAACAGCCGTTATCAAGAAGGGTCTGCGCGTCATCCCCGTCAATCTCATTCTGAGTAGCGGAAGGGAATGCGGCGTCACATTTTATTCCCCATGGTTTCTTGCCTTCCAGATATTCCGCGCCGAATTTCTTCGCATATTCCTTTATCCTGCCTCTCTTTACATTTTTTAATTCCATTATAAACGCAAGTTTTTCCGCGCTGATTCCTTTAGGGTCGTATATGGAACCGTTGGAATCGGAAAGCGACACGGGTTTGGCTCCCATCTGCAGAAGTTTCTCTACAGTATACTGGGCCACATTCCCTGAACCCGATACCACACATGTTTTTCCCTTTATCGAATCTTTTCTTGTTTTAAGCATTTCTTCGGCAAAGTAAACGGCGCCGTATCCCGTAGCTTCGGGCCTGATTAAAGAGCCTCCCCAATTTAATTTCTTGCCGGTTAAGACTCCCGTAAACTCGTTTTTCAGCCTTTTGTACTGCCCAAAGAGATATCCTATCTCTCTTCCGCCGACACCGATATCACCCGCGGGAACATCTGTATCCGGGCCGATGTGTCTTGCAAGTTCAGTCATAAAAGACTGGCAGAAACGCATAACTTCCGAATCAGATTTTCCCTTCGGATCAAAATCCGAACCGCCCTTACCGCCTCCCATGGGAAGTGTCGTAAGTGAATTCTTAAAGACCTGCTCAAACGCCAAAAATTTCAGTATTCCAAGATTAACTGTGGGATGAAATCTCAATCCGCCCTTATAAGGGCCGAGAGCGCTGTTCATTTCGATTCTGAAACCCCTGTTTACCTGATACTCCCCGTCATCATCCATCCACGGGATTCTGAACATTATAACTCTTTCCGGTTCAACAATCCTCTCAAGCAACTTTGCTTTCTGAAACTCAGGATGACGGTCCATAACGGGCTCCAGAGATTCAAAAACTTCTTCGACAGCCTGATGGAATTCAAGTTCACCTGCATTCCGGCTTTTGACAAGCGCCAGAACATCTTTAATGTAAGACATAAATACCTCCTCTTTGATAGTACCCGTTAAATAAAAAGATGCCCTTTCGGTTTAAGGACATCTTTGTCTCAACCTACTTAAAAACAACCACCACGTCTTTGTGTTGATTGATATAATTAAAAAGTATGTAATAGTATATATGATATCCATGAGTGTTCAATAAAAATTTTAAAATTCCGGGTTTTCATATATCTTGACGTAATATAAATGCTTCTTTAGAATAACTTCTATGAAAATAGCCATCGCACAGTTAAATCCCGTTGTGGGAGACATTACAGGAAACCTGTCCAAACTCGAAAAAATCCTGAAGCAGTTCCGTTTACTCAAACCGGATTTGGCAGTCTTCTCTGAATTATTCATAACAGGTTATCCGCCAAGGGATTTGCTTACAAGCAGGTGGTTTATTAAACTGGTGTTCAAAGCAAATAAAGAAGTGCTGAAAATATCGAAAAAATATAAAGGTACGGGTATTCTGGTCGGGAGCATAACGCCGGCAAAAGAAATCGCGGGCAAAAAACTTTACAACTCCGCTCTCCTCTGCTATAACGGCAGACTGATCGCGACCATACACAAAACTCTTCTGCCCGCATATGATGTTTTTGATGAAACAAGATATTTTCAGCCTTCGGATGAAATCCGGCCGGTATATTTTAAAAATAAAAAACTCGGTATCACAATATGCGAAGACGCATGGAATTCCGGAAAATCGGGCGTTTACAACAAACAATACGCCTCTAATCCGGTAAAAATACTTGCCGGGAAAAAAGCGGATATAATAATCAATCTGTCCGCATCCCCGTATCAGGTGTCCAAGGATAAAATCCGTTTCGAACTTTTCGGCGACCAGGCCAGAAAATTCAATGTTCCCTTCCTCTTTGTCAACCAGGCGGGGGGAAATGATGAGTTGATATTCGACGGCGGCAGCATGTATATAGACAGTAAAGGCCGCCTGAATACCTCGTTGCCCTCATTTAAAGAAACCACTGAATTAATAGATACGGATGGGAAACAGGAACCGATAGTGTTTAGGCCCTTGAATAAAACCGAATCTGTATATAATGCTCTCTGTCTCGGGTTAAAGGATTATGTGAAAAAATGCGGGTTTAAAAAAGTTGTTCTGGGAATTTCGGGCGGCATAGATTCCGCGGTGGTGTGCTGTATCGCGGCAAGGGCGCTGGGAACAGAAAACGTAACGGGAATCATGATGCCTTCAAAATTCTCTTCCATGTCCAGCATTGAGGATTCAAAAAAACTCATAGAAAATCTCGGGATAGAATCAAAAACGATACCTATAAACAGGATCGTCGCTTCATTTGAGTCTTCCCTCAAAACACATTTTAAAAACACCGGCCCCGGCATCACCGAAGAAAATATCCAGGCAAGGGTCAGAGGCAATATTTTAATGGCACTGTCGAACAAATTCGGATGGCTTGTTCTGTCAACAGGCAATAAAAGCGAACTTGCGGTGGGTTATTGCACATTATACGGAGATATGAGCGGCGGGTTGAGCGTACTCTCGGACGTACCCAAGACTCTTGTATATCAAATCGCCCGGCACATCAACAATAACGGCGATATCATACCCCTCAATATAGTTACAAAAGCCCCTTCGGCCGAACTCAAGCCGGGACAGACAGATCAGGACACGCTTCCGCCCTATGGCGCGCTCGATAAAATAATTGAATTATATATAGACAAAAAACTGCCGGTTTCCGAAATCGCGGGGAAAAACCTTCCCAAAAATACTGTAAGATGGGTTGTAAATACAATCAATAAGAACGAATATAAAAGAAAACAGGCGGCGCCGGGTTTAAAAGTCACATCTACCGCATTCGGCATGGGAAGAAGAATGCCCGTCGCGGCAAAATACCTGCTGTAGCGGTCTTCACTTCCCTTTTATTTCCTCCGAAAGGAACACCATCCCTTCCTGTTTCAGGGCGTTTACATGAATATATAAACCGAAGCCTTTCTTCAGTTCAGCCGTATCAATAACATGCACCGCATCCGCGAATGACCCGGAAACATGTGTCAGTTCCTTTAGCTTATTCCGTGCGCCTTCCAAAATCTGATTGTTAATAAAATATTTTTCTCTTTCCGGAAATATCGCGAGATATATTATTTCCATTTCGACCAGATCATTAAAAAAGTGCGTGCCCAGCGATATATCCGGCGTAAGGTCTTTGCGCATTATCGCGAGTTCGCATAGAACCGCCACGTTTTTTATCTCCGAAAAAGAAACGGGTATCCCCAGCGAAGGCATCTTGGTGCCCCATCTTCCCGGGCCGATAAGCATAATATTTTCATCCTTGCTCTTCATATTCGTCAATTTCCCTATCAACCTGGCTACCGAATATCTGTCTGTAATGGGCATATTCCCGTACTTCCCGGGTAAAACAAATATTATTTTATCTATCTTCCGAGAAGCTGTCTGCCCGATAATAGGGCCGCTTGTCTGTAGTATTATGTTTTCCTTAACAATATTGTCCGGAGACTTAATCTCTCTTAGCTCTCCGATAACCTGAAACGGCCTGCACTGCAGCAGGTTTATCCTGTAATCTTTTTCATTCAAAAAATTAGCCGCAAATTCTATATCAACCGGATGGCTGTAAGCTTTCTCTATTTCTTTCATCATCCGGGAAATGTTATCTACAAACGAAGTTTCCGTCAGAAGCTTTTCGAATGATATCATCCACGGGAAAACATTCCTGATATTATATTCCTTCGCTCTTTCTTCCATTTCTTTAACTTTCGTCGCGAAAATTTCCATCGGTATTTCGGGGCTCTTCTTCGCCACCTCCTCAAAATCATATGAGGACAGCTTATTCTCCGAGAGGTCAATGACATCCACAACTTTCTGGGTATATTTTTTTACATCATCAAAAGAAGATTCGGGCCTTATCAACGGGGCATTAAGCGCGACTATTCTGGTATAATCCTCATCATAACGGTCAACCGCGCGGGTTCCCAGCCCGAATACAAGTCTTATTACTCCCTTTGCCGGATCGATTTTGCTGTTCCATACAAAAGGATTAAAAGAATATCCGACACCCGCTATTTGAGGAAAATACAGATCACCGTAAAAAGAGCCTGAAACCCTCTGTACCAGCAAAGCCATCTGCTCTTCTCTTTTCAATATACCCCTGTGAATACGGTATGACAGCGCGTCTTCACTCATTGTGCTCGCATAAACATCCCTGACCGCGGAAATAAGGTTTTTAAGGCGTTCTTCGGGCGTTCCCTGGTTTGCGCAGAAAACACTTTCGTATTTCCCCGAAAAAGCATTCCCGTAAGCATCCTCCAGAAGGCTGCTCGACCTCACAATGAAAGGCGACTGGCCGAAGTAATTAAGCATTTCTTTAAGCTGTTCTATGATATCCTGAGGGAAATTCCCCTTCTCAAGTTTTTGACGTATATTACTCGCGTCATCAAACACCTTATCCGAGTATTTCAGGTTATGTTTTTCCCACCAGCACTTATTCTGAATCACATAAGTATAAAAAACATCCGAACCGATGAAAAAAGAATCATGTGTTTCAAGCAAATCATCCCAACGCGGATTTGTTTTTTTCAATATCGCCCTTGAAAGAAGCATTCCAGCTGATTTGCCTCCGATAAGTCCGGTCCCTATCATCCTCTTCCCTATCGAAATCAAATCGGAAATATCAAAATTCTTCTCGCACAGCCGAAGAAGCTCATCGTCGCGGGTTATTATCATTTTAATCAACTGTTCTTTCAGCGATTTGACTTCCTCCTTGCCCGCCCTGCTGCCCTTTTCCATTTTTTCATAGATGCTCTGAGCCCTGATAAAAGTACTGGTCCACGTATCCTGCGGATTGATATTCCCGTCTATCCATGGCTGAGGGACCCTGGACATGATTTCCGAAACGGTCACGCTTCTTTTAACGGGGAGGAGAACATCCCCTTCCCGGCTGTGAAGCATATACATCGTCGGAGAATACCGTTTAAAGACCTTAAGGGGAAGCAAATACATTTTTTCTCCGCTCTTAAACACATCTATAACCACCTGAGCGGTGCTGTGTATGGCTTTTATGGCAAAGGGGGTATGCTGATTCCTGAAAAGCACAAAATAAGTGGCTGTCTCGAAATCATAAAGATATGGGCAGGTCAACATAAAGAAATTGCCGAGCATCCTGTCGCTGTACCAGTCAACCGCAAGCCCTGAAAGGCAGTCAAAAACATAACAGGCGCCCTTGCCGAATTTTTCAATTACTTTAAATATATCGGATATGAACTGTTCAAACCCGAGGCGGGGTTCGAGTTTATAGATCTGGGCTTTCACATCTTCCGGCAGGAGAGGGCCGTGTTCGGCGAAGCGAAAATATATAAGTTTTTTACCTTCTTTGTATGCATGCCTGCAGAAGGGCTCCACTATCGAAAAATAATCCTTGATATCATCGACCTGCCATACTACGTTATCGCCCGCGAGGATACCCTGAAGCATCAGGTCAAGAGACTGGATTCCCGAACTGAAAAACGATTTATTTGACGAATTATCATTCATATCATGACATTTTATGCGAAAACAGATAAAAAAACTATTTTTTTCTTGACAATATTCCTTAATGATACTATTTTAGTATCATTATATATCACAAGAAGGGGAAAGGGAATGAAACTGTTGACCCGGGATACGGATTACGCCGTAAGGGCGCTGATTTTTATAGGAAGAGCGGATAAGCGGAAAATCAGGATAATCACTGTGGATGAAATCGTGCGGGCTTTAAACCTGCCGAAGGCCCTGCTCAGAAAATTGCTCCAGACTTTATCAAAAAACAAAATCCTCAAATCCGGCAGGGGAAAACACGGGGGGTTTTCATTATTAAAAGCCCCCGAAAAAATCAACGTATCGGATATCATAAGCATTTTCCAGGGACCGGTTGACTTCACAAACTGCCTGCTCAGAAACGAACCCTGCCCGAACAGGAAAATATGCAGTGTCAGGAAAAAAATATTAAGCCTGTCCAGACATGTGGACAAAGAACTGAAAAAAATAACTTTATCATCTTTAACTTAAAGGGGGTTATTATGTTTTGTTACCAGTGCGAACAGACAGCCGGCGGCAAAGGCTGCACAGTACAGGGGGTTTGCGGGAAAAATCCGGATATTCAGAGTCTTCAGGATATACTGCTTTTCGGGCTAAAAGGAATCGCGGCCTATGCTTATCACGCAAGAGAGCTTGGAAAATCGGACCCGGAAGTGGATGCTTTTATGCATGAAGCCCTTTTTAAAACTGTCACAAATGTAAGTTTCGACCTGCAGGATTATGTAAATATAGTGCTGAAATGCGGTAAAATAAACCTCAAGACAATGGAACTGCTTGATAAAGCCAACACCGAAAAATTCGGCAACCCTATACCTACCGAAGTAGAAACAGGCACTAAATCCGGACCCGGGATCCTTATAACCGGCCATGACCTGCTTGACCTGTATGAACTGCTGAAGCAGACTGAAGGAACAGGGATAAACATTTATACGCATTCCGAAATGCTTCCCGCGCACGGTTACCCCGAAATAAAAAAATTCAAGCACCTGGCAGGCAATTTCGGGGGCGCATGGCAGGAACAGAAAAAAGAATTCAACGAGTTTCCCGGGGCAATATTGGCAAATACGAACTGCATCCTGATCCCTCCCGGAAATACTTATCTCGACCGTCTTTTTACATGTTCAATCACAGGGATTGAGGGAGCGGCACATATCAAAGGGCGCGATTTCACTCCGGTCATCGAAAAAGCAAAATCCCTGCCGCCGCTAAAGGAAAAACCCGGCAAAAAAATAATGACGGGGTTCCATCACACCGCAATTCTATCAATAGCGGATAAAATAGTTAAGGCCGTGAAAGAGAAAAAAATCAGGCGATTTTTCCTTATAGGAGGCTGCGACGGCGCAAAACCCGGAAGAAATTACTATACCGAATTTGCCGAAAAAGTGCCCGGGGACTGTGTAATCCTGACACTTGCCTGCGGAAAATACCGGTTCAACAAACTTGATTTCGGCGATATTGACGGCATCCCGAGATTAATAGATATCGGGCAATGCAATAACGCTTACTCGGCGATACAGGTGGCTCTGGCGCTGTCAAAAGTATTTAACACGGGAGTTAATGAGCTTCCTCTTTCCATTGTATTGTCCTGGTTTGAACAAAAAGCAGTTGCAATTCTCCTGACTTTACTTTATCTTGGGATTAAGGGTATCAGGATAGGGCCAAGCCTGCCTGCTTTTATTACTCCGAATGTTCTTAAGATACTTCAGGAAAATTTCGATATCAAACCGATAAAAACACCTGAAGAGGACATGAAAGAAATACTGGGATATTAGAGGCTTTACTGAAATGAAAATAAAGGAAGCGCTCTGCAGCCTTTCATATGGTATGTATATTGTTTCCGCAAAAGACGGAGGGAAACTAAACGGGCAGATCGCCAATGTCGGCGGCCAAATGGTTGATAATCCGCCTGTCCTGGGTGTTTGCCTTAATACGGTCAACCTGACCTGCGGCATGATTGCAAACACCGGCAGGTTTTCCATTTCGGTTCTTGAAGATGCCACCCCCCTGCAATTCATAGGGAAGTTCGGTTTCAGGTCGGGACGCGACATAGATAAATTTTCCGATACTGAACATTTCATCTCTGAAAAAACCGGCCTGCCGATAGTGACCGAAAACTGTATTTCCTATTTTGAATGCGAGGTCCAACAGAAGATCAGCATCATGCACTACATATTTTTCGTCGCAAAGATAATAAATGCCGATATCTTAGCCGTCGGCAAGCCTCTTACCTACGCTTGTTATCATGAAATAAAAGGCGGCAAAACCTCAAAGAACGCCCCCACATACACCGCCGAAACGAAAAAAACCGGAGATTGGGCTGACAGGAAAGGAGATAAAATGAAAAAATATAAATGCGCGGTATGCGGCTACATATATGACCCGGGAAAAGGCGACCCCGAACACGGCATCAATCCCGGAACAAGTTTCCAGGACATCCCCGAAGACTGGGTATGCCCCGTGTGCGGAGTCGGGAAAGACCAGTTTGAAGAGGTTTCTTAAGTGAAATCGATAAAACTCAAAGAAAATATATACTGGGTCGGCGGAATTGACTGGAACTTAAGAAACTTTCACGGCTACATGACCCAACGCGGCTCCACTTACAACGCCTACCTGATAATAGATGAAAAAATCACCCTTATCGATACTGTAAAACATTATCTGTATGAGGAGATGTTAAGCAGGATATCGGATATCATAGACCCGAAAAAAATAAATTATGTTATTTCAAATCATGTCGAAATGGACCATTCCGGTTCCCTTCCGCGTCTTGCCGGACTTATACCTGATGCAACGGTTATCACATCCGTCCCGGGTGAAAAAGGGCTTAAGGCGCATTACGGGAAATCATGGAATTTCAAAACCGTCAAAACGGGAGACAAGCTGAATATAGGCTCACGGGAGCTGTCTTTTGTAATGGAACAAATGGTTCACTGGCCGGATAACATGGCTACTTATTCCGAAAAAGACGCCCTGATATTTTCAAACGACGCTTTCGGACAACATATAGCTTCCTCGGAACGGCTTGATACCGAATATCCCTTTGATATATTAATCGAAGAGGCTAAAAAATATTATGCGAATATCGTTCTCCCGTACGGTTCTCAGGTGCAAAACGTGCTGGAAAGTTTGAAACCTTTTAAAATCGATATGATTGCCCCAAGCCACGGAATCATATGGACGAAACACATTCCTGAGATCTTAAATGAATATGTCAAATGGGCCGGGAACAAAACCGAGGAAAAATGCACCATCGTGTATGACACCATGTGGGAATCAACGGAAAAAATAGCCCGCGCCATAAAAAACGCGTTTGAAAACAAAAATATTAACTGTAATATATACAACCTGAAGTTAACTCATATATCTGATATTATGACCGATATTATAACCTCAAAATATATCTGCCTGGGATCCCCCACCTTGAACAACAATATTCTGCCTACAGTGAGCTCTTTTTTAACCTACTTCAAAGGCCTTGCCCCCAGGAACCGGACAGCCCTTGCCTTCGGTTCATTCGGCTGGGGAGGGCAAAGTGTAGGAATAATCGAAAACGTTTTTAAAGAGATGGGATTAAACCTGTTAAACGGCATCAAAATACAATACATACCAAACGAAGAAAAACTTAAACAAATAACGGAAGAAGTCCAAAAACAAATCGGAGGTAAACATGGCTAAGAATCTGAAAGGGACCAAAACGGAAAAAAATCTGATAGCTTCATTTGCGGGTGAATCACAGGCGAGGAACCGGTATACTTACTACGCTTCCGCGGCAAAGAAAGACGGATATAAGCAGATAGAAGCTATCTTCCAGGAAACAGCAGACAATGAGAAGGAACATGCCAAACGGTTTTTCAAACTCCTTGTAGACGGGCTCGGAGCCTGCAGTAAACCTGCAACGGCAAAAGTCGAGGCGGAGTACCCTGTTGAACTGGGGAATACACTTGACAACCTCAAGGCGGCGGCGGCCGGAGAAAATGAAGAACACACAAAATTATACCCCGGGGCCGCAAAAACAGCGGATGAAGAAGGTTTTCCGGAAATTGCGCACCAATTCAGAAAAATCGCGGAAGTCGAAGTAGCGCATGAAAAAAGATACCTTAAGCTGGCCGCAAATATAGAAAATGACAGGGTATTTAAAAAAGAAAAAACCGTAAAATGGAAATGCAGAAACTGCGGATATATCCACGAAGGGGCCGAAGCGCTTGAAAAATGTCCTACATGCCTGCATCCCAGGGATTATTTCGAGCTTCAATGCGAGAATTACTAGACCTTTACAATTTAAGGAAGGCCGTTATTCGGCAAAGGTTATCGGGTTTCAGGTCTCTGCGGAAAACATCCAAAGATAAAATTTTCGCGGAGCTCTGTTTCTGCCTGTGCACACCCCAGTCAAAAGCGAAGGCAGGCGCGAAAGCCATCCATCTTCTTGAAAAAGAGCGATTACTCGAGGGAGGAACTCATGCGCAGATAAGCCGAACCCTGAAGAAAGCCGGCGTAAGGTTCCATAATAATAAGAGCCGTTTCATCATAGCCGCAAGAAAATGTTTTTCGCCGAGTTTTATCCCGACCCGCGACGCTGAAATGACCTATTCAAAAATCTTGCAAACAAGGGACCTGCTCGTAAAAAACATAAAAGGCATGGGATATAAGGAGGCAAGCCACTTCCTGAGGAATATCGGCTGCGGCGGCGAACTCGCGATACTTGACGTGCACATTCTGAAGAATATGAAAAGACTGAAAATAATAAGATCGATACCGAAATCCATAACAAGAAAACAATATCTTCTTATGGAAAAAAAGCTTAAGGCTTTTTCAAAAAAGACCGGTATTCCCATGCCTGATCTTGATTTGCTTTTGTGGTCCAGGGAAACGGGGGAAGTGTTTAAATAACGAGAAACGTAAAATCCTAATCACTAAATCCAAAATACTAAATAATATTAAAGCACTAATTTTCAAAATTCAAAACATTACTTTGAATATTGGAATTTTGGTTATTGGGATTTGTTTAGAAATTAGATATTAGGATTTAGAATTTAAATCTGTATATATCCTCTGCTGTTTTGCTTTGCAAAATCCTATAAAAGGACTAAAGCCCTGGAATTCTTCGAATCCCTAGTGGTAAATCGCTGAGGACTATTGTCTGAGTAATCTGTAGTTAAAAAATTTTGAAGGTTTTCTGTTTTTACAGTCTTTTGTTTATTTGGTATTGCGGTTTTTTCTCATCTCACAGGAAAGAATAATCGCTTCCGCAATTTCTCTCATGGTCTTTCTGTTATCCATCGCGAATTTCTGGATCCTGCTGTATGCTTCCTGTTCCTTTAATCCTTCTTCCTGCATTAAAATACCTTTTGCCCGCTCGATTTTCTTCCTCGCTTCAAGTTCTTCCTGGATAACTCTTGTTTTGACCATTAATTCGGTATTTTCAATCGCGACGGCGGCCTGATGGGCAATGCTTTTCAATATGTTGATTTCCCCATATGTAAATTCATGTTTTACCGGCGTGTAACAATTTATAACCCCGATAACCTTGTCTTTAACGATAAGAGGCACGCATAAAAGCGACTTAAGCCCCTCTTTTTCCGCCAGTTCCCTGTACTTATAATCTTTCGCATCCATAAGGTCTTTCACAACAATCGGTTTCTTTTCCTTAACGGCTTTTCCCGCTATGCCTTCGGTAGTTTTCAGGGGCGGTTTTTTATTATATTCTTCGCTTACGCTCTGCGACGCCCTGACGACAAACTCCTGTTTCTTTTCATCTACAAGAAGAAGCGAGCAGATCATGGAATTCATCACCTGCGCTGTTACTGCAACGATAAGCTTCAGTATATCTTCAAGATAGTTATCCGATGCGATGGCCTTGCTTATCTTAAACAACGCTTCAAGCTGATCTTCATATGATTTTTTTCCCGAAGGCATGCCATTCCGTCTCCCGATCAGTTCCGCAAACCGAAAATCTGCAGTTTTTTTACATCAAATACTATCATTTCAAAACACCCTTGTCCACAACAGCCGTTATTTTTTGCTTCCTGTTAAATAACCATGTATGGACTGAGCAGCTCTTCTCCCTTCATCAAAAGCCCAGACGACCAGAGACTGCCCTCTGCGGGAATCCCCGGCGGAAAAGACCTTCTCAACAGAAGTCATATAGTTTTCATCCGTTTTTATGTTGCCTCTTTTATCTTTTTCAAGCTTCAAATCGGACACAACTCCTTTATGCTCCACATGAACAAACCCAACCGCAAGAATAACCATATCAGCTTCAATTTCAAACTCGCTCCCTTTTATCTCTTTCATGACAGGACACCGGTCCGCGTCCGTTTCGGAAAAATCAACCCTGACACACGATATTCTCTCAATCCGGTTTTTACTGCCGCAAAATTCCTTTGTCAATACACTCCAGTTTCTTTCTCCCCCTTCTTCATGGCTGGAAGAAGTTTTTAATATCAAGGGGTATAAAGGCCATGGATGCCTATCGCTCCTGCACTCGTCAGGTTTAGGCATAACTTCTATCTGCGCCACGCAGGACGCGCCCTGTCTGTTCGCGGTGCCCACGCAATCGGAGCCTGTATCCCCTCCGCCGATCACGACAACTTTTTTCCCTTTGGCATTAATTATATCTCCGGCTATTTTTTCACCGGAAAATATCCTGTTCTGCTGGCTCAGATAATCCATCGCGAAGTATATGCCTTTTAAATCCCTGCCTTTGATGTCTAAATCCCTCGGCACTCTTGAACCCAGGCAGAGACAAACCGCATCGAACTCTTTTAACATCTTTTGCGCTTTATATTTTTTTCCGACTTCAACATTTGTCTTAAAAGAAATGCCTTCCTTTTTAAAAATATCCGTTCTCCGGTCCAGGATATATTTCTCAAGTTTAAAATCAGGGATGCCATACCTTAATATCCCCCCGATTCCTGAATCCCTCTCGAAAACAGTCACATCGTAGCCCATTTTATTCAGGTTTGCCGCGCAAGACAGTCCGGCCGGGCCTGACCCTACAACAGCTACTTTTTTCCCTGTTCTCTTCTGCGGCGGACGGGGAACAACCAGCCCGCGCGAAAAGGACTCCTCAATTATAGAAAGTTCGTTCTCTCTTATCGTCACGGGGTCGTCATTTATACCGAGGACACAAGCATATTCGCATAGAGCGGGGCATATTCTTCCCGTCACTTCCGGCATTATATTGGTAGAGTTAAGGAGCTCGAACGCTTTATCCCCCAAACCTGAGAACAGATAATCGTTCCATTCAGGAATATAATTCCCTATGGGACAA
The DNA here is from genome assembly GCA_023228325.1 of bacterium. Classification (NCBI taxonomy): domain Bacteria; species bacterium. Next base: position 622,008 of record JALOBK010000001.1, read on the forward strand.
CCCCAATTACAGAACGGAGTTCCGCAATCCATACATCTTGAAGCCTGTTCAGCGGACTTTTCCGGGCTTCTTAAAGCCACAACATCCCTGTAATCCCTGACTCTTTCGCAAACAGGTCTGTATTCTGAAATTGTCCTTTTGACTTTCAAGAAACCTCGAGGGTCACCCATCGGAAACCTCCGTCAACCCGATCTTCTCTTCAACTTCCCGGGATTCGAGTATTTTTTTGTATTCAAGAGGAATAACTTTGACAAAATCAGCCAGTTTATCATTGAAACTTTCGATTATGCCGGAAGCTATACGGCTTCCCGTATACTTAGAATGGTTATGAATAAGGTTGTAAATAACGGTTTTGTCTTCTTCCGTACATTTTTCCAGGCTGACCATTTTTAAATTACATCTATCCCTGAAAAGTTTTTCTCTGTCATAAACATACGCTATTCCCCCGGACATCCCCGCCGCAAAATTTCTTCCGGTTTTTCCCAGAATAATCACCCTGCCTCCCGTCATATACTCGCAACCGTGGTCCCCAACACCCTCAACGACGGCGTTGATGCCTGAATTCCTTACGCAGAATCTTTCTCCCGCTATTCCTCTTATATAAGCTTCTCCCCTGATCGCGCCGTAAAAAGCCGTATTACCAATAACTATATTTGCGCCGGGAGAATACTTTGATTTTTTATATGGATATATTATTATCTTTCCTCCCGACAGGCCTTTCCCCACATAATCATTGGCCATCCCTTCAAGCTCAAAAGTTATTCCTCTTGCCAGCCATGCCCCGAAACTCTGGCCGGCAATACCTGAAAATCCAACATGTATAGTATCTTCAGGCAACCCGCTGTCTCCATAAACCTTACAGACTTCACCGCTCAACATAGCGCCCGCAGCCCTGTCCGTGTTTTTAATAGCAACCATTTCCCTGACCGGCTTCCTGTCTATCAACGCCCTTTTGCATTTGCGGACCAGTTTCTTATCGAGCACCTCTTCAATGCCGTGATCCTGTTTCTCAGTGCAATAAACGTTCACACCGGCTGGAACTTCCGGCCTGTACAATATCCGCGAATAGTCAATCGCGCCGGCTTTCCACGGAATTATATCCCTCTTTAATTTAAGGAGATCCGTTCTCCCTACCATTTCATCTATGGTCCTTATTCCCAGGGAAGCCATGATTTCCCTAAGTTCATGCGCGATAAAATGCATGTAAGTGACGACATGTTCAAATCTTCCCCTGAAATTTTTCTGGAGCATGTCATCCTGCGTCGCAACGCCGACAGAACAATTGTTCAGGTGGCAATGTCTCAGCATCACACAGCCCAACACGATAAGACAAGCTGTGCAAAAACCGAATTCTTCGGCCCCGAGCAGGGCCGCAATCGCAACATCCTTTCCTGTCCTCATTTGCCCGTCAGCCTGCAGCCTTACCCTGTTTCTCAGGTCATTCATCACAAGTGTCTGGTGCGTCTCTGAAACACCCAATTCCCACGGCAGCCCGGCATGTTTTATCGAGCTCAGGGGAGAAGCTCCCGTTCCCCCGTCGCCGCCCGAGATTAAAATCATATCCGCATGGCCTTTAGCAACACCCGCGGCAACAGTTCCAACTCCTATTTCGGAAACGAGTTTCACGCTGATTCTCGCAAAAGGATTCACGTTTTTCAGGTCAAATATTAACTGCGCCAAGTCCTCAATCGAATATATATCATGATGAGGGGGAGGCGAAATCAGAGTAACTCCCGGCGTGGTGTATCTGGTGCTGGCTATTACGACACTGACTTTATGTCCGGGTAATTGTCCTCCTTCCCCGGGTTTCGCGCCCTGCGCTATCTTTATCTGAAGTTCATCCGCGTTCACAAGGTAATTCGTTGTAACTCCGAACCTGCCGGAAGCAATTTGTTTTATCGCGCTCCTTTTCGAATGCCCGCTGTGAAGAGAAATAAATCTGGAAGGGTCTTCACCTCCTTCGCCGGTGTTTGATTTTCCGCCTATCCTGTTCATCGCAAGGGCTAAACTCTCGTGCGCAGGCCTGCTTATCGAACCGAAACTCATAGCTCCCGTAACAAATCTTTTGAATATGCTTTCCGGTTTTTCAACTTCTTTCAACGGTATCGGGTTCCCCCCTGCAACATCCAACAGTCCTCTTAATGTCGCGGGGTTAGCCGCCTGATTGTTTATCATTGAAGCAAATTCTTTATACCTGTCATAGTTCTCCTGCCGCGCGGCATCCTGCAGCGCCGATATGGTATCGGGGTTCCACATATGGAATTCCCCGTCCTTTTTCCACTGGTATATACCGCCGGCAGGCAATATATAATCATCTTTCGATGACGCGTACGCCAACCGGTGCCTTTGAAGGGTCTCTTCGGCAATTATGTCAAGCGTTGCCCCTCCTATTCTCGATACAGTACCGGTAAAACATCTTTCGATAACGTCACCGGCAAGCCCCAGCGCTTCAAATATCTGCGCGCCGCGATAACTTCTCAGAGTAGATATTCCCATTTTAGAAAGTATTTTCAATATTCCCTTATTAACGGCCTTAATATAATTCTTCCTGGCCGTATCCGGGGTTACGCTTATTTCTTTCTCGTCATACAGTTTTCCCACCAGTTCAAACGCCATATAAGGGTTTACGCATCCGGCCCCATAGCCGAAAAGCAGCGCGAAATGATGCACTTCCCTCGGTTCTGCGCTTTCAAGGATCAGGGCGATTTGAGACCTGGAACCGCTGTTGACAAGAGTTTGATGGACAGCCCCGACCGCAAGCAAGGCGGGTAAAGCGGCGTATTCACCATTAACTCCCCTGTCGCTCAGAATAAGGAAGGGGTATCCCTCCTTTACGGCGGCAAGCGATTCGGCGCATACCCTTTCAAGTGCTTTGTGGAAATTCTTTGTTTCTCCGGATTTGAATAAAATTGATATGGTTTTTGAATGCAGGCCTTTTTCTTTTATATTTTTCATCCTTGATAGATCATCATCCGTAAGGATAGGATGCTCGAGCCACAATTTGCCGCAGTGGAGAGGTGTCTCATCCAGAAGATTTTTCCTGGTGCCCATATAACATTCAAGGCTCATTACAAGTTCTTCCCTTATGGGATCTATCGGCGGATTTGTAACCTGAGCAAACAGTTGGCGGAAATAGTTATATAAAAGCTGCGGGTTTTCAGATAACACAGCATGGGGAGTGTCATTACCCATCGAGCCTATAGGTTCTTCTCCCTTTTCCGCCATAGGCCTGATTAAAAATTTTAAATCTTCTCTCGTATAGCCGAATGTTTTAAGGACCTTATACGAAATCTCCGTTTTCCCGCTCTGTTTCACGGGCTCCGGAAGCTTGCTCAGTTTCAGGAGATTCTCATCAAGCCATGTCTTATACGGCCGCCGCCCGGAAACTTCTCTCTTGATTTCGTCATCTTCTATTATCCTTCCGGCCTCAGTGTCAACAAAAAGCATTTTCCCCGGTTCCAATCTTCCCGAAAAAGAGATATCCTCCGGTTTTATATCAAGCACCCCGACTTCGGATGCCATTACGACCATATCATCTCTCGTAACAATATACCTTGCCGGCCTTAAACCGTTCCTGTCAAGAACAGCCCCGATTCTTAACCCGTCTGTAAAAGCTATTGCGGCCGGACCGTCCCACGGCTCCATAAGGCATGCGTGATACCTGTAAAAACTTTTAAGCTTTTCATCCATCAGGTCATTCTGTTCCCACGCCGCGGGTATTAACATCATCATGGAATGAGCCAGGCTCCTTCCGGCCAAAACCAACAGTTCAAATACGTTATCAATTGACGCGGAATCACTCCCGTCCGGGACAATAACATGTTTTATTTTTTCTATGTCATTCCCGAAATAATCACTGCTTAGAAGACCCTCTTTCGCCTTCATCCAGTTTATATTTCCCCGAAGAGTGTTGATTTCCCCGTTATGCGCAAGAAACCTGAACGGCTGGGCCAGGTCCCATGTCGGAAATGTATTGGTGCTGTACCTCGAATGGACAAGACATATCGCGCTTTCAATGTCCCTGTCACTAAGATCCGCGAAAAACCCTTTTAATTGCGAAGGCATTAAAAGGCCTTTATATGCAAAGGTTTTTGATGAAAGGTTTGTTATATAAAAAAATGATTTCTGGGTAATATCGGATTTGCGCACGGCGTTTTCAATCTGCCTTCTTATTATATAAAGCCTGCGTTCAAAAGAATCCGCATCTTTAATCCCGTTCCCCCTTTTAATAAAAACCTGCTCTATAACCGGTTTGGTGCCTTTCGCTTTTTCACCGAGAACAGAATCGTTTACGGGGACTTCTCTCCATCCGAGAAGATGCTGATCCTCGCGTCTTATGAAATCGGAGAAGATCTTTTTGCAGAATTTTCTTTCCTCGGCGGATTCAGGAAGGAACACCATGCCTGAAGCGTAAAAACCTTCTCCAGGCAGGTCAATCCCTGTTTTCCCGCAGATCTTGGCGAAAAATTTATGAGGCGTCTGGATAAGGATTCCCGCTCCGTCTCCAGTTTTAGGGTCAGAGCCTGTGGCGCCGCGGTGAGAAAGCCTGTTAAGGACTTTAATCCCTTTATCAACTATATCCTGCGAGCTCCTGCCCTTAATATCACAGACAAAACCCACACCACAGCTGTCGTGCTCAAACCTCGGATCATAAAGTCCCCTGTTCCTCATTGCAAATATCCCGTTTTTGAATCAAAACCATTTACGACAATTCCGGCACCAAAATTTTTGGCGCCGGAATTGACCTGTTTTTGATACGTTATATTTAAATCATGAACATCATTTCCGCATATGTGGCTAACGGCCACTCATCATCCGGCAGCAAACCTTCAAGGGTATCCACCGCCTTCCTTAATTTCAGCATAAGTTCCTTTTTCTCTTTGGCGCTTCCGCCGTCTTCCGCAGCTTTTTCAAGCTTCTCAATGCCGGCCAGAACATTTTCCGTCTGCTCACATACAGAAGCCGAGAGGCTCCTGAAATGCTTCATCTTGCCGTCCTTAAGGATTTTTTCCGTTTCGTTAATTGTTATCGCCAGATGCCTCTGGTAGTTCATTGCGGCCGGTATAATCATCGTGCGCGCGATAGTTACGGAACATTCCGATTCCACATGTATGATTTCTTCATACTGTTTTTTATAGACTTCATATCTCGAACTCAGTTCCCTCTTTGAAAGAACGCTGTATTTCTCGAAGAGATCCACCGCTTTTTTGCTCTTCAAGATTTCAATCGCTTCGGGCGTATTGACTATATTCGGCAGTCCTCTCTTTTCAGCTTCTTTCTTCCACGCATCGGTATAATTATCGCCGTTAAAAATAATCCTCTTGTGTTTCTTGACTATATCTTTCAGAACCGCCTGGAGGGATTCGTTAAAATCCTTCCCCGCGTCCCTGTCTTTTTCCAGTTGCGCGCAGATCTCATCTATAGCGCTGGCTACTATGGTGTTCAAAGCGACATTAGGGCCGGCGCAATTCTGGTTCGAGCCGACTGCCCGGAATTCGAACTTATTACCCGTAAAAGCAAACGGGGATGTCCTGTTTCTGTCCGTTACATCTCTCGGCAATTTCGGCAGGGACGAAACTCCTATCTCAATAATTCCGCCGTTCTTGGAGCTCTTGGCGCCGTCCTTTTCCACCTGCTCGATAATATCCGTCAGCTGTTCGCCGAGGAATATTGACAATATCGCCGGAGGAGCCTCATTCGCCCCGAGCCTGTGGTCGTTGCCCGCCGTAGCGACGGTCGCTCTCAAAATGTCGGAATATGTATCAACCGCTTTCATCAGCGCGCAAATCACCGTGAGAAATTTCGCGTTCTCATGAGGATTATCTCCGGGGCTCAGCCAATTTTTACCGTCCGGACCTACTATAGACCAGTTATTATGCTTGCCTGATCCGTTCACACCGGCAAACGGTTTTTCATGGAGAAGGCACACAAAATCATGTCTTTCCGCGACTTCCTTCAAAATCTCCATAAGTATCATATTATGGTCCACGGCAAGGTTCAGCGTTTCATAGACATTGGCTATTTCAAACTGCGCAGGGCAGACTTCATTATGTCTTGTCTTCGCCGGAATCCCCATTTTCCATAGTTCCCTGTCGAGGTCATCCATAAAATCTATCACGCGCCTTTTTATGGCGCCGAAATAATGATCTTCCATCTGCTGGTGTTTGGCAGGGGCCTTTCCGAACAGTGTCCTGCCTGTCTGCAACAGGTCAAGCCGGCTCTCATAAAAAGCTTTATCTATGAGAAAATATTCCTGCTCGGGTCCAAGGGTAACATGGGCCTTGTTCCCGTTATCCTCTACTCCGAATAATCTTCCCAGTCGGCAAACCTGTTTTGAAAGAGCATCCATAGACCTCAATAAAGGCGCCTTCTTATCCAGCGCGTCTCCGTAATATCCGCAAAAAACAGTCGGTATACAAAGGACGGCGCCCTCCTTTGATTTTTTAATGAAAGCAGGGCTTGTGGGATCCCATGCGGTATAACCGCGAGCCTCAAACGTCGTCCTTAATCCGCCTGACGGGAAACTCGAGGCATCCGGCTCACCCTTAATAAGCTCTTTCCCCGAAAACTGAAGGATTACTCCGCCTTCCCTGTCCGGAAATATGAATGAATCATGTTTTTCGGCCGTCGCTCCCGTTAAGGGCTGGAACCAGTGGGTGAAATGTGTAGCGCCTTTGGATAAGGCCCATGTTTTCATCGCATCCGCGACTTCATCCGCAATATCGGGATTAAGCGTATATCCCTTTTCAATAGTCGCTTTCAGGGATTCGATGGCCTTATCCGACAGATAATTTCTCATCGTTTTAAAGCTGAAGATGTTTTCGCCGTAGATATCGAAAACAGTATTGTTATTATCAATGTTTTTACCGCTCATATTCATCTCCTTTTAATTACAGTTAAATGAAAAAAGGCATTCAAAAACCATAATGGTTTAAGAACGCCTCTGTTTTACATTATTCCGGCACAACCCTGTGCTCTTAAAAAAATCGAAGTCATTTTTACTATATGCTTTCGTAATTGTCAAGTCAATTTTAAACGATTTCATATAATTTTTCCACATTTTAACCATTTTCCTTACTCGGTCAGAAATATCTGGAAACCTGAATATGATTCCATGCCGTGCTCCCCGATATCAAGACCTTTCAATTCTTCATCCCTGTTGACTCTCAATCCTACTGTTAAATCAATGATTTTAAAAATCACGCCCATAGACAGCACCACAAATAAAATCACGGAACAAACCCCAAGAGCCTGAATAGCGAGTTGCGTAAATCCTCCTCCATACAATAAGCCGTTATTCGCCAGGCCCAGCGTTTTTTGCCCGAATAACCCTACAGCCAGAGTTCCCCACACACCGTTTAAACCGTGTACGGGAACGGCTCCTACAGGGTCATCCACGCCGAACTTGTCAAGCAGCACCACCCCCATGATTACAAGAACGCCGCCTACAGCCCCTATCAGGACAGCGGCCCACGGCTCGATAAAAGCGCATGGGGCGGTTATAGCCACTAACCCGGCCAGAGCCCCGTTCATAGCCATGGAAAGGTCAGGTTTTCCGAACATCTTCCAGACCATTATCATCGCCGCAATACCTCCCGCCGCCGCGGCAAGGTTTGTATTAATGGCGACTCTAGCGATAAGGCTCCCGTCTCCCACACTCAATGTAGATCCGGGGTTGAAACCGAACCACCCGAACCAAAGTATAAAAACGCCGAGTGACGCAAGAGGGATATTATGCCCGGTAATAACGTTTGGAGACCCGTCCTGTTTAAACTTGCCTATCCTGGGCTTCAAAAGTATTGTTCCTATCAGAGCCGCGAAACCGCCTACCGCATGGACAACCGTAGAACCGGCAAAATCCGTGAAGTTAAGCTTTGCAAGCCATCCTCCGCCCCATATCCAGTGCCCTATAATAGGATAAATGAAAGCCGATATCAGAAAAGAATATATAAGGTATGCCGCAAATTTCATCCTCTCGGCCATTCCTCCGGCAACTATGGTCGCAGCCGCTCCGCAAAAAGCCGCCTGAAAAAGCCAGAAGGCAAACATGGGAACACCTGCGCCGGATTCAGCCCCCGCCAGAAACCAGCCTTTCAAACCGATAAAATCATTTCCGGCCCCGAACATTATGGCATACCCGAATATAAAAAACCCTATGGACGCCATGCAGAAATCCAGAAAGTTTTTCGTCAGGATATTACATGTATTCTTAGCTCTTATAAAACCGGCCTCAACCATGCCGAAACCGGCCTGCATGAAAAAAACCAGAAAAGCAGCTATCAACACCCACATCGTATCTATTCCAACGGTACTGGCATATGAATTTTCTTCCGCCGCCTGCGCGACGCCGCCGGACATAAACAGTAACGCAGGAGCAACCGCCCCGGCAACTTTAAAGAACCCCGTCTTCATTAATACCTCCTTTTTCCTGTTTGAATATCCAATTGCGAAACAAAAATCAAAAAATTACCCGATGTTTAATTTTTCTTTAACCATCTTTGCGTAGATTTTGTTTATCCTGTTTGTTTTCATCCATCTTTCAATCGTCGAAACATGGACATCTGTTATCCTCGATAAGTCATATAAGGTATAACCTCTTTCTTCTTTAACAGCCTTTATTTTCTCCATCAATTTTTTGTCTTCCATAACGCATCTCTCCGGTTTTTCGCATATCCTCCCTACCCTATGGCTTCCGAACCTTTTTCACCTGTTCTAATCCTTATGCATTCAGGAAGATCGAGGATAAATATTTTTCCGTCGCCGATTTTTCCTGTTTTGGCGCCTTTGATAATCGCGTCGACAGTCGGCTTGACAAAATCTTCATTAACCGCAATCTCAAGTTTGACTTTTTTAAGCAGGTTTATCTCATGTATTACGCCTCTGTATGTTTCCGTATAACCTCTCTGCTGTCCGCACCCGAGGACATTGCTTACAGTCATCTTATGCACCTCAGCCTGGAACAACGCTTTTTTCACATCCGGCAGTTTATGCGGCTGAATCATGGCAACTATAAGTTTCATATTTGTTTCTCCTTTCCTTTGGCCGGGGGCCTGTCCTTTCCCCCGGCCGTCGTTAATTAATATTTATTCAGTGGTAAATATCTGGAAACCCGCATAGGATTCCATCCCATGTTCGCTTATATCGAGACCTTTAAGCTGCTCTTCATCGGAGACTCTCAGCCCCATCGTTTTCCTTATGATATAGAAGAGCGCAAAAGCAGAACCGAAAGTCCACGCGAAAACAGACGCCACGCCTGTCAACTGGACAAGGAACTGGCTCATTCCGCCCCCAAATAAAAGCCCGTTAACCCCTCCGTACGCCTCCTGGGCAAATATTCCCGTGGCAAGAGTACCGAAGGCGCCGCAGACCCCGTGTACGGAAATGGCTCCTACAGGGTCATCTATATGTAAAACCCTATCAATGAACTCGACACTCAAAACTACCAATACACCGGCTATAGCGCCGATGATTACCGCGCTCATGGGAGAAACATTCGCGCACGAGGCGGTTATCGCGACCAATCCCGCGAGGGCGCCGTTCAGAGCCATACTGGTATCAGGTTTTCCGAACTGCACCCAGATAGTTATCATGGCTGTTATAGCACCTGCCGCCGCAGCCAGATTCGTTGTTACCGCAATGACAGCTATACTCAGATTAGTACCCGCTGTTGTGCTTCCCGGGTTAAAACCGAACCACCCGAACCAAAGGATAAAAACTCCAAGGGCCGCAAGGGGGATGTTATGTCCCGGAATCGCATTGGAACTGCCGTCCTTGTTGTACTTGCCCAACCTCGGTCCGAGGAGAATAGCGCCGGCAAGGGCAGACCATCCTCCGACCGAATGCACAACCGTAGACCCGGCAAAATCTATCATTCCCCTTCCCGCAAGCCATCCGCCTCCCCATATCCAATGCCCGACAACAGGATATATAACAGCGGAAATAAAGACACTGTATACAAGGTACGCGCTGAACTTTGTCCTTTCAGCCATCGCCCCGGAAACTATCGTAGCCGCTGTAGCAGCAAACACAACCTGGAACATCCAGTAGGCAAACTGCCACATTCCTTCTCCCGTCGCAGTTGTGGCGGAACTCAGGAAAAACCCGTTTGTACCGAATAATCCGAACTTATCCGCTCCGAACATCACTCCGAAACCTATGACAAAGAAAGCTATCGATCCGACAGAAAAATCCATAAGGTTTTTCATCATGATATTCGCTGCGTTTTTAGCTCTCGTGAATCCGGTTTCGACCATCGCAAATCCGGCCTGCATAAAAAATACCAGGAAAGCCGCCATCAATGTCCAGACTGTGTCAATCGCTGTCGCATTGGAATCAGCCGTATGGTCAGCGACTGCCTCGCCGCCGATAAACAAAATGGCCGCCACAGCAATAAAGTAAGGCAAATACCGTTTCATATCAAAAACCTCCCTTCTCTATCAGAAGTTGACTTTGAATGAACAGCCCGCGTAGAATTCATCCGTATACTGGCTGTCCATAGCAATCGATTCGCTTACATGAGGTTCTATGGTGAAATATTTCCCGACAGGAACAGTAACGCTCAGCGTCAGCAAAGTATTTGTAAAACTGCCTTCATAGCCCCACTGTTTGTCGTTATATCCCATAGAAGCCCCTAAATTTATGGAAAAGGCCTCGAATTCAAACGAATGGCCGATACCCCATTCAAGGTATGTCCCGTCCCCCTCTTTAAAATCATGGTATGCCGTAAAATAAGGCTGAAGCAGGACATCAAGCGCAATCCCTCCGTAAAATTCCTGTGTATCCGAATCATCTATATTCGGAAAATGGTAGTATATATAGCCGCCGGACAAACTCACTTTTTCAAGCGTTTCATTAATGAATCCGAGATCAAAAGTGACATCGGCGGTAAAATCATTCTCCGTCCACTCCCTTGCAGGGCTGTCATCGTCATTTCTGTCTGCGTCATAATTGCCCCACCAGTTAACAGAGAACCATTTGTAGCCCGCTGTCGCGCTGGGCTGGACGACAAACCCGTCAACAAGCGCCTGTCCCCTCCAGATATACTTTGAATTCAGGTCCACCGCAAGCTCGTAATCCAGCTCTGACAGGGGAGCCGGCACAAATGTCTCCTTCCCGTCTTGAGCGAAAACATCTAAAGCAAACGCAAGTGAAACAAAAAATAATCCCGCTACAACCAGTCTTTTCATCTTTTTCCTCCTTTTCTGAAAAATAAAAAAACCCATTTCGCCGATTCATCGGCGCAAATGGGCTTCACTGCCTGAAAACAAAAAAAGTCCTTTAAGCTATACCCAGCTCAAAGGACTTCGTTATCCGGAATTTCTTTCCCTGAAAACAAAAAAAGCGCTCTTTTACCAAGAACGCTTCATCGCTTTTTAAACACAGGCCCTGTGTTTTTTTTAAATTACGCGTTAATATAACCCGCTATTCAAGGTTTGTCAAGATTTTTTTTCGGGATGATACCCTTCTTTTTTTATGGTATCCTCAATAATCTCCGGCGAAACCTTCCCTTTTATCCTCACTGTTTTTAAATCTATATCCACCGACACCTCTTCTACTCCGCTAATGCCAAACAGGGCTTTTTCTATTTTTTTTCCGCAGTTCCCGCAATGGATATCAGGAACTGAGATTTCAATATCGGGATCTTTAATTTTACACCTTCTTTTAAAAAATCCCGGCGCAATCATCCCCAGCAGCAACACAGCCGAAACAGCTTTGACCCAAACAGGCAGCATCTTGCCGTGCCCCGTTATCATATCCGGGTCTTCGCCGAAAAAAGCCCATATATAATTAAAAATAAGTCCGAGCAGCACTGCGGTGGATATAATACTGACTAAATAAATATAAAATGACCTTTTTCCCAACTTTGCCATGACAAAAGATAAAGTTATGGCATTTGTCGCAGGCCCGACTATTAAAAATATAAGCGCCGCGCCGGGGGAAAATCCCTTAATCATCAGCGCCGCCGCTATGGGAATAGAGCCGGTGGCGCATACATATAACGGGACACCCACAACAATTGCCGCAACAAAATCCCATGGAAAGACAAGGTATTCCGCAAAAAAATCTCCGGGGATAAAAGCGGCTATCGCCCCCCCTATAACAGTACCTGTAATCAGCCATTTCCCGATATCCTGAGGCACTTCCGCGAAAGCATAGTGTATGAGTTCTTTAAATTTCAGCCTGATTTTGACTTTTGTTTTTAATTTTCCGCTGTTTTCGGTCACAGGCGGTTCATTATCTTTTTTGCCGAATAAAAAATCTATTACTCCAACCGCTATCCCGGACAGGAAAGCCGCCAAAGGCCTGAACACGGCAAACAACGGGCCCATTAAAGAAAATGTGGCCAGTATCGAATCTACGCCCGTAGTCGGGGTCGAAACCAGAAAAGCCAGCACACTCGGCGTATTTGCCCCGTCTTTTTTCAGAGAATTTGCAAGGGGGATAACGCCGCAGGAACAAACCGGCAGAGGGACACCGAAAAAAGTGGCTTTTACAATCGAAAGCAAACTGTGTTTGCCGAGGTGCCGTTTAATGAAATCCGCTCCTAAAAAAACATGCAGGAAACCGGCAATAAACATACCCAGAAGCAGGTACGGGGAAACTTCAAGCCACAACTCTATTACATTATTATAAAAGTTTGCAAACATAAATTTAAACGGTCTTCTTCAGGTCGTTAAGCTTTTTTATATGGTTTTCTTCCTGTAAAATGATTTTATCTATCAGCAACTCATCTTCCGCAGACACGGCTTTTTTGGCCTCCTCAAAAAACCTGATCGATTCCTCTTCAAAAGACACGGCCATTTTAACGGCTTCTTCGCTGTCCTTTATTCCCGCCGCAACCTCATGGCCTTTATCTTTTTTCGTGAAGACGCTTTGATCCGCGATTTTTTTCAGGTACGCAAAATATTCTTCAGGATAAAGTTCGACCGGCTCGTAATCCTGGACGGAATTAAGTATCTTGCTGAAAACCTTGACATGCTTTGATTCCTCAACAGCAAGATATTCGAACACTTTTTTTGCTTTCTCATCCCTTATTGCGGAGGCAAGGTCGCTATAAAAATCGAAGCCGTTCTTTTCTATCTGTATGCCCATTTCAACCACTTCACTGCCCGAAAACGACTCGCTCATTTAATCCTCCGGATTATTTTTTACAGGAGCAAGATCGATTATCTTTTCCACATCGACCTCTATAATATACTTCGGTCCCGGCATCAGGGCTTCGGGATGGCTGGGGTGCCCCTTCCGGCCCCTGACGCTGTTTACGATTCTTGTGACTATCCTCCCGTGAATTTTTTTCTTCCAGTCTTCCGCCATATCCGGGGGTATTTCATCCTCATTAATTTCCCTGGCCCTGCCTTTGATGCAGAAGCCCCTGAAACTGTGTTCGTCCACAGCCGTAATAGCTATATGGGGATTGTCTTTAAGGTTTGCGCGGGTTTTACCCGTATAAAGGTCTATCAGATATATTTTTTCTTCATCTATCCTGACTATCCCCTTGCAGGAATTATGAGGATACCCGTCAGCCCCTATCGTGGAAACAACCGTAAAACCCTGTTTCCCCAGAAAACTTATAATCTCTTTTTTCAATTTCATCGCCGGACCATAATATCTATTTTAAAATTTCTTTTAAGGCGTTTAAGGCCGCTTCATAATCGGGATGGCTGGTCAACTCCTTAACATATTCAGTGTATTTTACCATATTATTTCTGTCTATGACAAATATCGCCCTGGCCAGCAGGCGCAATTCTTTTATCAGAACTCCGTATTTTTCGCCGAAATCCGCATACCTGTGGTCAGAAAATGTTTTTACGGCTTTTATCTTATTGTCATGGCAAAACCTTTTCTGGGCGAAAGGCAGGTCCATGGAAATAAAGATTATATCCAGGTTCCCGGACAACTTTGAAGCTTCATCATTAAATCTTCTTATCTGGAGGTCGCAGATTGGGGTATCGAGAGAAGGAACCGAAGCTATAAGTTTGACCTTGTTTTTAAACTCGGCCAGCGTGACTTCCTTTAAATCCGCGTCGAGCACTTTAAAGTCGGGAGCCGGCCGGCCGGCCCGGATCCTGTCTCCGGCAAGCGCCGCGGGTCTGCCTTTAACTGTAATTTCCGTCCTGCGTTCCATATAAGAGCGCCTTTCTTTTTATCATGAAACTCAACGGGCAGTTTAGCGTCATACCCGGGACTGAATAACGCAGCCCTCGCTACAATGAGCCGCAGGCCTTAGCCAGAATCTCACGGTTATTTTCATGCTTTTCCTCCTTTCTCTTTCATATACCTTATCAGTTTATCAATCCGTTCTATGTGTTTGTTTTCTTCGTTAATAATCCTGTCCAGCGCGGCTATGCATCCGCTGTCATCGGTGTTTTCCCGCAAAGTCCTGTAGAAAGCTATTGAGTCATTTTCAATCATCAGCCCGAATCCCAGAACTTCAAAAGGGCTTTTCAATATATCGCTTCTTTCTTTTAAAGCATTGTAAGCGGAAAAAATACCGCTGTCCATATAGTTTACAATATCGTCTTCTTCAAAATTATCACGGCGGGTTTTTAATTCCTTTGCCATTTCTGTTTCAAAAAATTTTAAATGTTCTTTCTCCTGCTCAAGAAGCAGTTTTATTTCCTCTGTTATTTTGTTATCGTCAGAACTGTTTAAGATGCCGGCGTAAAATTTTATTCCTTCCTTTTCAAGATTAACGGCTATTTTATAAGCCTGGATAATATCAAAATCAGCAATTTCAATTTTCCCTTCCTCATTTTTAATTATTTTCATTTTATCTCCATATCCTTTCCGATACCCCCGTTTACCAGTTTCGCTCTTTTCTCCTAAGCAAAAGAAGCTCTTTGAGATTCCTGTTATCAAGATATTTTTCCATATTACTCTTCAACCCGTTCCACAATGACAGGATCCTGCAATCAGAGAAATGTATACATCTTTTCCTTCTTCCTTTTTCCCTGAAACAAACCGGCTTCAACACTTCCCGTTCTATCGCTTTCATTATAGTTAAAACAGATATGTTTTCGGGGCGGGTCTTTAACAAATACCCTCCGCGCCTGCCTCTTATGCTTTTAAGCACTCCGGATCTTTTAAGCAATATCAGGATTTGCCCGACGTAATCGGTCTTTATTTTTTCTTTCCGGGAAATTTCCGTTATCGTTACCGGCACTCTGCTGCCGTATTTGTCGGCGACTCTCAACACGCACGACAGCGCGTAATCAACCCTTGAACTTATTTTCATAAAAAAATTGTATAAAACCCGACAACTTTTGTCAAGTATTAGATTTTTATCCCGCGCTGTTTTAATATTGATTTCCCGGGCTTCAAAAAAATAAAAACCGATTCCCCGGAATATGAGATTTCCTGATCAAAACTCATATATGGAAATACCTATAAGAGCCGACAGGCTGAGCAATCCGGCGATTACACAGACCTGGACCATCCCCAGCACAGGGACAAGGATAGCGCTCGCCGCAAGCGCGCCGAAAAAAGAACCCAGCACATCAAAACCATATGTTTCCCCCGAAACCTGCCCGACCGACTTTTTAAAATCCAGATACAGCCTGTTTGCCAGGGGAAATTGCACTCCTCCCGCAAAACCGGCGACCGCGGGCAGCAGCGGGAAGATAATAAATTCAAATAACACAGCCGTTATATTCCCTCCCGGACAATCCGCCCGCATAAAAATCAGCGGGAGCATAAGAGGATAGACGCACATCACCGCCTGCGCGGCAAAAAAATATTTCCTGGCTTTTCTGTTATCTGAAATGAATCTTGCGGCGAATGCCCCGAGCGCCAGCCCCCCCATAAAAGAAGTTACAAGCAAACCTATCCTGTAATATAAATAACCGTAAAGAACCTGAAACGCTATAATTATCACTATCTGAAATATTATTTCCGCAAAACCCGAGGTAAAAACAGCAAAACACAGCGGAAAGCCCGACCTTCCTCTGATAAAAAACCTCAATATGATTATCATAAGCGGAATGGAAAGAAACCATGATACCCTTATTTTTCCGGCATTTGAGAGGATGTTCCGGAAAGAATCAGAAAATAATGTGCTCCAGTACATTTCAGCATAATAATAACATACAGGAGAAAAATCCGTATTCAGCCTTATCGATCCCTTCTCCCTGACACTTTCGTTGAAATACCTTATCCTTCCGGCGCTCAAAGAATCAAAGAGGTAATATTTTCTCACATATTTTAAATCCAGGTTTCTTTCTTTTACTCTTTTCTCAATGACTGAAGTATCCTGCGTAAGGGCGCCGCGGCTGTTTGAAGACAGGAAAAACAGTTTTCTTCCCGGTATCATTTTTACGTCGGCAAATACCTCCTCAGCCGTTTTATATAAACACGCGATAAGCGATTGAGCCTCGGGGTTGATATAATTTTCGCTCACCGCGATATTAAAGGAAAAGATTCCCCCTTTATTCAACCTTTTGCCGGCGAATGAAAAAAATTCCTCCGTAAAAAGCCGGTTTACCTTTGAATTGGCGGGATCGGAAACATTAATAATAATCACGTCATACAAATCGGAGCTTGTCCGTATATATCTCCTGGGGTCGCTAATTATTATATTCACTCTTTCGCCGCCCGCTTCACCCATATCTTCGCCCAGATATGTTGCGGCGACTTTGATAAGGGCGGGGTCAATTTCAAGATAATCTATTTTTGCTACACTTTTATGCTTTAACGCTTCTTCTATTCCCCCTCCTAATCCGCCTCCCACCATCAATACGCTCAGGGGGCGCCGGTGTTCGAGAAGAGGAATATGCGCTGAATATTCAGCGGACATCCTGTCCGGAACGCTTGCGACCAGGGCCCCGTTTTCAAAAAGAGATAACTGCCCGTTTTCTTCCGTTACAACAATATTGCCGTAAATTGAGTTGGTGTCGCTTATCAAATTAAACCCCCTCCACTGTATACCCTTCGACATCCTGTCAATACGGCCCGCGTTAAAAAAAATAAGAAATGAAAAAAGCAGCATTACCAGAGGCGCCAACCATTGTTTTCTGTTTGATACGCAGTTAAGGGAAAAAATAAATCCGGCCAGTAAAAAAAAGACCGCGGACGATTCAAATACATTCAAAAACCTGATAAAGAAGACGCTTACCGCCAACCCCCCTGATAAGGCGCCTGCCGCTTCGGCGAAATAAACCTTATTAACCGCTTTTTGAGATGACCGGACAATATTCCCGGCGGCGCTGCAGAAAAATGAAAAAATCATACCGTTAGAAAAACAGAGCGGGGCAAGCATAACAAACGAAATAAGCCAGACCGAAGATATCCCGAAAATTTCGCCCGGCTTCATGCCGAGAAACGCTCCGGCGATCCTTATCAGGAAAAAAGTCGCGACAATCAACAGCAAATAAACAACAATCACCGCATGGAGAAAATAAGGAGAGGCATTCCTTGATTTCCGGTTAAGCACCGAAGCGAAGAAACTCCCGCCGGAAACCCACAGGAGCCAGGAAGAAAGAACGACGCCGGCTGACAATTCGTTTCCGCCGAAAAGGACCATGGCCTCTCTCAGAAACAATATCTGAGAACCGGTGGAAATGAATCCAATCACAAATACTGTAAAAAAAATGATCCCTATGATTTACCCCTTTATCATATAATTTCCACATCCCCCGCGTAAATCCATCCGCCTTCACCGTCTATAAGTTTTCCGTAAAACCACTTTCCTCTTTTTTCAACAACAAAAACTTCCGTTCCTTCGTGAACTCTCATCTTAACGGTCTCATCTTCGCCGGGCCCGTATCTGATAACGGATTCTTTCACCATCACGATTGCCTGTTCCTGCCCAAGAGAACATTTCCTGTACAACAGAGAGCCGGACAACAGCAGCCAGCACGCAAAACAGACTGCCGCAAAATAGTATATTATCCTCTTTGAAAAAACAAAAAACGAAACTGACAACAGAACCATAAACGATAAAAACAAAGCCGCGGAAAGATAAACCAATTCTTTCAATGAAAAATACTCCGCCGGGCCCGAAAACATCCCCGCAAAAAAAGATTTTTTAGCCGGAATCACTTTATCTTTTTTAAACCTGGCGACATATTCCAGGTTTGCCTTTGCTTCCGGGTCTCTCGGGTTAATGTTTAAAGCTCTCTTATAGTTAAGGATCGCTCTGCCTAAATTGTCCGCCCGGAAATAGGCATTGCCAAGATTAAAATAAATGTCGGGATTTCCGGGACATTTGTCTTTTACCGCCTCCTCATATTTGATAATTGCTTCCTCATAATCCCCTTTATCATAAAAATCATTTCCCCGGCTTATGATATTATCCCCGGAAAAACAAAAACCGCATAACAAGGTCATTAAACTAAATACGCCTGTTAATCTCATTTATAATCACCTTTGCTTTTTTGATTATATCCTGCATTTCTTCGCGATCGGGTTTATATGAAGTAAATGTAATCTCATCACACCTGTCGAATATCTTCTTTACTTCTTCAACCGTATTTTGTCCGATCCTGTCCCTGAATTTCAGGTTTATGATATCCGCATCAACCGAAGGCGCCGGAATATGGATTTTCCCGCCGATAAACTCTCTTATCGCATTTTTTAAAGAAGTCGAAAATTCCTTTTCCCTGTTTTTTAACGCAAACTCATTCGCCTGCCTGAAAAGGGCTTTCACCTTTTTGCCGGAAAACATTTTTCTCGCGTAGAATTCATTGTTTTTAAGTTTTTCCCTGTGAATGTTAAGAAGGAACGCGGCGGCAAAAAGAACTATTCCCGTAAAATAGATTAAAAATATTACCGCCTTATTCGGGCCGGCGCATACCGGACTTTCTTCATCTTTTACGTTCTTGCGGTAAACAGGCAGATCCGATTTTTCTTTAACAACTTTATCGCCTGATAAGGCTCCCTGCCCGCCGCTTATGGTAACAAGCTGGACAGGCCCCGTGTCCCTTCCCTCCTCAACCTTTAATTTTAACGGTTGGGTAGCAATGGTCTTATACTCATTTTCAACCGGCTCAAAATAATTCAACTTCACCCCGGGAATCACGAACTCGCCGGGCTTCTGGGGAATAACTATATAACTGAATACCTTTTGTCTTTCAAGTGTGTCGCTTGCGCTGAGATTACTTATTTCGGTCTCAATTCCAGCAATATTAAATCCTTCCAGTTCCGAAACAGGAGCTTTTATGCCGGCGATATTTCCGTTCCCGGCAACTGAAAATTTAAATGTAAGCGGTTCACCGGCAGCCGCGGTATTTTTGCTTAACGAAGCCTGCACGGTATATTCTCCGATCTGCCCCGTAAAATCATCGGGTTTTCCCTTTTTCGGGAGCGGTTTAATATCTATTTTATTTTTCTTCCCGCCCAAAACTACCTTTTCA
The DNA here is from genome assembly GCA_023228325.1 of bacterium. Lineage (NCBI taxonomy): Bacteria > bacterium. The sequence goes on from JALOBK010000001.1 coordinate 641,357, forward strand.
GTCTCATAACCTATCCATTTTCTTCTGTAATAAACATTAAATTCGAATTTAGGGCCCTGTATAAACTGCATCCCTGTATTCATCGGGAAATATGCCGTTCTTATTTCAAAAACCCTGTAGAGCGTATCCCCGACTTTTTCATCGTATTGAATCCTGTCGGCAAAAACTTCCGAAACAAAACCGGGGCTTGCCTGAGGAACAGTCCTCAAGTTATCAATTGCAAGTTTCCCGTCATAATAAAATTTAGTGACCAATACAATCTGTTCTCCCGCAAAAGCGACTTCTTTACTCGGATATTCATGCACAAATACATGTTCATCGGTTTCGGGGGCTTTAGCTGCTTTTTCACCGGAAGGCTTTCCCTGTATTATATTGGCCGGCGGTGAAGCCGGGCCTTTTTTAACTGTTATTTTAATCGGGTCGGTTTGTATTTCCCTGCCATCAATCTTCGCAGTCGCGGCCCCGATTACCAGTTCCCCTTCTCTCTCGGGAACAAGCGTATACATATATTCCTTAACAAAAATGTTCTTCTTCCCGGTCCCCATCGAAAGTTTTGTCGCAATGCTCCTGCCCCTTAAATAAAATCCGCTGAAATCCGGCAGTACGGGATCCGTTTCTATATTGCCCTCTAAAATCACCGTAAAATAAACGGGCTCTCCCAAAACCACCTCATCTGAATTCACCTTTGAGGTCATCTGAAGCCCGAAAACACTCCCCGAAACAAACAACAGTAATATAACTAAAAAGAGTCTCTTCATTTACCAGTCCTTTTCCAAATCTTCAACAGGTATAATTGTTCTCTCCCTGAAATATCCTTTTCTTGCCTCTTTCTCTTCATCCTCCGATATCCCCAGTATAACAGCCTCCTTCTCATCAACAGGTTCTTTCCCTTCGGGGATAACTTCCATAATCACCCCTTCTGTTCCCTCTTCAGGAGATTCTTCCCCGGGCAAGACTTCATCGGGCACACTCACAGGAACTTCCGCGGGTGTTTCCTTTCCGCCTTCGGGAGCGGTCTCTTCCCTGCCCGCTTCTTCATCTCCGGGACGCTCCTCCCGGGGGAACTCACTGTTGGGAAATTCACTTTCCGGCGCAGGCGCCTCTTTATCTCCGGGCCCGCCCGGCGCTTTTCTTTCTTCATCTTCACCGGGACCGCCCTGATCGGGAGCTTTTTTCCCGCTGTCTTTTTTATTCAAATCGTCCAGTTTGCCGCTTTGCCCGATTCCTTTATTATTATTTCCGTCGCCTTTCCCTCCGTCGCCTTCACCCTGGTCTCCATCTCCTTTGCCTTTATCCTTTGACTGGTCTTCTTCTTCCTCAGATTCTTCTTTGCCCTTCCCGGGTTTTTTCGATTCTTCGGTATCTTCACCTTCCGAATCTTCTTTGCTCTCCGAAACATTTTCCGCCCGGCCCATGCCCGCGGTTTCAGACGGGGAATCTTTTTCTTTATCCTGTTCCTGCCGCCTCTGTTCCTGGCTTTCCTCTAATTCTTTTATCTTGTTTTTCGTGTATTCATAATTATATTTGGCGGATTCATTTTCATTGTCAATATTAACGGCCTTTTTATAAAAATCAAGCGCTTCCTTCAATTTCCCCTGCCTGTATTTGACATTCCCCATATTGAACAAAACGTTAAACAACAAATCATCTCTTTCTTCCCACGGTTCGATTGTCTTTAAGTAATTATCTTCCGCTTCGTCATATTTGCCGACTTTATAAGCCGAATCGGCAAAATTATAATCTATTTCCGGTATATCCGGATTCCCCGCTTTTACGTTTCCGTATATACCATAAGCTTCATCGAACCTGCCCTTATTAAAATATTTTTCCGCTCTGCCGAGAGCAATTGACTCCAGGGGAGATATCCTGTGCGTGCTCATCGCAAAAATAATCAGGGCAAGCATAAGCACAAGCGACAAAATAAACAGGATTAAAAATTTTCTAATACTCAACCTCTTTTTTCCTTTCTTCTATCAGTGACTCCAGGATAAAAAGAATAAGCGCGGCAAAAAGGACGATTTGATACCTGTTCTCATATTTCTTGGCGGTTGAAGATTTAATTTCACGTTCCTCAAGTTTTGCTATGCCGTTCCTGTATATTTCTTTCAGGTCTTCATCACCCGGCACAGCCTTGACATATGCCCCCGAGCCCGTAATTGCCGCGATTTTGGCAAAGGTATCTTTCTCAAGCTTTGTGTTTACAAAATTACCCTCTCTGTCTTTTAAGAAACCTTTTGTCCCGTCATCTTTTATTACGGGTATTAACCCGCCTCCCAATGTCCCTACACCCATCATATAGAGGCTTATACCGGAATTTTTCAAAGCTTTCACCGCGGCTTCCGTATGTTTGCCATGGTCTTCCCCGTCGGTTATAAGAAAAATCACATGATATTTCGATTCAGACCCCTCAAATGATCTTGTCGCGGTGTTTATGGCCTTTCCGAGGTCGGTGCCGCCATGTGATACCATATCGGTATTAACATCCTGAAGGAAAAGGTCAAATACGGCATAATCCGCCGTCAAAGGGCATTGCAATATACTTGAACCGGAAAAAATCACCAGCCCCACCCTGTCGCCTTTCAGCAGGCTGATAAGCCTGCGGATTTCGGTTTTTGCCCAATCAAGTCTGTTGGGTTTTATATCTTCCGCCAGCATACTTCTCGACACATCGAGAAGCACCATTATATCAACCCCTCTTGTTTTTGTTTCCTCAATCTTATATCCCCACTGGGGGCCGGCCATCGCAAATACCATTAATACCATCGCAAGCGACAGTATCAGTATCCTGATCTTGCCCAGAAACGGGCTGGCCGTTGAAGAAAGCTTCTTAATCAGCCTGTCATCTCCGAGAACTTTAACCCGGTTGCGCTTCCCTGTATAAAACCTGATCAATAGAATTATCATCAGGCCAACGGGAATCATAAACCAGAGATATTCGTATTCTGCAAATTTCACGGCAATTTCCTGAAAACAGTATTTACGAAGATTAAATATAGAAATAAAATCGCTAATCCCGCAATCAGGCAATACGGGTAAAATTCTTTATACTGCATGTAAAATTTTTGTTTTATTTCCGACCGTTCAAGCTCATCTATTTTTTCAAATATGCCTTTCAGTGAATTTGCGTCGGTCGCGCGGAAATACAAGCCCCCGGTCTTTTCGGAAATTTTATTAAGCAATTCATCATCAAGCTCTGCCGCGACTTTCGAGTAAACAACCTCCCCGAACAAGTCTCTGCCGACGGGAATTGCCTTGTCTCCCTTGCTGCCCACACCGATTGTGTATACCTTAACACCGTATTTCCGGGCTATATTAGCCGCATCAAGCGGATCTATGGTGAATATATTGTTTGCGCCATCGGTAATGAGTATTATCAACTTGCTTTTAGCGTCGGATTTTTTAAGTTTATTAACCGCGGTGCCTATCGCGCTTCCTATCGCCGTCCCGTCTTCTATCATACCCGGCTGAACGGCCCTGATTCTTTCAAGAAGATAGGTATGGTCAAGAGTGGAAGGACAAACGGAAAAAGCATATCTGGAGAAAATTACAAGTCCCATCCTGTCCGCGCTTCTGTTGCCGATAAACTCCGATAAAACCTTTTTTGCGACATCCATCCTGGATACATAAGTATTGTTTTCCTCAAGATCAGGCAGCGTCATGCTGGTCGATATATCCAGGACAATAAGCACATCTATGGTTTCCACCGGGATTTTCGTTTCTTCAATAACCGATCTCGGCCTTGCAAGAGCGATTATAAACGCCGCAAGCGAAAGCATCCTTAAAATATTGAGGATGAATTTCCCCTTTGCTTTCGCAACACCCATCGCTTTTCTTATGTTTTCGACAGATGAAAAGACAATCCCGCCCCCGGATCTCTTCCTGCTCCAGTAAAAACCGAGTAAAGGGACCAGCAGCAAAAAATATAAAAAATTAACGTTTTCAAATTCAATCATAAAAACCGGCTTTTTACTTCCTTATTTCGGCATTTTCCGATTGCTTTGTGCCGTCAACAAAACGCACCGAATCCTCAAAAGAAGCGATCATGTCTTCCCCTGACGGCATATAGTTGGCGAATTTAACTTTGTCGCACTGTCTTAAAAATCTTTTGAGGAACTCCTTTCTTTCATCATTGAAATCATCTGAATCCGAAATCTCCTGCAGGAATTCCTCGGTTGTTCTTTCAGGGGCGCGCAGCCCGAAACGGTCTTCAATATAACGCCTTATTATCGCTGACAGCCGGAAATAAAACATTTTTATCAGACCCTTATTTATTAAATCGCTTTCCTTGAGATCGCTAAAAGCGTTAAATGCCCTTTCATGAGGAGATAAATACGTTTCCCGGAACAGGGAAAAGCGCTTTTTCCCGGATTTCATCAGTAAAATAAAAGCTGAAAACATAAAAACAACAATAATCGCAATGATGAGCAAATAAACGGCAAATGACGGAGCGGCAAAAACACCTTTTATGTCTTTTATGTCGCCGGGTTGTTCATCGAGGACGCTTTTGACTTCAACATATATTTCCTCAGTCTTATAAATCTTCTGGCCTCCTCCGGGAAATATAATTTTTACCTCCGCGGGGTCCAGTATATAGCCTCCTATATTGTATCCGCTTAAAACATACTCATATTCATCCTGTATAAAATCCGCCGTTTTCATCTTTTCCGACTTATGCTTAACGGCTACTATCTCAAGATCTCCTATCTTATTCAGGAATTCGGGAAACTCCGCCGAAGAGCCGTAAGGGTATATCGAACGTACCGTATATTTCACAGGTTGCCCGATCTTAACATATGATTTATCCACAAAAGCATTCGCTGAAGTCTGCATATCCGCCGCTTTAGACCCGGAGGCAAAAACAAAGAAAATTATAAACAATAAGATATACACGGGAAAATTTGTTTTTTTCATCTCACCATACTTCTTCTTGCGCGGCCTCTGAAAAATTTCTCAACGGGATCCAATACCGATTTTCCTGTTTCGACGGGAATGATATCTATGTTCATGGAGCGTATTTTTCTGTAAAGATCCCTGTCTTCGGATGTTGTTGCCTCTTCATATCTTCTGCGGAATCCCTGATCGTTTGTGTCAACCAGGACGATTTCCCCTGTCTCGGCATCTTCAAACTGGACTATGCCCGCCCCCGGAATGGATTTCTCAAGATAATCCCGCACATGGACCGCGATCACATCATGTTTCTTTGAAGATATCATCATGGGTTTTAAATAGCCGGCATCATAGAAATCCGATATCACAAACATTACGCTCCTCTTTATTAAAACCTTATTTGCAAAGTTTATCGCTAAAGCAAGGTCTGTTTTCCTGCCTGAAGGCTTAAAGAATAAAATTTCCCGTATAACCCTCAGAACATGTTTTTTCCCTTTTTTAGGCGGAATATATTTTTCTATTTTATCGGTAAATATCAACAAGCCTACCTTATCGTTATTTTTTATTGCCGAAAAAGCCAGCGCGGCGGCAAGCTGGGCCGCAAGTTCGTTTTTCATCTGTACACGGGTGCCGAACTTGTTTGAACGGCTCATATCAACCAGAAGCATGACCGTTAATTCTCTTTCCTCAACATACAGCTTTATAAAAGGGGAACCCATCCGGGCGGTAACGTTCCAGTCTATTCCCCTGACATCATCTCCGGGAACATATTCCCTTACTTCTTCAAATTCGATTCCCTTCCCTTTGAAAACACTTTTGTACGCGCCGGATAATACCTCATCGACCATTTTAGTCGTATATATCTGTATCTGCCGGACTTTCTTAAATATTTCTTTTTTAAGCTGTGTCTTCTTCATCCCCGCGTCTTTCATCTCCCGTTTGATTCATGCCCCCCGTCCCTACGGGACTTCAATGGTATCAAAAATCTTTTGAATAATTGTCTCGGAATCAATGTCTTCAGCTTCCGCCTCGTAAGTAACGATTATCCTGTGGCGAAGAACATCCATCCCGATGGATTTTACATCCTGAGGCGTTACATAACCCCTTCCCTGCAGAAACGCATAGGCTTTGGAAGCTATGGTAAGATAAATACTGGCCCTGGGGGACGCGCCATATTCGATAAAATCCCTCAAATCTATATTGAATTTATCCGGTTCCCTTGTGGCAAACACGACATCAAGTATGTAATCCTTAATCTTATCGTCAATATAAATCTGGTCTACAAGAGCTCTGGCTCTGATTATATCTTCCGGGTTAATCACGGAATTAACCTGTATATTACCGCCCGTAAAAGCCATCCTCTCAATTATTTTTTTCTCTTCGTCCCTGAAAGGATAGGTTATTTTGGCTTTCAACATAAACCTGTCCACCTGCGCTTCAGGCAGAGGATATGTGCCCTCCTGTTCAATGGGATTCTGGGTGGCAAGCACAAGAAAAGGATCCGTAAGTTTAAAGGTTTCTTCTCCGATTGTAACCTGCCGCTCCTGCATAGCTTCCAGTAACGCGCTTTGAACTTTAGCCGGAGCCCTGTTAATTTCATCAGCCAGAATAAAATTGGCAAAAATCGGGCCTTTTTTAACGCTGAATGTGCCTTCTTTGGGATTGTATATCAACGTTCCGACAATATCCGCAGGCAGAAGATCGGGTGTAAACTGTATGCGCTGGAATTTGGCATTTATACACGACGCAAGCGTCTTGACGGAAAGCGTTTTGGCAAGCCCCGGCACACCCTCAAGAAGAACATGCCCGTTGCCAAGCAGTCCTATAATCAAACGTTCTATCAGGTATTTCTGGCCAACCATAACTTTTGCCATTTCATCAAGTAAATCTTTGATAAAAGAAAATTCCTGTTCAATTTTTTTGGTAAGGACGGTAATATCCCCGCTCATATGGAACTCCTTTCAAATCTCTGATTTCAAAAATCTCAGTTCCGGATAATATAATTTCCTCTGTCAGTCTCTATTTCATAAACACCGCTGTCAATCCCGTCATAAACAGTCCTGGCATCCCCGATGTTATTGACTTCATTGCCCTGCAATTTTATTATCTTATCTCCTCTTCTTATCCCCTTATTGTATCCTTTCGAAGTTTCATCTATGTCTTCCACTATCAGAAAACCGGGCCCTTCTTTATATCCGTCAATTTCCTGTATCCGCATTCCCAGTTCGGGAAGGTTCATGAAAACCGGGGCGTTTTTCCCGCGGGCCTTCCGTAATCCGTCTTTCCGCTCAAGCAGAGGTTTTGACTCAATATCCGCTTTTAGCAGTTTTGTGGTTTCAGGACGGGTGTAAAAACCGGACCGAATCTGCGGTTTTCCAACGGGAGAAAAATCAAATTTTTCGTTCTCCGCGCCGAGGCCGGCAAACTCTTCCCTTTTTGCCGGTTCGGATATGTCAGGCTTATCCGCGGAAGTTTCCCTCTCTAATGTTTTTTCATTATGGACAAAATAATAACCGGCAATAATAAAGATACAGGCAGCCGCGGCAACAACGGCTATACGTTCCGCTTTCAGAAAAAAGATATTTCCTGTTCTGCCGGGCCTTCCGGTTCCGGCGGCTTTTTCCCCGTTTTTTATTCTCCCGGTAATCCTTCCGGGCAGGCTTTCAAAATAGCCTGCGGGAGCATCTGTTTTCCTGCGTTCCAGAAAAATTTCTCTCACCGCCATTATTTTTTCGTATTCGGCTCTGCAACCGGCGCAGGAATTCAAATGTTCAAAAAGCTTTTCAGACTCTTTTTTCTCAATCTCACCCCAGGCCAAATCAACAAGTTTCTCTTTGTCGCACATAACCATCATCCTTTTATTTCGGAAGCCAGCGGTTTCAAACAATCATAAAGCTTCTTTCTCGCGTAATGAAGCCTCGATCTCACAGTGCCTTCGGAAATTTTCAAAATCTTCGCAATCTCAGAATGTGACATCTCCTGAAGGTCAAACATAACAATCACGGAACTGTGTTTTGCCGGCAGTTTTTTTAAAGCGGCGTCAATTATCATTTTCTTATCTTTAATATTCAGTAACTCCTTGGGATCCGACACATCAGGCAAACCTGATTTTTGGCTTGCCCGGCCGCCAAAATTTTCCATTTCATCCAGGCTTGTTTCCTTCCTGATCTTACGCCTGCGAAGCCTGTTTATAGCCTTGTTAACAGCAATACGGTGAATCCATGTCCCAAGTCCGGCTTCCTTTCTGAATTTACCGATATTTTTATAAACACTTATAAAAACCTCCTGCGCTATATCATCCGCGTCCTGGTGAGACCCCGTCATCCTATAGGCAAGAAAATATACATTCTCCTGATGGCTGCGGATTATCTGTTCAAACGCGGATTCGTCACCGACAGACGCTTTCTCTATAATATCAAATTCATTTTTTGCTTTCATATTTATGGACGCCTTACGGCAAAAAATCGTTCAAAATATAATTACACATTTTACAGGCAACATACCTGGTTTCTTCCCTCTTCTTTAGCCGTATAAAGGGCATTGTCGGCCAGTTCTATAAGACGGGAAGGGTTATCACAATCCTCGGGAAAGTTTGAAATCCCTATGCTGACCGTCAGGTCCATTTTTTCTTCCTGAACGATGAAATCATGCTTCATCACTTTTATCCGCAGTCTTTCCGCAACCTTAAACGCATTATCTTTGGATGTATTCGGAAGGGCCATACAGAATTCTTCCCCGCCGTAACGGCCGACAAGATCTCCCTGCCTGGCCCGGTCTTTCAGGACAAACGCAAGTTCTTTAAGTATGATGTCCCCGACCAAATGCCCGTACGTATCGTTATATTTTTTGAAATGGTCTATGTCTATCATAAGAAAAGAAAACGGGCTTTTTATTTTCAGCGCCCGTTCAATTTCGCTGTCAAACCTTTTCATAAAATAACGCCTGAGATATAACCCCGTTAATTCATCTATAATCGATAATTCCCTGATCTTTTCATAAAAAGAGGTCTTCTTGATTTCCAAAGCCGCGTCGGCAATAAGAATCCTCACATTTTCAAGTTCATCGAAAGACACGCCGCCAAAAATAAGGACGCCGAGCACTTCGTCTTCTGTTTTCATGGGAATCGCAATAATATCATACGGGGATAAAGATTCGTTTGATTCTCCGATTCTAAGTTTTCCGGACGCATCTTTATAAATAACTTCCCTGTGCCGCATTACGGAATCAAAGACCTCTTTTTCCTCCTTATTAAAATCTTTATCTGATATATTGCATGTTTTAAGGTCTACAATATCGGGGCTTTTATCCCCCGATTCAATTGAAAGCCTGAATATAATCATCTTGCCCCATTTGAAGTTCGAAAGTTCCCTTATACAGCAGGCGCATTCGCTCAGGGTTTGTGCCATATCCAGGTTTGAACTCATGGAAGTAAGGCCTTTATATAATTTCTCTACTTCATTAACCTCTTTCCTTTTTTCTTCATTCTCCGCTTTTACCGCACGGTGTTTTTCAGAAACATTATCATATCTGTCTCTTGCTCTTCTGTAGTTGCAAAACGCTTCTTCAACTCTGAGAACCTGTTTGTTCCTGTAAAAAAATATAACTGTAATATAAATAACCATATAACAGAGGCTCAATCCTATAAGCCACGGGGATTCATATAAGAAAATACCGTCTTTTTCAAGCATCTTGTATACAAGAAAAATCACGATATGAGCCAAGCCGGCAAAAGAAATAAGACAGGCGACCCTGTAGCTGAAAAACAGGCCGATTATAATAATCAGCGCGGTATAAAACGGTAAAGCAAAAAATAAATTCAGGTTTATTATCAGCCCTTCTGCCATAACACCGCCCTGTTCTTTCCCTGCCCTTTAGCCGCATACAGGGAACTGTCCGCCGCCTCAATTAAATCTTCGGCCTTCTTAAATGCGGAATCCATAAAAGCGACACCCGCGCTTACCGTAACCCTTATCCTGTCTTCTCTTATGGTCTCTTCGGAAGAAGCGATACTTCCGCATATTTTCTCAGCAAATTCAAAAGCTGTCCCGGAAGATATCTCAGGCAATATACACGCAAACTCTTCTCCTCCGTATCTTGCCACTATACCTTTCTGCCCTATAATCGCCTGAATTTCCCCCGCAGTCTTCCTGAGCACTATATCTCCCACAACATGCCCGTATTTATCATTCAACTTTTTAAAATCATCTATGTCCATCATTATCAATGACAGCGGCTTTTCCGTTCCCTGCTTTACATACTCGGTTATCTTCTGCCTGAAATAACCCGCCGTAAACAAGCCTGTTAACCCGTCTTTTATGGCAAGCAGCCTGGTTGTTTCATAAAGCTGGGAATTTGAAAAAGCCAATGCCGAAAGATTCGCGATAATTGAAAGAATCCTCAGGTCATCAACGGAATAAAGTCCGGGTTCCTCATTGTTTATCTTGAGTATTCCCATAATTTTATTGTCACTGATTAAAGGCGAGGCAATTATGCTCTTCGCCATACTGCTGTATTTTCTGCCGAATCTGAAATCTTTATTCAGATCCGATATATGCACAGGCTGTCTGTTCCTGAATATCCATTGGTTTAAATCATCCTTCTCGAAGTACGTAAAATCATCGCTCTTCACCCTGTACGCGTTCAAACCCCGGAGTTCCATGGTCCTCATATCCTCGGTTAAAAGATAAATCTGATAAACCCCGGATTTCTGGATAATCTGAATCATGTTTTTTATCACTTTTTTGATAAGTTCTTCTCTGGTAAGGGAAATGCCTATATCTTTCGAAATAACCCTCAGTTTGGATATCCTGAGCAGTTTTCTGTCAAGTGATTCTCCCAGCAAACTTTCTTTTTGAAGGTCTTTGAACAGGGTATTTGCCGATTCGGAGATATCGTTGGATTTAATTTTTATATCCGAAACTTCATTATTCTGCTTATTCCAGAACCTATACAGCGACATGCTTACCGCGGCAAACGCGAAACCGTTGGATAAAAATTCCCATTTCTGGAATACAGCCGCCACAAACACGGTAACGATTACAGACAGGCCTGCGATTATGCTTCCTGCGATATTACCCATCAGAAACCAGGCTGATGTTATTATCAGGGTGTAGAACGCAACCGCATAAAACGAATAATATTCAAATTTTTTTATTTCGTACCGGTAAGAGTAAGTATAGGTCAGAGATATTATTATATATGTCAGTATGACCGCGGTAACAACGGTAAGAATCTTAAGGTGTTTTTCCCTTATTCCAATCATAATACCCCTTCAAAAAAAATGCGAGCGTATCCCTACCACTCGCAATTTATCTTCTTCAAAAATCCGTGGTATGCTACACAATCGTTTTTTCAGTATCGACATCGAAGAAGTGGGCATGATTCATATCAAATACCAGTTCAAGGTCTTGATTAACCTCTGCTTTTTCATGCGAATCTACTCTGGCTATAAATGGATTTGTACCGGTATTCATATAAAGATATATCTCTGAGCCCATTGGCTCAATGACTTCCACGGTTGCTGTGATAGTAGATTCAGGATCGGCGCTGCTCATAAACAACTTATCAAAAATGTCCTCAGGCCTTATTCCAAAATATATTTTTTTATCAATGTATGTCTCCAGTTTGGGAATCATATCATTCACAATTCTGACCTTGAAGTTTCCTTCATCGAAGAAAAGCCCGCCTTTCTCGCTTATAACCGAGCCTCCCATAAAGTTCATGGGAGGGCTTCCTATAAAACCCGCGACAAATTTATTCGCGGGATGTTCATATAAAGTCAACGGGTCGGCTACCTGTTGTATAAAACCGTCTTTCATAACAACGATCCTATCCCCCATTGTCATAGCTTCTGTCTGGTCATGTGTAACGTAGATCATTGTGGACTGAAGTTTTGTGTGGAGTTTTGATATTTCCGTCCTCATCTGGACTCTCAGCTTAGCGTCAAGATTTGAAAGAGGTTCATCGAAAAGAAAAGCTTTCGGTTTTCTGACTATTGCCCGTCCGACGGCCACTCTCTGCCGCTGTCCGCCCGAAAGGGCCTTGGGTTTCCTGTCGAGGAGAGCCGTTATCCCCAGTATTTCAGCCGCTTCTTTAACCCTTTTATCTATTTCTTCCTTTGAATATTTCCTGAGCTTCAGGCCAAAAGCCATATTCTTATAAACCGTCATGTGGGGATAAAGGGCATAATTCTGAAACACCATCGCAATATCCCTGTCCTTGGGAGGAATATCATTTATAACCTTCCCGTCTATCGTAACAGACCCCGATGTTATTTCCTCAAGGCCCGCCACCATTCTCAAGGTTGTGGATTTACCGCAACCCGAGGGCCCGACCAGCACAAGAAACTCTTTATCCGAAATGTCCAGATTGGCGCTCTGAACGGCAACGACCCCGCCGGGATACACTTTCTTCACATCCTTAAGAACAACTTTTGCCATATAAATACTCCTTAATGGAAATTACATGATAATTATAACACCTATAAGACCTCAAATAATAACACTTTTTTCCGCCAGTTGTCAAAAAAAACAAAGTTAAACAGAGATGAAGTGAAAAACACCTATTTCTGGCCGGGATTTATGTAATCGACAACCCCGTTTACGGTATCGGATATTTTATCTTTTATCTTTTTCACGCCGTTTGAGATGTTCTCTCCGGTAATATCAATGCCTTCTTTTATACTGCCGGCAGCCTTAAGCGGAATATCAAGGGCATTGAGAATGGAATTTATTATCACTTTTTCACTGCCCGGAGCAAGCCTGACCTGCGGGTCGGATATATTGCCCGTTAGAGTATAATGGAATTTCATGTCATTATGTTCCGATATGTGCATCACGACTTTTTCCACGGCAACACCAAAAAGCTGTTGCGAAATAAGACCTTCTTTTACCCTCACGGCAACTTCTTTCAATTCTATATAACCGCCGCCTACAAGTTCCTCGTCCCGGCACGCGCCCCTGCAAAAAACGGATATTTCTCCGCTATCTATAATTATAGGTGAAGCCGGATTATAATAAGGGCTGAACCGGTTAAGCACAACATTGTCCAGATGTATATCAATCTCAAAATCTTTTACGATAGCCGCGGGATCGAATTTCCCGCATATGTGTATTTTTGACCTTTCCATATCCCCTATACCTGCATCAAGGGTCAATTCAGCGTATTTATCTTCCGCGGGAGGCGGTAAATAAAACTTTTCCAGAACGAGATTAATGTCTTTCAGGTCCATGCTGAATTGTTTTTCGGGAAAATCGTCCTTAAACCGGACAATCCCTTCATAAATCTTCAGCGTCCCGATCTGCAGGCCCCGGAGATTTATTTTCCCGGATTCTTCACCTGTATAAGAACTCAGTCTTTTCTTAATCTCAACAATATTTATCTCTTTTTCCCTGTTTCTTTCGACATTTAAAACAGGTTTCTTCACAATCGCATGATTAATCCATAAATGTCCCGACATCAAAGCCCGAAGGTTCAATCCGGCTTTGATGCTGTCCGCCGTAAAAAAAGGGTCCCTGCCGGAATTCACATCTGTCAGGCTTATATTCTCGATCTCTATTTCCCCTGTAATGATTCCCAATTTAAAATCATCAAATCTTATATCGAGGCTTGTTTTGTCATATATCCTGGAAACAACGAAATTCCTGAATATATCGGTAAAATATATATACAGAACACCGGATGTCAGGCAGAAAATCACGAGGAAATATACCGCAAGACGCAATAATATATGTTTTTTTGCGTATTTAGTCTGTTTTTTCATAATTAATACGGATATGGATATATATCAGGGTTAGACACAGGAAAACCTAAAATGCTCGAATATTTTTCCGGACGGGGCTTAATTTTCTGACGCGCTGATGGTCTCATCAACATTTCTTCTGTCGGTTTCCGCTGATTGCCAGATTTTGTTCGCTTCTTTAAGATATCTTTTTTGTGTGCTGGCTGTAGGAGAGTTTTTTGCTTTTATATAAAAGTCTATGGCTTTAAAATACAGTTTCATACATGAATAATAACCTCTGCTTACTCTTTTGCTTATTTCAAGCAGTTTATTACCCACAGCTTCAGCGTCTTTCGCGTTTCTGAAGGGTGGATTTTCAGGGTCGTCCCATATAAGCTCATCAAGGATGTCCGACAGATAGTCACTGCTTTCTTCCGCTGTCAACCGCCTGTTTGTATCCTTAATCTTTTTTGCTCTCTCTGCTTTTAATTCCGCTTTTCTTCTTATAGTTTCAATTTCTTTTTCCTTTTTCTCTTCCCTGGTTATCCATCTCCCTTTAAGCTTCACCAGGCCTTTCGCCTGCTGTTGTTTATCAAACCTGTTTACCAGTTCCGCTTTCTTGTTATAAAGATATATAAGTTTTTCCTTGTCCTCTTCAGGCATCGGAATTATCTCTTTTATCCTGTCCTTAAAAATTCTCATAAGGTTTGAATTAACAGATATCTTCAGATACTCTTTATTCTCTTCAAGTATCCTGCCTTCCATGGTTATTCCATTCTGCATTAATATCTTGTCACGCGGAATATTATCGGAAATTTCCCTGATTTTTGTCAGAAGCAGTATGTATTCTGTTTCAGTTATGTCGCCCTGAGGGATGGCAATAAGTTCATAATCGATATTCGCGGTTTGTGACATTATCAGAGGTTCTGCGGCTCCGACATCAATATCAGGTTCATTCGGGATCTGTTCCTCCGCGTGCGCCGCGGAAAAAACAGCGCAAAAAACAACCGCAAATAAACTTATATGGTTCTTCGCAAAACTCATATATCTACTTGTCTTTCAGGCTCAACTCAACCATCTTTGCCTGAACTCCTTCCAGAAGATTGAGTTTCCTGGCAAGTTCATCCTTTTTCTGTTTCTGGCCTACAAGTTCCAGAATAATCAAACCGCTGTTTGAACAATCATCAAGCAGCCCATCATGTATCCCGAGCCTTGTTTTTATCATGCAGCCCCACTCGGTAAGGATTTTCTGAGCCGTAACGGCGGATTCTTTCCTCTTATCAATCAGCACTATCAATAACGTCTTATCCATAAACCATTCCCCCCTTCCATAACATATATATCAATACCATAAATCAAAAGATTTTCCCACAAGTTTTAGGAAGGCCTGCGTTTTCCCGAAGTGAACAGAGTGAACCGCATCCGTATTCGGGAAACGGTCCGGCTGCCTGCAGATTGTATTATTTCACTTTATCAAATCTTTTTCTCTTTAGATAATGCGTATGCAGAAGTTCATGAGCCTTATGGCTGTTCGGCTTTTCCAGAAAATCCTCATAAAGTTTTTTTATCGCCGGGTTCTCATGGGATTTTCTTATGGTCATGGATTCATCTTCTTCATAAATCGCCCTGGCGCGGGCTTTTCTGATTTCGGGGCTTGTGGGGATAGGCTGGCCTCCACCGCCCAGGCAACCTCCAGGACACGCCATAATCTCAATAAAATGATACTCGGCTTCGCCGCTTCTCACCTTATCCATCACTTTCTTCGCGGCGCTTAATGAATGAGCAACCGCAACCTTGACTTTTGCTCCTTCGAGAAACTTATACTCTTCCTTTACGCCTTCTATAGTTACTTCCGCCTCTTTCACATCTTCCATTCCCCGGACAGGGGTAATATCCAGATTCTTAAACGGAATTTCCCTGCCGGTCACTATTTCATATACAGTCCTCAATGCCGCTTCCATAACACCTCCCGTAGCCCCGAAAATTACGGCGGCTCCGGTAGATATACCGAAAGGATTATCATATTCCTCAACGGGCATATCTTTCAGGTCAAGGCCGGCCATTTTCATCATTTTCGCAAGCTCGCGCGTGGTAAGGACATAATCCACGTCCTTGTACCCGCTGGCATTCATCTCAGGCCTCTCCGCTTCATACTTTTTGGCAACACAGGGCATTATGGAAACTGTTATCATTTTGGCGGGATTTATACCTTCTTTTTCCGCAAAATATGTTTTGGCAAGCGGCCCGAACATCTGCTGCGGACTTTTACAAGTGGATACATGCGTCAAAAGCTCGGGATAAAAATGCTCTATATATTTAATCCATCCCGGTGAACAGCTTGTGGTCATGGGCAGCAATCCCTTTTCCTTGTTTACAAGCGTCCTCTTAAGCCTTGTAAGAAATTCCGTCCCTTCTTCAATAATGGTAAGATCCGCCGTAAACTGGGTATCAAAAATCTTGTTAAAACCCAATCTTCTTAATCCGGCGACCATTTTTCCTGTGACTCTTGATCCGGGTTCCATCCCGAATTCTTCCCCGAGAGCAGCCCTTACCGCGGGCGCTGTCTGGACTACGACATATTTATCCGGATCCGCCAGGGCGTCCCATACGGGCTGGACGCATGATGTTTCGTAAAGCGCGCCGGTGGGGCAGCGGTTGATACACTGTCCGCACATAGTGCAGGAAGTGTGCATAAGCCCCTGATCGAAGAAAGTCCCTATGTGTATATCACTGCTCCTGCCGACCGGTTTCACCGCGTGGACACCCTGCAGCTCTTCGCATGTACGGACACATCTTCCGCACATAATGCATTTATCAGGGTCTCTTGTAATAGAAGGGGTTATTTCAAGCGCTCCGGTTCTTTTGCCTTTTTTAGGGAAGGGTAATTCTTCAATGCCGTATTCTTCGGCAAGTTTCAAAAGTTCGCAGTTGTTGTTTCTGGGACAGGTATAACATTCCCCGAAATGGCTGCCCAGAAGAAGCTGTATGTTCATTTTCCTGGCTTTAATCACCCGGGGAGTGTTTGTCCAGATTTTCATCCCGTTTGAAGCCATAGCCGTGCAGGCAGTCTGTAATGTTCTTGCTCCATCCACATCTACAACACAAATTCTGCAATTGCCGGCAAGACATAAGTCGCTGTGGTAACAAAGCGTCGGGATTCTTACACCGTTTTTTCCCGCAACTTCAAGAATAGTCTCCCCCTGAACCGCTTTGCATTTCTTCCCATTTATATAAATATCCATTAGAGCTTTCTCCTTTCAAATCCTATTTAAGACAATAACTCTTTTTTAAAATTGTCAAGAATGCTGATAAAAGCATTCGTGGATGATTGACCGAGGCCGCATTTACTTGTAAGTTTCATGCAATTGGAAATATCACGGAGATTTTTTAATTCCTGATCCGTAATTTTGCCGTTTTTTATCTTTTCAACGGCATCCACAAAATATTTGGTTCCCTCTCTGCACGGAGTACACTGGCCGCATGATTCATCAAGGAAAAACTCCATGAAATTTTCCATGACATCAATCATTTTTCTCGTTTTGTCGAATACGATAACAGAGCCGCCGGTGGGAATATCTTCAAACGATATTTCCCTGTCAAACTGTGACTCGGGAATCACTATTCCGGACGCTCCCCCGATATCCACGGCTTTCGTATTCTCGGCTTCCACAAGTTTCAGCAGGTCTTTTACCTTCATGCCAAAGGGGATTTCATAAACTCCCGGTTTTTTCACATCCCCGGAAACACTGACCAGTTTTGTCCCCGCTGATTTTTCTGAACCAATGTTTTTAAACCACTGCGCTCCCCCGGTAACGATATGGGGTATATTGCAGAATGTCTCGACATTACTTACCAGGGTCGGGTGGCAGAATAACCCGCTGCTCACCGGAAACGGCGGTTTATTCTTGGCTTCGCCTCTTTTTCCTTCAAGCGATTCAATAAGCGCTGTTTCTTCCCCGCAGACATAAGCTCCGGCTCCCAGAGCTATCCTTATATCAAAATCGAAATCAGCGCCGAGTATTTTTTCGCCGAGAAGATTATTTTTCCTCATCCCATTAAGAGTATTTTCAAGCCCGGCTTTCAGATATTCATATTCGCCCCGAAGATAAACAATGCCTTCTTTCGCGCCTATCACGTAAGCGGTTATAGCCATTCCTTCAAATACTTTTTCAGGGACAGTTTCAAGTATTACCCTGTCTTTAAAAGTACCCGGTTCCCCTTCATCGGCGTTGCATACAACATACTTTATCGTGTCAGCCGCCGCCCCGCACAAATACATTTTCAGCCCCGTGGGGAACCCTGCTCCGCCCCTGCCTTTGAGGCCGGAATCTTTAATCATATCGGTAATTTCCGCCCTGTTTATCTCAAAAGCTTTTTTCAAAGCTTCGCCCTGTTTTCTTTTTTCAAGCACAAACCCTGCTGCCGGCATAAATATCCTCCTATTTATTTTTATAAGACCTGATAATTTCCTTTGCTTTCTCAGGCGTAAGTTCCGTATATACTTTATCGTTTATCAGCATCGCGGGCGCCTTGTCGCACATACCAAGACAATTAGCCCTTTCAAGGGTAAATCTCATATCTTTAGTGGTGCCGCCGAATTTTATCCCGAGCTCATCTTCTATTGCCTCGACTATCTTATCGGCATTTTTTAATTTGCAGGATATTGTTCGGCATATCCTGATTTTATACTTCCCGCTTTTTTTCACGGGCAGAAAAGCATAAAACGAAGCGACGCTGTAAACCTCATTGGGGTCAACACCAAACCGTTTGCCTACCTCCACTGCCATAATATCATTCAGGTACCCGAATTTTCTTACAAGTTCCTCAAGGACACAAAGGAGATTTTCCCTCTCTAAATTTGTTTTCGAAAGAATATTATCGAGTTCATTAATTATTTCTTTTTTCGATATTTTCGATGAAACTGTCATTACTCCTCCATTTCTTATTGTGAATATTTTCACAATATATATTAAAAAAATTATTGGCAAAAAACTACAGTTTAAATAATCGAATAGTACCTTCAAGAAGAAAGTAAAGCCAGAGTATACATTAAAAGTACACCCATTTCAAGTAACTTATTCACAAAAAAATTTTAATTTTTTCGCGGTTTCGGAAAACCGCCTGAGGCAAAGGCGGGTATCTATACGGATAGATATGTCTTTTGTCCTGCGCGGTTACATCTCCCGCGCTTGCGTTAACTCTAAAAATAAAGGTCCCTTTCCCCTTTTTTAATCCTTTCATAATATTCAACCAGACGGGAATAAAAAGCAGGCACTTTTTCTTTTATCTCCCTGATTTCCTTTTCTATAACTTCCTCCCCCGCCCGCCGGGTTTCCTCACCGGCAAAATCATCAAGCCATTCCCTGAATGTAAGAACAGCGTTAAGCTTGCAGAACCTGCCCTCCTGCCCGCTTCTTAAAAGTTCCATAATGCATTTACCGGTCCTGCCGCATCTGTAGCCTGCGGTACAAAAAGAAGTTATATACCCCATCCGGGAAAATTCCCTTATAACCTCATCAAGACTCCTTGTGTCCCCGAGAATAAACTGCTGTCTTGCTTCTTCCTGTTTGTCATAACTCTCACTGTAAGCGCCTATTCCTATCCTTGTTGACGCATCTGTCTGTGTTACCCCCATTCCCAGTGTCGCCCTTCTTAACGCCGCGCTTTCCCTGGCGGTTATTATCATTCCGGTATACGGAATCGCCAGACGGATAACGGTAATGATTTTCTTAAAATCATCATCGCTTACCTTGAACCGCGTATTATCCGAAACAGGTGAATTTATCGCAGGTTCAATTCTCGGAAAAGATACGGTGTGGGGCCCTATCCCGAATTTTTTCTCCAGCTCTATCGCATGTAAAATAAGCCCGATTATTTCAAATCTCCAATCAAATAAACCGAACAGCACTCCGAGTCCGACATCATCAACTCCGGCTTCCATCGCCCTGTGCATTGAATAAAGCCGCCATTTATAATCCCCTTTCAGTGTATCCGAAGGATGCATTTTCCCGTATGCGCCGTGGTGATAAGTTTCCTGAAAAACCTGATATGTGCCTATCCCCACATCACGCAGTATTTTCAAGTCTTCCACGCTCATGGGCGCGGCGTTTACGTTAACTCTTCTTATCTGCCCGAAACCGTTCCTTGTCTTCACTTTCACGCCGTATATGCTCCTGATCGATTCCGCGATATATGCGGTGTCCGTCAGCGGATGTTCCCCGTAAACAGCGATCAGCCGTTTATGCCCTATCTTTCCCGCGAGAATTTCAGATTCTCTCCTTATTTCTTCCATAGATAAAAATCTTCTCTCGACAAGGTCTTTATTATCAGACTTGAAACCGCAGTAAAGACAGTTGTTGACACAGTAATTACCCGTATACAAAGGCGCAAAAGTGACAATCCTGTTGTCATAAACTTTTCGTTTGACTTCGGCGGCGGCAGCCCTCATTTCTTCCAGAAGGCTTCTGTCGTTAACATTTATGAGAGCCGCGGTTTCTTCAGGGGAAAGCGTTTTTATTTCAAGTGATTTCCTGATAATATCCCTGATCCTGGCCGGGTCGGGATCGGAATTTTCTTCCAGGACACCGAAGATTTTATTGTCATCGATAAAATCTTTACCTCCGTCCAGATATTTATCTATCTGATCGGTTCTTATCCTGTTTTTCATCCATGTTCTTACATCAGTATCCGCGCATTTCATCTGTCTCTCCTTTAATTGAACCGCCTGCCTTTATATTTTTTTCCCCAATGCCGATTTAACCGTTACCCCTTCGACAGAGCCGAGTTTTCCCGTCAGCGCCCCCATTTCATCCGTCGTGGCATCTACAATCAGAGTAATGACACAGCATCGCTTTTTCTCATAGGGCATCCCCGTCCTTGAAACTATAATACCGCCGTATTGTGAAAGTATCCTGTTAACCGGAGAAGACGATTTTTCCCTGTTTTCGATAATAATACCCACAAAACCCAGTCTTTTTTCCATAATCACCCCCGCATAGAAAAATCCCGGCCTGCCCCTAAGGTTAAGACCGGGATAAAATCAACTATCCGCTTTCCGGCATAACCCTCGGCATCAGGCGATAACACCCTTTCCTCAGGAAAATAAATCACTTATCTATATGTTTTCCTCAATTTTCTTTAAAAGGACTTCCGGTTTTATCGGTTTTTCCAAAACCGCTTTTACCGGCAGAAAATCCTCATTCGGCTCAAAACCGAAAGGCAGGCTCATTTCTTTCCTTATACCTGTGATCATTATCACCGGAGTGCCTTTTGTCGAACTTTCTTTCTGAAGTTTTCTGGCAATATCAAAACCTTCCGTTTTGGTTGCCATCATCACATCAAGAATTATCAAATCAGGCTTGTTATCCTTTGCCTGATTAAATCCTTCTGATCCGTTTTCAGCCGAAAACACTTCATAATTTTTTGTTTCCAGAAGTGTTTTTATAGCCTCGACAAAATCAACGTCGTCGTCAACTATTAATATTTTCCCGGACATTTAACCCTCCTTGCTCTTTTGGTCCCGTTTTCTGTAACCGTTTATTATCTCAATTATTTTCTGATTGGTCAATTCCCCATATATTTTATCATCTATCATAACAACCGGCGCAAGTCCGCACGCGCCAAGGCATCTTGCTTCATGCAGGCTGAAAAAGCCGTCTTCCGTCGTTTCCCCGATTCCGATTTTCAATTCCTTTTTAATTGTCCGGAGAATATCTCCGGCCCCCTTTACATAACAGGCCGTGCCCAGGCATATGGCAATACTGTGTTTTCCCTGGGGTTTAAGCTTGAAATAATGATAAAAGGTGGCAACCCCCCAAATATGAGATGTCGGAATATTCATAGTAAGGGCAATCTCATCCATAACTTCACGGCTTAGATACCCGAAAAGGTTCTGGGCCCGGTGAAGGACGGCGATAAGGTACGATTCGGGCCTGTCGGTTTTTTCAAGGACATCACCCATATATTTTTTGAGTTTCGCCATTCTGTCATTTTCCAAAGATGTCTGCATGCCTTTATCCTCTCCTATCTCGCGCGCACAAGCCCGCGCGGTATTATTCCTTTCGGTTCTTTCTTTTTATAATGGGTATGCAATATTTTATGGGAAAGTTCACTGAGCGGCCTTCCTAAAAATTCCTTATATAATCTCTGCACATCGGGGTTTTCATGACTTCTCCTGATAGTCCGGTTCCTGTCAAGGTCGTACAGCGCTTTCGCCCTTAACTTCAGGCATTCTTCATCAAGAGGAATGGAATTGGCGTCGGCATAAGGCTGTCCTCCTCCTCCCACACAGCCGCCGGGGCATCCCATAACTTCTATAAAATGATATTTCCCGGGTTCTTTTCTTGCTATGTCAAGAAGGTCGCAGGCATTTCCCAGGCCATGCGCTACAGCGACCCTGATTTCCTTCCCGTCCATTACGATTTTACCTTCTTTAATGCCTTTAAGGCCTCTTAATTCGTTAACTTCTATATCGAGAAGCGTTTCTCCGGTGTACAATTCATAAGCTGTTCTTATCGCGGCTTCCATAACCCCTCCGGTAGTTCCGAATATAGCGCCCGCTCCCGACGAAAGCCCCAGCGGAT
This sequence comes from bacterium, assembly GCA_023228325.1. Lineage (NCBI taxonomy): Bacteria > bacterium. Next base: position 663,545 of record JALOBK010000001.1, read on the forward strand.
GGTCGAATTCCTCTCCTTTTATATTCAGAAAATCAATGCCGGCGGATTTAATCATCCATGCCGTTTCCCTCGTGGTCACAACAAGGTCGACTCCGTTTAAGCCGTTAATTTTAAGTTCGGGCCTCTGCGCTTCATATTTCTTCGCTGTGCAGCACATCACAGCCACACTGAAAATTTTCTCCGGCGCAGCCTTGATTTTTTCAGGAAAATGAGTCTTGAGAACAGCCCCCATCATTGACATCGGGGACTTGCAGGTGGATATATTCTCGATAAGATCGGGATAAAACTGCTCCATACATTTCATCCACGCGCTTGAACAGGATGTTATCATAGGAAGCCTGCCTTTTCCCTGCAACCTGTCCAAAAATTCGCTGGCTTCCTCCATTATCGTCAGATCGGCTGAAAACTGCGTGTCAAAAACATAATCAAAACCAAGCCGCTTGAGAGCCGCCGCAGTCTCTTTTTCTTTTGCCGTTCCGGGAGGGATGCCGAATGCCTCGCCGATGGCAGCCCTGACCGAAGGCGCGACCTGAGCCACCTTTATCAGGGATTTATCGCTCAATTTCTCAAAAAGTTCCTGGGTATAATTTTTCTCTATAAAAGAAGCTGTCGGGCATACATTGATGCACTGGCCGCATGTCGTGCACACACTTTCTGAAAAAGGCATGTTATATGCCGGCATCACCACTGTCTTAAAACCCCTGTAAGCCTGCCTCAGGGCATTCACCTTCTGTATCTCCGAACATATCCTTACGCATCTTCCGCATAAAATGCATTTATCGGGGTCTCTTACAACGGAAGGAGAGGATAGATCTTTATCGTAGCTCTTTTTTTCTCCTTCAAAATGCCTTTTTTTAATACCCATTGAATAAGCCAGTCGCTGAAGTTCGCAGTTTCCGTCCCTGTCGCATGTATGGCAGTCAAGAGGATGGTTATCCAGAATCAACTCCACGATATCCCTTCTCGCCCTTCTTATCTCCTGCGTATTCGTATGAATTTTCATCCCGTCGCTGACCGGATAAGAGCAGGAAGCGACATAATTTTTTAAGCCTTCAACCTGCACTATGCAAACCCTGCATGCCCCTTCTATGGAAAGTTTCGGATGGTAACATAAACGCGGAATGTGAAAACCCAGTTTGTCGGCCGCCTGCATCACTGTCTGCTCAGGTTCCACCCGGTAAGGTTTATCATTTATATATATCGTTATTGTCTTTTTTTCCATCTTGGCTCCTGTTTTTCAATAGTTATCATTTTTTATCAATCGCGCCGAATTTACATACTTCATAACACTGCCCGCATTTAATACATTCGGCTTTATCTATGACATGCGGAGTTTTAGGACTTCCGCTTACCGCTCCGGCCGGACAAATCCTCTTGCACGCGCCGCATCCAACACATTTATCGTTTATAACATAATCGAGCAGCAACCGGCATTCGCCGGCTCTGCATTTTTTGTGTTTAATGTGTTCTTCATACTCTTCCCTGAAATTGGTTAAGGTGCTTAAAACAGGATTGGGGGCTGACTGCCCTAAACCGCATAAAGAAGCTTTCTTTATCAGGTTCCCGAGACGCTCAAGCTTTTCTATATCTCCCTGCTCTCCTTTTCCTTCCGTTATGCGGGTAAGGATTTCAAGCATCCTCTTCGTTCCCTCTCTGCAGGGCGTGCATTTTCCGCACGATTCGTTCTGCGTAAATTCAAGAAAAAATTTGGCTATGTTTACCATACAGGAGGCTTCGTCTATAACTATCATGCCCCCCGACCCCATTATCGAACCGGCTTTGGCCAAAGATTCATAATCTATCGGAGTATCCAGATATTTTTCAGGCAGGCATCCTCCAGACGGACCTCCCGTCTGGACAGCTTTGAATTTTTTTCCGTTTTCAATCCCCCCGCCGATATCAAAAATTATCTCTCTCAGGGTCGTGCCCATAGGGACTTCCACAAGACCCGTGTTTTTAACTTTTCCCGCAAGCGCAAACACTTTTGTTCCCTTGCTTTTTTCTGTTCCCACCTTCCTGAACCAATCCGCGCTGTCCAGGATTATGACCGGCACATTCGCCCACGTCTCCACATTGTTTATCAGCGTAGGCTTTCCGAAAAGTCCGTTTACCGAGGGATACGGCGGCCTCGGCCTCGGCATTCCCCTGGACCCTTCAATAGAATGTATAAGCGCTGTTTCCTCGCCGCAGACAAACGCCCCGGCTCCAAGCCTTATCTCAATATCAAAAGAAAAATCCGAACCTAGTATATTTTCCCCGAGAAAACCGCTATCCCTTGCGTCTTTTATCGCTTTCTCAAGTCTTTTTATGGCAAGAGGGTATTCGGCTCTTATGTAAACAATCCCTTTAGCCGAACCTACCGCATATCCCCCTATAATCATTCCTTCGATTACAGTATGGGGGTCTCCCTCAATTGCGCTCCTGTCCATAAAAGCGCCCGGATCCCCTTCATCGGCATTGCAGATAACATATTTCTCATCCGATTTCTGATTTGCCGTAAATTCCCATTTCATGCCCGTAGGGAAACCGGCTCCCCCTCTCCCCCTCAAGCCCGAACGTTTTACTTCTTCTATAACTTTTTCAGGCTTCATATCCGAGAGAACCTTGGCAATCGCCTCATAACCTCTGAGCGAAATATAATCGTCAATGCTTTCCGGGTCTATTATCCCGCAGTTCCTTAATGTTATTCTCATCTGTTTGCCGAAAAACCCGACATCGCCGAACACTCTGAAAAACCTGTTGTACAGGTGGTCCTCATCAATGATAAGGCGTGAAACAGGTTTCCCTTTTACAAGATGGCTTTCCACAATCTCCGGAATATCCTTTTCAGTCACATGTCCGTATATGGTGTATCCGGGATTCACTATCAGTATAGGCCCTTTGCTGCACATTCCGAGACACCCCGATAAAATAATTCTTCCGTTATCCGAAAGACCTCTTTTCTCAAGCTGTGTTTCGATGTCGCGCTTGAGTTCCTTGGATTTGTTATGAATACAGCTCGGGCCGTCGCATAATGTAATAATAAAATTCTCTTTGCTCTTGTTTTTCTTCATAATAAATAAAACCCCGCTTTATTTAATAACCCATTCCTCAATGACTTCGCCTCCCTTAAGATGTCTTTCAATTATCTCACGGGCTTTTTCTTCATTAACTTTACCGTATTTAACAGGTATTTTCCCTTCCTCGATTACTTCGACTGTAGGCTCGAGATTACACCGGCCGGCGCAGCCTTTCTGGCTGAGATACACATCCGTCAGGCCTTTATTTACGGCTTCCTTAAACACTTCCATAACTTCCTTTGAACCGGCCGCGATTTCGCATGTCGCCATTCCCACATATACCCTCTTTGTAGACAGATACCCTTTTCCTATGATCCTGTTAATGGCTTCCGCCCTTTTTTTCCTTATAATATCTAAGGGTTTCATCATTTAAATCCCCCTTTCCATGCTGAATATGACCGAATTCCCTTTTTTGCCGGGTTCTATACTGACTTTTCCCCCGTGTTTTTCGGCTATCTGCATAGTTATGAACAACCCCAATCCCGTGCCCTGGACACGCCTGACTTCCGGCGCATCGAGCCTCGAGAACTTTTTAAACAGTTTTCCTTTTTCTTCTTCCGTTACCGGCCTTCCGTCATTATAGACGCTGATTTCCATCATATCGCCCTTAACTCCGGACGTAATAATTATTTTCCCGTCTTTGCTCCCGTATTTCACAGCGTTGCCTATTATATTATTCGCGGCCATCCTCAGTAAATCCGGATCTGCTTTTACCGTAAGGCCTTTTTCAATGTTATTGCTGATCTCGATGTTCTTATCGGCCGCCTGTTTGAGGAAATACTCGACCGAATCATCAAAAATATCTTCTTTGAGAAGAACCTCCGTCCTGGAAACTTTCATTTCACCTTTCTCAATCCTGCTCAAACTTAAATAATTTTTCACGGTGGCGGCAAAATAATCAAGATTCTTGCAAACTGAATCAAGCGCTTTTCTCTGCTTAAAATTAATCAATCCCAAAAAACCGTCCCTTACCGAATAAGCATTGAGCATGGTGGAAGACAAAATACCTTTCAGTTCATGCGCGACAAAACCGATAAGGTCAATATAACTTCTGTTCAGGGTATCCAGCTTTTCATTCGATACCTTGAGGCTTTTATCCCTCTGGCTCAGTTTTTTAGCCATCTCATTAAACGCTTCCGCAAGCTGGTTAAGCTCTTTTATCTTGGTCTGGGTGCCGACCCTGCAGCTTAAATCCCCTCCGGAAAATTTTCCCGTGCAGTATAAAACTTCCCTTACCGGCTTCGAAATGGATTCGGCAAGGATAAGTCCCAGGATAACAGCTATAAAAACCGCAATCAGAATAGCCAGGAAAAAGAATAAACCCACGTTTCTGAACAAATCCGCATAAGGTTTTTCCAGGATGCCTACATACAGCATGCCTATTATTTCCCCGTTAATATTCCTTATAGGTTCATATGCGGTTATATACCAGGCGGTGACTACAAAAGCCCTGTCAAACCACGAATACCCGTTTTTTATCACCTTTTCATAAACTTCTTTTGACACCCTTGTCCCTGTTGCCCTGTTTCCTTCTTTATCGGGAACATTTGTCGACACCCTGACATCTCCCTGAAAGATAGTGACCGTGCCCAAAGGCATACCCTTATACTGTTTATTCCCGAAAACAAAGCTTCTTATCCTGTCGACGACAGCGGTGTCTTTATTGAGTATCCTTCCTCCGTAAATGACCTTGTTAACCTTACCGGCGGAGGCAAAGAAAGGTTTTGCGTATTCTATTGCCATCACGCTGTCAAGAACAGTTTCTTCGGTAGGAACCGCCATCGGCGTATATAAAAGATCAATAGCGCACCTGCCGGCCAGATCCGCATCCATTTGTCTTAATTCTTTCCCGCCGATAATTCTTGTCCCGCCGCACTCTGTCCCGCCGAATGCCTTAAGCGCGATTTCGCTTTTCAGGCGGTTCTTAACTGTTATATCCGCAAGGAAAAGATAATCCAGCCCGAGTTTTTCCTTCAGAACTTCGAGATTTTCCTTTTCTTCAAACATATTAAAAGCAATTTTCAGTTTTTCTGTTTTTTCCTTGTAAACACTCCATGCTATTTTAAGGTCATTCTGGACCTGAGTCTGGGCCCTGTCGAAAATTTCAGTTTTAATAAGATAAAAACCTATAAAAGCGACAGCTATGCCCAGCGCGGTTATCACGGTCAAAAAAGAGATTATCAGGTTGCTTTTTAAGGTTTTTTTCTTCATTTGGGTTTTTTATCCGTCTTATCCATCGCGTTTACAAAATAAATTAAATTCTCGATTTCAAGTTCCAGATTAACATAATTCACTATTATGTCCGCGGGCGCCCTGAGGTTAATAGGCGCAAAATTAAGTATGCCTTTTATTCCGGAGGATATCATCATATCCGCAACCTGCTGGGCCGCGATATCAGGAACAGCCAGAACACCTATTTTCACCCCGCTCTTTTTTACAAAATCCTTAAGGCGCTCAAGAGATAAAACAGGCACTTCCGGATTCTCCCTGAACTTTGCGGGGTCTATATCGAATGCCGCTATTATCTTTATGCCTTCTTTTTCAAATCCTTTATATTTAAGCAGCGCATTCCCGATATTACCGGAACCGACTATTACCACATTCTGAAGTTCATTTTTGCCCAGTATCTCATTCAATTTTTCAATAAGGGCTTTCACCTGATACCCGCCCCTTTTATTGCCCGTTATTCCGAAAAGTGAAAAATCTTTTCTCACCTGCGCCGCAGTAACACCCACCGCTTCTCCGAGATTATCAGAAAAAACTTTAACAAAACCAAGTTTTTCAAACCTGTATAAGGCATTCTTGTATCTGGAAAGCCTTATTACACAATTCCTGTTGGAAGCCATTTATGTTACTCCTTTCACAATAAATTTAGCAAATATACCATATACAGTCAAGATGTCAAGATTGTTTTGTGATAAATTTCACTTATTTAAGCATCCCCTGTTTGGCCGTTCTGTTTAAATAATTATTGCTTAATAAAAAAATATATCTATAATTTAAGTAAAAAAAGGAGAAAAAAAATGGAAAATACCCAAAACCCGGCACCTGGAGCGGCTCCAAATCCCTACCCTGTTTTCAGCAAAACTTTTTTTATCATGGACCTGGTTTTCTCATCTTTAAGGATACCTCTGGTCCTGCTCGGAATCATCGGCATGATATCACTGCAGAAGGATGACCCCATATATTTTTCAGGGTATTTCGAAATCCTGACCGGGGCAGGAATAGCGGTGTTCGGCCTATGGGCAAATATCGCCCTTCTCGCAAAAAAACCATCGGGAATAACAATGGCATATTATAACATCGCTTTCACCATAGGTTCAGTGCTGGTAGGAATATGGCAGATAATAATTCAGTCATCGGCTGTCGCCGGCGACGCGGTGCGAGTAGCATCTTTTTCAATAGGTTCCGGATTCGCTTTTATAATCAGGATTGCCCTTCTGGCCTGTTATTTTATCGCCGTGAAAAAATTCAAATTGTGGATGGCGCAAAAATAAAATAAGGTTTACAGCGCGGGCAGGGACACATCCGTAAACTCTGTCGAGCGGACATTTTTCGAATCGCATTTAGGGCACCGGATCGTAGTCCTGTAGTCCGCTTTCTGTTTTGAATCACGCGGATTTATTATATGGCCGTCCAGAGTCACTATCTCCCAGCTTAACAGCTGTTTTCTCGAATACTTTAAAATATTCTTGTAACCTTCAAATTTTGTGCCGCAGTCTCTGCATACGAAAAAAGCCGTGACAAACAAAGTATTCTCCCCGCACTTAGGACACTTCGCCGGAGAAGAAGCTATTTCCTCTATTTCAAAAAAATTGCAGGAGGAACATACCCATGTGGCGGGCGCTGTTAAATCTTTTTTATAATAAACGGGTTTAGCGGCAAAAAAAAGGGCAATCAAACTGACAACCATGATAATTGTCAGTATGGACTTTGTGTTGATTTTATGTTCACCGGGTTTTTTCATAGGTGTCACAGCGGTTCCGGAACAATATTATCATCGGTAATATCGGGTTTCCATTCAACATGAAAATCCGCGAAAAGATGGTTGGCTCCTCCGTTATGGCGGTTTTCAAGGACATTTTCATAAAAATCAGGGTCGCTTTGCCACTGACCCTGATGCTCTATCAGCTGATGTCCGTCAAAAAGAACAACTGTCTGGTCCGGGTGAGCCAGCTCATAATAATCCACCTGCTCAGTGTATAACATTAAATTATATGAATAAGAAATATCCATCTCCGTATTTACAGGAGGCCCGTGGTACGCCGGATCCTCGTCTTCATTAACAGTGGCCGTCATAGGCGAATCATCCGACGGGCATACATAAAGCTCCTCCTCAACACAGGCTTCCACAAGGCTTGCGGATTTTCTTTTCGGAACAACCAGAACCACCCACTTGCCGCTTTGCCCGGGAGAAAAAGTAAACAGATAAGGAGGCCAGTTTCCCCCATTCTCCGTAACATACATCCCAAAACCGTATCCAAGCTGTTTCAGATTATTCATACATACAATCCGGTTGGCTTTTTCTTTCGCATTTCGAAAGGAAGGTATGATGATTCCGGCAAGAATAAGGATGATGCTTATCGCGACTATCATCTCAATTAAAGTAAACCCCTTTAAAGAATTTATTTTCTTAAAGGGGTAACTTTTTTGCTGAAAATCCTTAAATAGGCTGACAAATATTTTACTGTTTTTCACTGGAGAGGCTATTTTTTATTTTTTCCAATTCATCAATAAGTTTAGCTCTATCCCTTTCATCATTAAATATCATTCCCTTAACCATCTCTTCGGTTTTTTCGGCATTGCCTCCCACTTTATGGAGGAATTCTATCATCCTGTTAAACGCCTCGCTCATCTCAGGAACAACATCTGTTTCCCTGAAATAAATTTTTCCGGGTATTTTACCGTCGCCGATTTTATTCAGGTAAAGTTCCGTCTTATAGATAGGACCGGCAACCCTGTGTGAAACCAGAATACTTAACAGGAAACAAACCGCCGAAACAACAATAACAGGCGCGATCAGGTATTTCACAACGTTCATATTAAGCGTTTCCAAAGCCTGTTCGGTCAATTTCCCGTCATTCTGAATCGTATTGATAAGCGTATCAATACTTACATTATAGACTATCAACGCGGTAAAAATCATCCCCAGAACCGTTATCCAGATGGTAAAAAGCGCGTATTTGTACTGGAATGGTTTTAGGAAATAATTTCTGAATTTTCTTTTAACTGCCATATAGATAAATTATATCATCAATCGGACGATTATCAACTTTTTTGTTTCACTCAATCCACGGCCTTTGAACGCTTCATTTTCCTGCGCGTTTTCCTGGACGGCACTTTTTCTTTACCTTTTTCCTCCGCTCCCTCTTTTAATTCAAGGCTTCCGACTTTTTCCGCAAGGGAAGCGCAGGCGAGGTAATAAACTGTCTGAGGCAGCCAGTATTCCCTGCTGTTCCAGCTGTTTCCCCATGTCGGCAAATCATTTCTTCCCCCCCCTATGCCGTTAGGCATGCCTCCGGGAATACTTCCCGTACCCATATTTTCAGGCATCAAAGGAGGATTGTTCCGCCCGAGTCCCATTATCATGCAGTAATTAAGCGGGTTCTGTCCGTTTATCCACTGCAGCTGGTCTGTCCCGACATCATACAGTTTCCTGTCGTCCATTACCTTCGCGTATTCAACGGCAAAAAGCCCCAGCGCCCCGTGGTCACAGTTAAGCGCGTGCAGTTTTATCCAGGAAGACGCGGGAGGGAAATATCTGGCTTCATACCCGTTTTCCGTATTTTCCAGGCCGTGGGCAAACTGCCCGTAAGGAGACAAAGAAGCCATCTTTACTATATAATTATCCGCAAATATTTTTAAAGCCTCTTTAATCTCTTTTTTCAGTTCTTCTATCTCTGTCAGAGAATACAGGTCCAGAAGCCCCATATATATTCCCAGATTATGAAAAACTTTATACTGCTGGTTTCCAAAAACATAACCGTTTACGCTTTCGCTGAAATCCCCGTACACCCCCTGCGGCGTAAGGTTCCTGTCTTTGACCTGCCTTCTTAAAAGTTCCGACGCCCGCGTCTCGGCATCCTTCAGAAAATTTTTCTTCCCCGTGGCTTTGTATAATTCAACCGCGGCCCAGACAGCATTGCCTATATCCGAGGTCGTCAGTATTGTATAGCCGGAAAACGCGTTATAAGATTTCCCGGCTGTTTTAACGCATTTTTCCGCCATGCCGGGATCTGTTTTACCGTAACTCTGAGCCGCGCGGGCCAGGCCGACGACATAGGTGGACAGGTAATTGAAACTTTTCCAGAAATATAATTTTCTTTTACTTTTATCATCGGCCGGCCGCAGATCCGTAACAAAAATATCGTCGCCGGGATGTATTCCGGACCAGACGTCCCCGTCTTCTTTCTGCATATCAACGCACCATTTAACGCCATGGTTCAGGAGAAAATACGCTTTCTTTTTATTCTCTCCGTTTCCCAGATTATCATACAGTTCCGCAAGGCAGTAAACGACATGCGGCATAGACCACATTCTTATCGAATAATCACCCGTGGCATCCATAAAACCGCCTGTTACCTTATCCTTCAGGTAGGTATCTATTCCCGCGGCGTACTTTTCCAGAAAATCAAGCTGAATCGGTATCGCGTCTTCCGTAAAAACATCTTTTTTAATCACAAAAGGATATGTCTCAAGGATTGTCTCATCCCCGTTTAAATTTATTTTGGTCCGTATCTTATATCTGCCTTCCGGGGAAAAAGAGGAAAAATCCCCCTTAAAAAATATGCCCGGCCATTTATAACAGCTGGTTTTTGTCATTTTTCCCTGATATTCCGGCACCCCGTTTTTATCCATGTTAATCAATTCAAATTCCGTTTCAGGCCCATCGTATTTATAATTCTTAACCCACAGAATAACAAATTTCGACTCATCCGGCAGATAGCCTATCTGGCTTGCGCTCAGGGTCAATTCAGGCTCCTTGACGGGTTTTTCAGAAAGCGAATTCTGTATATAATACCTTGTATTACGCAAAATTTTCCGGATATCTTCGCTTGCGAGGGAATTTTTTCTTTTACCGCCCGGCAGAGCGGCGACATATACAGCATACCCCGTGCCGAATCTGTTCAATGAAACCGCGACAACTTCATCTTTCACTTCTTTATATTTCTTACCCATTGTTGAGGAATATTTCGGGAAAACAGCTACTGCCGCTGCGGTATCCGGCCTGCAGACCCAGCAGTAAGATGTCTCCCTTCCGAACGATATTTTCTCATCGAGGCCGTCAGTGAGTTTTTCGCCTGTTTTCTTATTTACGGCTTTCAGATAAAAGAAATTATTGTTGGAACCGCTTGTCGACCACTCGTCGCACGGAACGGGGGAAATGCCGAACACATCGCCGAACTCCCAGATGTTAACCCACTCTCCCTCTATATTCCTCGAAAACTCGCCGATGGATACCAGAAGCCCGCCTCTTCCGACAAAGCTCCTGATTTCATGGACTGAGGATAAACCGAGGGCAATTGTATCTATTGAATATAACGCAAGGTAACTATCCAGTTTCCCGCTAAAAATATCCGCTTCAGTTATAAGGTCGCACTGGAAACCGAAAGATTCCAATATGTTTTTAAGGTTCTTTACCTCTTCATTGTAAACTTCGGGGCCGAGCGTCCAGTCATTCGCCGCGGAAAATTCTATGGTCGATTCGGCATTCAGAACGGCGATTTTGGGAAGCCCGGCAAAAACAGGAAGGGATATCAGCATTATACACAGCGCCGCGGCGCAGAAGATTTTTTTGTGCATTAAAAATTCCCCTTTAAAGTCTGGTTTTCGATGTTTTTTATTTCTTCCTTCAGCTCTTCAGGAAGAGAAAGGATATCAACATCCATAAATCCCCTTATTATCAGGGATTGGGCTTCTCCCTCCGAAAAACCTCTTGCGCAAAGATATTCAATCTCCTCTTTGCTTATTTTTCCTATGGCCGCTTCGTGGGACATATCAATATCGCGCCACTCGGTTTCCAGTTCCGGGATAGCGTGGATAGTTCCCTTTTCGGATAATACAAGTCCCCTGCATTCAAGATGGGCCCTGACATCCCTGTTTTCGGCTTTAAGGTGTCCCCGCGCGATTATTCTGCCTCCCAGGCTAACCGCTCTCGAGATAATTTCGGCGCTCGTATTCCTGCCCCTTAATATAACCCTTGAACCGATATCCTGTAAAGACCCCGGATGTGTAAGCATAAGCGAATTGAAGCTGGCTTTTGATCCGTTGCCCTGGAGAACCGCCGTAGGGTACATCACTATTTCTTTAACGGGTTTTAAACAGATATAATTGGATACAAAAGTCGCGTTCTCCTCAACTACGGCAATACTCATGGGTTTAACGGAAACATTTTCTTTCCAGGAGTGCACCATGGTAAAATTCAGGTACCCTCCTTTCTTCACATAAAATTCGGATACCCCGAGATGAAAAGCTTCATCGGCCGCTTTGGAGGCGGAACAGCCGGTTATCAGATATACTTTCGCGCCTTCCTCTATAATAATGAGGTTGTGCACTTTCTGTTTAAAACCCCGCTTCTTCAGGAAAAGGCACGTCTGAACCGGCATCTTCACGGTCTGCCCGCTCCTGACCCTGATGAAATAACCGCCTTTTGTGTCTTCGGGAAAATCTTTTTTGAGGATACCGAAATTTTTTCCGAAATACTCCTTTGCTTCCGGGTATTTTTTCAAAGCATCCTCTGTGCTTAAAATATCAACGCCTTCCAGCATGGTTTTTGAAAATAATATCTCGCTATCCTGCTGAAGGAAACTGCCCGAGCGCGTTTTTTCGGATAAATCCATACCCGAAGACACAATATTCCCCGCATCCGCCGGATCAAAAATATTTTTCAGCTCATCTGATGGCATACGCATCCCTTACATTTTTCATATCCCTGCTCTCTGATGGTTTCGAACATCTCTTTCGGGCTTCCCACACACCAAAACTGTTTATTCAAAAGGACACAACCCCTCTGAGACCTGACATAATCAAGGATATAACCCGTATGTGTTATTATTAGAGCCGACTTGCCTTCTTTGCTCAGATACTCGCTTAACACCCGTCCCATTATAGAAATATTTTCTATATCAACCCCGGATTCGGGTTCATCAAGCAGAAGCAGGTCCGGATTCTGCAGCATCAACTGGAAAAGTTCCGCCCTCTTCATTTCACCGCCGGAAAAACCCAGATTAATATCCCTGTGCAAATGTTTTGCGAGAGATAATTCTTCGGAAAGGCTTTTTATCTTTTTCGCGTCTTTGTTGAGGAAGCCGGCTATCTGCTCAAGCTTTACCCCTCTTATCGCTGGCGGATGCTGATACATAAGACCCAACCCCATCTTCACCCTTTTTTCGGTGGCAAGCAGGCTTATGTCCTTTCCTTTAAATACTATACTTCCCTGTTTAACCGTATAAGCGTTAAAACCCATAATCGCTTTTATCAGGGTGGATTTACCGCTGCCGTTCGGCCCGAAAAGGATTAATGTCTCGCCTTTCTTTATGGTAAGATTGATATTTTCAAGTATTCTTTTGCCCTCAATATCAACGCTTAGATTTTTTATCTCCAGCATATTCTCCCCCGCCGGTAAAAGTAAATTAACAGAAAACACACTCTCAAATTATGCGCCCATAACGCATTTTTTTCAACCCTTATTTATCCCGATTACACTAAAAATGGACAAAAAGAAGCTGCGGCATTATTTCCGCAGCCTTTTCAGGAAAATATCACGGTAAACGCTATATATATGACGGATTCTGAGAATTTCCTATATATACATCGTCAAAATATACGGTTCCGATATTTCCCGTTCCGTTATTATTCCATAAAAGGAGAGTGATTTTGACTTTTGTCGTATTTTCAGGCACTACAGTTTCCACTTTTATCTCATGCCAGTCGCTGGTTCCCGTATTTCCCGAACTTTCTTCGGCAGATATCATTTTATTCCCGCTCCAGAACTCCAGTTTGAGTATAGCGAAAACATTTGTCCCCTGGGCGCCTTTTAACCCGTCCGTTTTAACCCAAGCGGACGCGAAAATATTCTCGCCGGGTTTGAAACTGTCAAGTTCTTGTATAAGAGCGCCTGTTTCGAACGGGCCGTTTTCCGCGTTAAGCGAGGGGGAAGCGCTGAATTTTCCGCCCGGGGTATGGTTTATCGAAGAAGATACCGTATCGGTTACAGCCCATGTTGACCAGCCGCCGATATTACCGGACTCAAAACCCGGATTATTGGCCCTGTTTGAATCGGCGGATACAGCCTGTGAAAAGACAATTAACCCAAAAACAAGCAACAGACAAGAACCCTTTCTCATCATATTCCTCCCTGAATATCATTAATCATTACAATATATTTTTATGTTCGCGGGCAGTTTCGTAAAAACAATTTCTCCGCCGGAGATATTTTCTACCCTTTCGCCGTTAAGTTCGGCGCACACTGCCTTATCCTTAAGCGGAACCTTCAAAACGAAGCCGCCCGAACACCCGGCGTCGCCGTATATATCCGCCGTTATTACATTCTCCTCTTTTTTTATGTCGTAATTTATATCCCCGAAATAAGTCGGCAGGTTTTTCACCTTGACACCCTGCGGTGAATCAAGCCATTTGTCGTCGACTCCGGCCGCGAGCACAATCCTGTTATCCTGCTCATACACAAACATACTTCTTATGAAGTTAACGGCGATAGCCCCTATCCACGTATGGGGCATATCCCCGAGATACTGCGGACGAAAATATTCCTCATGCACGACTTCCGCCCAGTGTTTCCACGGCCGCGGCCGCATATCATTAAGAAAATAATTTATCATTTTTAACGCCTTATCTTTCTCTCCGAGCATAAGGTAAGCTGTGGCATTTCTTATCTCATAAGGGGTGTAGGCGGCCGTAAGCCCTTTTTCTATCCTCGGATAAAAAGTGCCGTCATAATATGTATCCAGCGTATACATAAGGTCTTCCCTCTGCAGGTGCGAATATTCTCCCGTGGGCCACACAGAAATCGCGGTTGAAGTGGCGTCAAAATCGGCTTTCTCAAAACAGCCGGGGATATTTTTTATGTTTTTCTGTTTCTGCAGCAGTTCTATGTTATTAAGCAGGTTTTTCCTTAATTCCGTTTCCTCTTTTTTCATCCACCCTGTCAACTCTTCCCTCCCGGCAACTTTCGCGAGAAACTGTCCGTCTTTCCATCCTTTAAGAGCCCAGAAATCATCCCACAGGCTGTGCTGGGCAGGGAAATACCCCTCATGGCTGTTTGATTCCGGCAGTATGCCGTAGAACGGCGTATTTTTATATTCATCGGTCAACCGTTTCGCCCTGAGTTCTTCAAGAAACTTCAACGCTTTTACAATTGAATCAAAATTCCTTATCACAAAATCTTTATCTTTGGTAAAACGGTAATAATCCGCGACGGCGAATATGTACGCTCCCTGCCCGTCCCACTCAAACCAGTCTTTACCCCATCCGGGCATCTGTCCGTTCAGCTCAAGCATACAGGGAATTTCGCCGCCGGGCTTCTGGCTTTTGCTTATCCAATCCAGGTAATCCCTGACTTCCTCATAATGCCCTGTCTTAAGCAAAGCCGCGCACTGAACGGAACCGTCCCTTATCCATGAGCGCTCATAATTTCTCGGTCCCGGGTGGAGAGAAACAAAATCCCTGTTAACCAGAAGATAGGCAAGGTTGGCCTTCATAACATCCACCAGTTCTTTCTGGGGAATATCTATTTCGAACGTGTTCAACTGCGATTTCCAGTAGTCCTCGGTTTCAGCCAGAATTCCACTGAATTTTTCTTCCGGATTCTTGCAGGACAACAGACCCTCGACGTCAACATCGCCTCTCAGCGGCAGCACAAAGTAAAATTGCTTCTTCCGGCCGGCGGGGATGTTGAAATCAAAAACGGACGCGCCGGAAATAATCCCTTCCGGGTCAAGCACAGTTTTCCTGTCGGGGACCTTGCCGTCGGCGATATATTCGATTATCTCGCCTTCTTTAAAAGATACCCCCCCGGATTCCGAAGGTTTCCGAAGAAAAACAATCGAATCCTTATTGTTAACTTTTACCAGGGCCCCGTCATTTTTCCCGACAAAATCAAGGGCGGATATTTTTGATATGCCGCCGTGCTGCCACTTAGGGCTCAACTGCAAAGCCCTTATTGTAATAAACAGCTTGCCCTTCAGCGGTTTGCCGCCGGTGTTATCCAATGTATAAATCACATAAGATGAGGAAGTGTTTTCATCTCCCCATGTAAATATCTTCTGTTCGAAAATCAGGTTCTGATATTCCCATACAACGGAAGGGATGGGGAGATATTCATCTTCAAGCTTCTGGGTTATTTTCACATCTCCCGCCGCAATGAATTTACCGTCTATATAAAGATACGGCATCAACAGGAAGCTTTCTTTTCCGGGTTCTATCGCCCCGTAGGAACTTATCAGGCTTTCCACAGGGTCGGATGGGGCCCCGGTGACAGTCCAGTATTCCTGTTTATTGTAAATCCAGTCAGGGAAATACCCGGCAGGCGAATCCTCCGCCATCACATTGTATAATCTTTCCACTGTCGCGGATTCATCCTTGCCTTTCAGCGTTAACTCACACAAGGAAAATTTGTTTCCGGCGGAATTTTCACATAAAATTTTTATATGTCTCGCGTCCGTTTCATCTATATATATCAGGTCCCGTCCGCCGTTAGACCTTGAAGTTTCGAAAACTGTTTTCCAGTCTTCTCCGTTTCTTGAAACCTGAATTTTGTAACTTTTGGGATAGGATTCTCCCCACTTTATTTCAAACCCGCCGAGCCCTTTTTCCTTCTTTAAGTCTATTTCGACCCATTCGCTATCGCCGTCTTCACTGTTCCAGCAGGTTGTAAAATCACCGTCCATAATGTTCAGGGGTTCAGCATCCCCTGATGAGACTTTTATATCAGGTGTTTCTCCCGGTTCTTTTAACGTTATTTCAAGTATGGAAGCGCCCCAGCCTGTCGCTCTTTTATTGCATACGATTCTGATATATCTCGCTTCTGTCATCTTAAAATAAATGTCATCTGTTTTACCGTCCGAACTGTTTGTCCCGAAAACTTTAATCCAGTTTTCGGCATCCTCAGAAAGCAGAACATCGTAAGCGGAAGCAAAGGCATCCTCCCAGAAAATGGTCAGGCCGGCAAGTGCCCTGTTTTCCAAAAGGTCTATCTGGAGCCACTGGGGATCTTCAAATTTACTGCTCCATCTGGTCCCCATATTCCCGTCAAACGCCTTATCAGGAGAAAATCCGGGTTCCTGGATGGAAGAAGCTGTGACATTCGCGGGCAGGCCGGAGGACAGGGACGAACCTGAAAGAATCACCGCGAAAAAATATAATATAAATGTTCTTTTCATTATTTTCCCCTGACTTTGGAAAACGGTTATTAATAATTCAATAATACCATATAGGAATTACGTCTTTTACACAAATTTAATCCCGAAAAGGGCTTGCCAAGTATCATTTTCCAAGCTTTCGGCCTCTATGTTCCTGGGGGGGAAAAGAGACTTTGAAGAAAGTAAAAATGATATCTTTGACAAGCCCCCTGAAAATAATGTCTTAAGCGTTTCTTCTTCTCCGGTTATTTATGCACACGTGTAAAATCATCATGAAAAAATATATATTATACAACCGAAGACTCCCTCACTATAAGCCTCGAACCTAATCTTATCTCCTCAACCGGCCTTGAAGGGTTTTCAATCACCCTTAAAAGCATCTCAATCGCCTTCCCTCCTATATCTTCAAGCGGAGGTTTCAATGTAGTTATTGACGGCTTGAAGAAGCGGGCCGCCTCCAAGTCGTCAAAACCCGCAACCGCGATATCCTGCGGCACCTTGAGCCCCATATCCCCGGCCGCTTTCACGGCTCCCATAGCCATAAGATCATTCGCGCAGAACATAGCCGTGGGCCTGCCCGATGGAGCGCACAATATCCTTTTCATCTCTTCATAAGCCTCGTTGAAAAAAAAGTTGCCGCAGCCGGTTATGCTTTCGTCAAATTCGAGTTCAAGCTTTCCAAGGGATTCCTTAAAAGCATTGAACCTTTCAACCCCGTCTACAGAAAGCATTCCGCCTTTTATCATACCTATTCTTTTATGCCCTGTCGCCGCAAGATGGCTTACAGCCTTAAATACAGCTTCATTGTTGTCTATGCTGACATTATTTACCTTATTTTTGCCCAAAAACTTGTTTATAAAAACACAGGGTATGTTTTGTTTTTCCAGTTCCCTGATGTTTTCCGGGACATCCTCATGATAAATAACGTTATATATCAGAACACCGTCAACCAGCCAGTTTCTCACGACTTCGGCATAAGACCGGTTTTCTTCAATCCAGTAATCCGTCGAAAATAACATAAGCCCGTATCCTAGCCTTCTGCATGTATCAGATATCCCTTTTATAACGGGAAGCACATGGGGGTTAAGATCGGGCGTAATAAGGGCAAAAGCATGGGTCTTTCTCCTGACAAGCCCCCTGGCAACCAGGTTGGGCTGGTAGTCAAGCTCTTTCATCGCTTTAAGTATTTTGTCTTTGGTCCTGCCGCTTATGGCCGGGTTGTCATTTATTACGCGGGAGACAGTCGAATGGGTGACTCCGACTTTTTTCGCTATATCTTTTATAGTAGGCCTTTTTTTCATACTATCCTGATTTAATGCTAACGTGTGCATTATAACTGACAACAGAGGTTTTGTCAAGGCGCCTTATTTAAGTGTTTATTCCGGAGCGGAAGAGAAAAGACTAGTGTGTATTCAATATCTTAACAAGATATTTGGACAGTTTTTCCCTTATGTTATCGGAAATACTGACAAAACAAATGGCAATTTTGTATTTCTTGTCGCTTATCCTGTCAACACGCACGACTTTTGCCGTAAGGTCAAGTGTCATATCCACAAGATAAACGCGGACCGCGACAAAACTGGATACCGGGATTAACTTCCCGGAAATAAAGACAAGGCCCCCCGCGCTTATATCCGTGGTACTGGAAGAATAATATATTTTTTCCTGTTCTTCCGGTTTTAAAATTTTATATTCAATGGCAAGTTCCACATTTATCCTGATATAATTTCTCCGGTCAAAAAGATACAGTCTTTCCTTGATGAAAACATCCACGATTTTTCTGTCTAAACGTGTTCCCGCCTCTTTTTTCAGGACGTCAAGCGCCTGATTGACCGTCATGGCCTTCTTATAAGGCCTATCATAACTTATCATCGCGTCATATATGTCGGCAACGGCGATTATCCTCGATAAAAGCGGTATCCCGGATTTTTTCAGGCCGAACGGGTAACCCTTTCCGTTCATCATCTCATGGTGGGTGGACGCCACAAGGGGAATATCCCTGTCTTTCTTTGAAAAATGGATGTTGTCGAGTATCTGTTTGGTGTAATACGCGTGCTTCTTCATCTCCTCGTATTCTTCTTTTGTATAGCGTCCGGGTTTTGTCAACACCCTGTCCCTGACGCCGATTTTCCCTACGTCGTGAAGAATAGCCGCTATTTCAAGCATCCTCATTTTATGCCGGCTTAACTTTAACTGCTCTCCTATTTTCAACGCATAATAAGTGACTCTCTCCGAATGGCCTGCCGTGACAGGGTCGCGCGCGTCAACCGCGGCCGCGAGCGTCTTAATCAGGCTTCTCATAAAAATCTCGGTTTCATCGTGAAGAATGGTGTTTTCAATGGCGATTGACACGTGCAACGAGAAAGCGGCAAGGATTGTCTCGTCCTTTTTTGTGAAATAACCTTTCTTTTTATTAAGCACCTGTATGACGCCGATTATTTCTCTCTCGTGATTGAACAGGGCGGCGCAGAGGACTGACCTGGTATGAAACCCTGTTTCCATGTCAAAATCGGAACAAAACCTTTTATCTTTATAAGCATTCCGGATATTAAGAAGTTTTCCTGTTTTCGCCGTATATCCCGCTATTCCTTTGCCTATCGGCAGTCTTATTTCCGATATTTCCGATTTCTGGGCAATATGGCTCCATATTTCGCCGGTGGTGTGGTCAACAAGGAAAAGAGAACTTCTTTCGGCCTCCAGCACTCGCGTTATCTCTTCCATGATAAGACTCAGGAGTTTCTCGATATCTTTCTCTCCTATCATAGCATGGGAGATTTCAATAAGAGATTTGCAATCTCTTAATATTTTATTGTGTAAAGAACTGCCGGATTTTTTATTTTTTTTATTCATATAAGCGGGTTATTTCAGCGCGAATACGCTGTTATTGTTTTTCACCTTTACCGGGGCCGGGGTTTTTCCGAGATGGACATCATCAAAATAGGCATATCCCGTACTGTCCTTCCCCCCGTCATTTTCAAGCATAAGAAGAAGTTTTGTCATATTGCTGAATTCAGGGACCATCGTATCGATTTTCAGGAATGTCCAGCCATTATCCTCCGTCAGTTTTTCGCTTACCGCCGAATCAATTAACGTGCCGTCTTTCCAGAATTCAACTTTAATAAAAGCATAAACTTTATTTCCGGATTTTCCCTTCAGGTCATCGGTCTTTACCCAGGCGGAGGCGTATACTTTTTCGTTTTCCTCAAATACTTTTTTTTCCTGAATCAGCGCACCCGCCGAAAAAGGGCCTCCCTCTTTTCCCTCCAGCGAAAGCCTCAGGCAGAAAAGCCCGCCGGGAGAATGGTTTTCGGTCATGACCACATCCTCTTTGACAGCCCACGCGCCCCAACCGAAAGTATTGCCGGCCTCGAAATCCGGATTTATCACCAGATTAAATGAACCTGCCGCGCCGCAGAACAGAGGCGCGAATAGAACTATTAAAAAAATCGCCCCTTTTCTCATAAAAGGACACAACCCGTTTCTACTTGATATTATACAAATCAAACTCTACTGCCTGTTCCTTGCCCATTAACGGTATTATTGTAAGAGCCGCTTTTGATTTAAGGTCTATGTCCTTAAGCGGGAAACCCCAGTGATACACGGCATAATACAGGCCGTCCGGCTGTTTATCGCTTAAACTTTTCATCACCGCAACATCCGTCATAAACACTTTGTTTCCCTGTTTCAGGACCGCTTTAAAATCATCGAGATGGTCCTTATGCTGGCTTGTAATAAGAACATAAAATATTATATCATCTTCAAGCATCCTGTATCCGCTCGACATTTCAAGCCTTTCAAGATTAAAATCCTGGTAGCGCTTTGCGGAAAGGAAAGAATCAAACGCCGTAAGAGAATATTTTGTCCATAAAACAACAGAGACATCATAATAATCGGCTTTTATCTCCTGATAAGCGCATAAATCGTTCATAAAACTGATGGGATCCGAATCCCTGTATTTAGCGCCGGCGCTTACGGCCTCATTTATGTCGGCTGAAGAAAGATCCATAATGACCGCATGGGCTGTCGGGCAGAAAACCAGCATGCCCGACAAAATAAATAAAATTTTTAAATGTTGAATTCTCATTTTTCCCTCCGGTATTGTAATTTTTGTTATTTCTGCTGAGTTCCGGCCCTGAAACCCGCATTATATCCCGACTGGTAACCTGCCTGGTAACCGGAATTATACGAGTCCTGGGAAGATGAACCGCCTCCGGAAGAACCTCCATCCCTGTGGAAATTGCCGCCTGAAACATCATCAAGCATATTCCCTTTTGCGCCTGTCAATACCTTTGCCCCTTCATAAACAGCAAGGCCTTTACCCACCGTGTCCCATGTGCTGTGCTTCGCGAATGCAAACTGTTGAACACAAAACAACAGCGTCAGGGAAAGAATCAGAACAAAAAGAATTCTCATATTTTTGACCTCCTTATTTTAACCGGCATAAAAATTTTCCGGAAAACACCATAAATAATTGTATCGCAAAAAAATCATTTGTTCAATTAATCTGTAAATACAAATTATTGGAAAAAGATATGATGATAATGCTATATTTATGTGAAAAATCTGCGGAGGCAAAGTGAAGAAACCCGATTTAAGCATATTGCATATATGCAATATGAGCATAGGCTTTATGGGAATACAGTTCGGCTGGGGCCTGCAAATGGCGAACATGAGCGCGATCTATGAATACCTGGGGGCAAATCCCGATAAAATTCCCATACTCTGGCTTGCCGCCCCGCTGACAGGGCTTATCGTCCAGCCCATAATAGGTCATCTGAGCGATAACACATGGTGTTGGCTCGGGAGGAGAAGGCCTTATTTCCTGATAGGCGCTATCCTTGCCACATTCGCTCTGTTTTTAATGCCTTACTCCGGCACATTATGGATGGCCGCCGGCCTGCTGTGGGTGCTCGATTCGTCCGTTAACATAAGCATGGAACCCTTCAGGGCTTTTGTCGCGGATATGCTTCCCGAAAAACAAAGGACTGTGGGTTATTCGATACAGACGCTCTTCGTTTCCATAGGCGCCGTCACCGCTTCCGCCTTCCCGTGGATTCTCGAGAATATCTTTCACGTAAGTAAAATCCCTCCTGTTCCCCACCCGCTGGCGGTAACGGCAGCCGCGCACGGCTCATCGCATCACGTGCTTTCACACATGCCTCTTTTAAACAGGATACCGGACATCCTCCAGGATAAGCTGCCTTATATAATAAAAATTTCCTTTCATGTCGGCGCGGTTGTATTTATCAGCGCGGTCCTCTGGACCGTGATAACCTGCAGGGAATATCCGCCCGAAAACAAAAAACCACGTAAAAACAAGCGCGCTGTTTCCGGCTTTTTTAAAGAAATCGTCTCCGACCTTTTGAATATGCCCAAAACCATGAAGGAGCTCGCGTGGGTCCAGTTTTTCACGTGGATGGCGATGTTCTGTCTCTGGATGTATTTCCCTGTAACGGTGGGACACCTTTTCGGGAAGGAAAACTCGCCCCAATACCTCGACGGCATAGAATGGGCGGGGATATGTTTTGCCGCATATAATGTGGTCACCCTGTTTTACTCGTTCTTCATGCCTAAAATAGCCATGCTTATAACAAGGAAAAAGACCCATTTTATAAGCCTGCTTTTCGGCGCCGCCGGAATGATGGGGGTATTGCTGCTCCGCGGAGGCGACATAGCGTCCCTGAAAAAATTAGTCCTTCTCCTTATGGTCGGGCTGGGAATCGCGTGGGGAAGCATACTTACCATGCCGTACGCGATGCTGTCGGCGGCGATTCCGAAATCAAAAATGGGCATATATATGGGAATATTCAACTTTTTTATCACGCTCCCGCAGATAGCGATATCCCTCGGGTTCGGATGGATAATGCTGAACGTGCTGGGGAATAACCGCGCGATGGGAGTCGTTTTCGGCGGGTTCTGCATGATAATAGCGGCTTTGCTCACCCTGAGGGTAAAAGACAGGGGAGCGGAAAAAGAAAGGGGATACCCCGAGTCATGGGTATCGCCCAGAAAAAAACACGCTTAACCTTAACGCGGGCCCGGCGCCCGGTTTGAAAAAAGGTGAAAAATGGAAATGATTCTTCTTATCCTTGTTTTAACGATTCTCGCGATAATAATCGCCTTATCGGTCTTCATGCTCAAAAAAACCGCAAATGATCCCCTGCTGAAGGTGGATTCATTCTTAAAAGACAACTTTCTTTCATTTCAATCAAACATCAATAAAGAGCTGAACCAGACCCGTTCCGAAATAAGCAGGTCCAAAGACCTTATATCGGAGCATACGCTTAAAACAGTTGATTCCATCAAGGACATCAACCTTACAATACAAAAGATAATATCCCAGCAGGAAGAATCCCACAGGCTCGGAGAGTCTTTAAAGGATATTCTCCAGGCGCCAAAACTCAGGGGAAGTTACGGGGAAGCCATCCTTGAAGAAATGCTCGGGCAGGCTCTTCCCAAAGGCCTATGGGAGCGCCAGTACTCCATAGAAGGCCGCGAACAGGTCGACGCCGTAATAAAAATGAAGAATCTTATCATACCGATAGACGCCAAATTCCCGAGGGATAACTATCAAAAATATATCTCGTCCGCGACGGACGAGGAAAAAACAAAATACTGGAAAGAATATGAAAAAGACCTGAAGAAACATATTAAAGACATAAAGGACAAATATATAAAACCCGAAAAAGGAACGTCTGAATTCGCCCTGATGTTCATACCTTCCGAATCCATATATTATGAAACCATCACCGAAAAGAATTTTATGGGCCATAAATCAGAAATATTCGACTTTGCCCAAAAAAATAAAGTCGTGCCCATCAGCCCGAACACTTTCTATGCCTTCCTGCAGATAGTCGTATCCGCGATAAGAAACACGGAAATAATAAAAAGCATAAAACATATTCAGGAAGGCCTGTCTTATCTTGAGAAAGATTTTGAAAAATTCTACAGAAAATATGAAGAAGTCGGAAAATATATAGAAAAAGCGTCGGAAGCTTTCAGGATAGGAGACAGCCACGTCGAAAGATATAAAAAGCGGCTTTCTTCAACGCTGGAACTGGAAGGATTGAGTTCCGGACAGGAAAAAACACCGGAAGAACCTTCAGAGGAAAAATAAAGAGCTCCCTTTTTTCAGGAGCCCTTTTTTCCCGCACGAGACACGGTTACTTTTCCAATTCATTCCCTTTTTCCTGCCACTCCTTCAATCCGCCTTTGTAATCGAGAACCGTATAACCCAGTCTCTCGAATTTCTGAGCGGCCATCGTGCTCGCGGCGCACCCAAAACTTCCACAGTAAACGATTATTTTATCATCCTTGTTCAGCCTTTCTGCCGCCGTTTTTTCATTAATCTCAGCCACAGAGAAATTTTCCGACCCGCTTATATGCCCGGACTCATAACTCTCTTTTCCCAGCACATCAAGGATAACAACTTTTTCCCCTGACTTTCTGATTTTCATAAACTGGCCATACGTAATTTCCCTGACCCCGTTCTTCTCGGCGGTTTTTTCGAACACTTTATTGTAAACGCCTTTCTTCGTTTCCATATGTTTCATGGACTCACCGTCTTTAGAACTGGAGCACATTCCGCAATCCGCATAACCATCCGCGATATAGAAAGTTACAACAAAAACACCTATTATTGACATTATCATCATATTTTTCATTATCATCCCTCCTCTTTTTATATTAGATGCGTTAAAAGGAAAAAGGTTTCAAAAATACTCATTTTTTCACTCTGCTTCCAGCAAAATATTATCAAGATAAATCACGCCGTTTCCCCTGGATTTTATATGGAATGATATATCTCCGTGCATCATAGCGTGTTCGGGAATTTCCGGTTCTCCCTTATATTCCACATTGATCGTTTTTTTGAATGTTCTCCACTTGCCCGCGGGGCTGAACTTGAATGTTTCATAAACCGTCTGTTCAATCTTTTGCCCGTCTTTCACTACCCCCTTGCCGTACTCAGCCCAGAAAGCAATGGTGGAATCAATTATCTTGTCCCCTTTATAATCGAATGAAAGAGTATACTTTTTCCCGTGCGTGACATTAAACCTTTCGGATGTTATTTTTATATAATCCCCCTCCGAACCCCTGTCATCAAGGCCGGAGTTATTGTGCGCGTATTTTACCGTCATCCCGACTCTGGCCGGCGTCCCGGGCGCTTCCGGTTCGCTAAAAGTTTCCATAACAGCCCAACTGCTTCTTGCTTCAATTCTCCACGCAGCAGGCCGGTAATACTCTTTTAAAACATCCTTTCCCCCGATCGTAATGCCGTCATTCATCAACATGCCCTGCTGCCGGCCGGTGTTGCGATACACATGTATATATCCGCTGCTGCTTCCGGTAATAAGGTCTATTAACCCGTCATTATCCCAATCCGCGGGGTACACCGTGCTCATTTCTCCTTCTTTTATATCGCCGCCCCCGGTTTTAAACCTTCCCGCGAATGTCATAGGCTTTGTAAAATCTCCCGGTCCGTTTTCATTTATGAAAAGCTCTATGTGTCCCGTTCTCATTCCCATCACTATATCAAGGTCGCCGTCATTATCCCAGTCAACCGCCTCGGGGGTAAGATGTTCCCTGCCTTCGCCGTAAACAAGCACCTGCCGCCTGTCTTCATCGAAAATCTTGCCGCCCATCATATCTTTATTCAGGAACAGGTGGACGGCGTTCGCGGAATATGTCCCCTCTCCGAGAACAAGGTCTTTTATCCTGTCATTATTGAAATCGGCAACGCACGGAGAGCTGTTTCTTCCTATATCTAAAACCCGGCCCTTAAAAAGGAACCTCTCGAATTCTTTCAGTTTTTTTGTTTCCACCGGCGCCGTCGGATCTTCCGTCCCGTTTATAAATTTATAATCGCTAATCGAACCTTTATTGAGCGCGAGCAGGACATCACCCTCCAGTCGGCCGCATAATATGTCCACTTTCCCGTCATTATTCCAGTCGGACAGACAGCTTCTCGCGCATTCGCCGAAATGTGTGACAACAGGAATCCCGTTTTCAAAAGAAGGTTCCTTCCCACTGCCTTTATTCAGGAACACAAATATCGTCCCCTGCGTATCCGATACTATTAAATCCCTGAGCCCGTCATTGTTTATATCGATGAAACCCGGTTTCGGCGCAAACCAGGCCCGAGTATTCCTTGTGCCCGATTCCAGTATATCCCTGTCTATCCTGTAAAACCTGAGATTGCCCGAAGAGTCAACCCCGTCCCAAAGGTTATCCAGTTTAATCTTAATATCAAGATAACCGTTTATTATCAGATTATCACCGGCAAGGACAACGCCCCGCGACAAAATAAATCCAAAAAACAAAAATAATCTTAACAACCCTGTTTTCAACCTGTCACCTCAAAAGCAAATACACAACCACATTAATTCCCATCTTATAGGCGTCTTTTATGGATTCGAGCTCGACATTCTCGTAATTCACCTTGTCTCCCCATTTACCCAGTCTCTGATAAAGGTTGTCGTCATCTCCCTTATACCAGTTAAAGTCTATTTCATCCCTGTCATTCAAACCCGTCATCCATAAATCACCGTAATCGTTGAGAGTGTAGATAACCACTATCCTGTCCCTGATTTTTATCGCTTCGGTCGTATCGTTTTTCCAGTTCATCCCGCCGGGAAGTTTATTGAAAGTATAAAAAGAATTATATACGGGATGATTGATATCTATCTCTTCGAACTCCCTGTCAGGCAAAACCCTTTTCATCTCTCTCCTGAAAGCCATATCAAACCTGGAACGCCTGCCGGGAAGGCTGTTATCGCAATAAACAGCGCCGCCTTTTAAGAGATATTTCCTCAAATTAAGGACTTCTTCTTCGGTAAACGTAAAATTATCGTGGCCTGTCATGTACACAAACGGCGCTTTAAAAATCTCATTTGAATCCACGCTCCTTACAAGGATGTCGGCGCTGGCTTCTATGTTCGTCCAGCGGTTTATCTGCTCTATCAGGTTTATAACTCCCCCGAACTGGCAATCCCAGTCTCCTCCCGCATATTTCGCTACGCTGAGCTGTATTTTGGCTTTCGTGTTTTTACCTCTCCCAGATAACTCGAACTTTTCGACAAAATCCTTATAATCCTGTTTTCTGTCATCCTGCCTTTTAACAAATTCTCTCTCGGATGAGATCTTGGGGGTTTCGGCTTTCACAAGCTCGGGTTTTACCGCCGTCTGTTTCTTAAAAAGGCTTTCTTCAACGACTTTCTGCACTTCAAGCGTTTTCTTTTTCACCGGCAGTTTCTTAGCCATCTGCACGGGGACTTCCCTGACCATCTCTTTCCTCAACTGCCTGAGGTCCACTTTCTGTATCGGAGTTGATTTGCTTAAAAATTTCCCGCTCAGGAGCGCGTTATCGGTTACGGGCCTTACGATATATATGGAACCGAGAACAAGGAGGACTATCACGTGAAATAAAATCGCGGATGTAAGATAAGGCGCTTCTTTGAAACTTTTTTTCAGGAACCTGTATATTCTAAGTTTGTTTATCATTTTTCTCAATCTTCCGAAAGGAACGATATGCTGCCGATTTTGGCAGCGGCGCAGGCGTTAAGGACATCAACGACACGGCCGTGCTTTACGCCTTTCTCAATATCGATAATAACACCCTGTTTTTCGTAAACCATTTGCAGTTTATATAACATCGTTGTAAGCTCATCGAGCGTCTCGCTTTCCGGGGAATCATATTCTTTGTTGTTCACAAAAACACTGTTGCCGCTTTTTATTGTAATCAGCACCTCATCCGGGATCTCATCCGCCTGCGCCTGCTCGGCGGACTGTGTCGGGATATCAACGCCAAGCTGGGTCTCCTGTATCTTCAGGCTCGACGTGCTTATAAAAAATATTAAAAGCAGAAAGACGACATCTATCATGGGAGCTATTTCAAAATCTGTCTTTTCCGTTGAAGAGTCTTTTGAGAATTTCACCTGTTTCCTCCGCCCGCGGGATTTTCCTCTTTATAAGTGGCAAACCACACTTTCCATATCCCCTTTTGAGCGCAAAGCTCCATAATCTTCATAACATGCTTATGGTCCGTATCTTTATCGCCCCTTATCAAAACCGAGGCTATTTCCTGTTTTTCCAGGATACCCGAAATCTGTTTTCCCAGCTGTTCAGGCGTATAAGTATAATTCTGGAAAGTTATCATCCCCGCATTATCCACGTTAACGACCATTCTTCCTTCAGTTGTTTCCTCCGTCTTTGATTTGTCGGCAACAGGAAGGTCGATGCCTTCCCTGCTTTCAAGGTCGTGGAACGTCGAAGCGCACATGAAGAAAATGAGCAGAAGAAACACCACATCTATCATGGGCGCCATCTGAAAACCCATTTCCTCGAATTTACCCGATTTTTTCGATACTCTCACTGTTGTTTTTCTTCCCCTGTATTTTCCGCCCGGCCGGTCTGCTGCGGATTTTCTTCCCCGGGCGTTTCAGCTGTCATCTGCCCGTCCGGCTGTTCTTCGGCCTGTGAATCTCCGGCGCTTTCATTTTTATAAGACGCTCTGGAATAAATCTTATCTATTATCACATCCACTTTTTCTTCGGATACGGCGATGAGATTCGCAATATGCGTTTTAAAATAAAAATAGAACGCCATGGCCGGAATCGCGACTATCAGCCCGAAAGCCGTGGTTACAAGAGCTTCACCTACGCTGGAAGCCAGAAGGGACGGCTTACCCGCCGCGCCGGCAAAAGCTATCGCGTTAAAGGATTTTATCATACCGGACACCGTTCCCAGCAGGCCCAGCATCGGGGCGATAGTCGCTATGACAGAAAGATAATTGACCATTACTTTAAGCGCTTCGCCCTCTCTTTCCCCTCTTTCTTCAATAGCTTTTTCCATGTTGTCCCTGCCCAGATGGGCTTTTTTCAGGCCCGCGAGCAGTATTTTCGCGAAAAAGGAATCGTTTTCCACACAGGAATTCGCGACGCCCTGCAGGTTTCCCCCGTCAATATCTTTTTCTATGGAATCGAGAAAAGAGGTCGGTATCAATTTTTCGCGGGAAAGAGTCATAAAACTTCTTATGATGATATAGACCATAACCACGGAAACCAGGCCGATGATTATCATCATTATCCCGCCTTCTCTTACCGTCTGCCACAGGGTTTTCCCTTTTTGAGCGGAATCATCCCGGGCCGGTTCCTGGCAAAAGGCGGCCGATACGATGCATATAATAAATATTACAGCTAAAAAACAACAAAGAATTTTTTTCATCCTGTTCTCCTTTATTTAAAGATTATTCATTCTTTTATAGGCTTCTTTCCCTGCTCCGGAAGAAGGGCTGATTTCGTAAATTTCCTTATAAAGGCCTTTCGCAAGTTCCGGTTTTCCCGTCTTATCAAGACATTCGGCGGCAAGCATTTTAGATTCGGCCACCAGTTCGGGCGTCTCGGGATAAAGGACATCGATTGACAACAGTTTCATAGCGGCTTCCTCATATTTTCCCTCCGCCATAAGACGCATGCCTTCTATGTAGCAGTAAAACGCCATATCACCCTTTTCTATCGATTTTTCCCTGTCTTTGTAAGAATCCACCTGCAGGGGCCGGACTTCACCCGCCCGCAGCCGGCAGTAATCGGCCCTTATCGAACAGTGGAGGATAAGACTCTTATCTCCTGTCTCGTCCATAACTTTCCTGTAGAAAACAACCGCTTTATCGGGTTTATCGAGCGCCAGGTAACAGTCGGCTATTTTTGAAATTATACTGTCTCCGCTGACAAGCGGGTCCGGGTTCTGCAGCAGTTCATGATAAGCTTTTATCGCCTCTATAAACTTTCCCCGGCCGAAATATTCTTCCGCGGTCTTATATCCTTCGGAATAAAGGGATTCAAGTTTCACGTCTTCTTTATTAACCGTCATTTCACCGTACTGGTCCAGCTTCACGGTCAGCTCCCCGTTTTCATCTTTGACAATCTCGCCGTTTATAACCTGTCCGTTTTTAAGCTCGATGACTCTCGCTTCCGAAGCGGCCGAAACGGCAAAAAGTATAAGCGCCATTGCTATCAGGCTATATTTTCCCATTAAATTCCTCTTTCGCTTTTGCCGCCGCATCCGTATCCGCAAAATCATTTAACAGCTCCTCATAACACTGGCGGCTTTCCTCTCTCTTCCCCTCCCCGCTTAAAATCTCAACGCATTTCAGCAGCGCCTTCGAAGCGATGTCCCTGTCATCGCCGTAAAGGAGCGAAATTTTCCTGAAGTTCATTAAAGCCTTGTCCGTCTGTCCGGAAGACTCATAGCACCCGGCAATCCCGTAAAGCACAGCCGGTTTCCTGATTTCGGGAGCTTCCCTTAAAAGTTTTTTCCATATCTCAAGGCTGCCTTCATAATCGCCGTTATCCATAAGGGTGACGGCCAGTTTATACCTTGCCTCTTCAAGCGGGATATCAACCGCGTCCGCGATATCCATTTTCAGCGCGGCTTTCACCTCTTCAAGGCTTTCGCTGTTTTTGCCGCGGGCCCTCAGTATATCGGACAGGCCTATCCTGCTCATAAAAACAAGTTCCCGGTCATCGCTGTTTTTCGAGATTAACTCTTCAAGCAAAGGTCCGGCGTCATCATACCTGCCGAGCAGAATATCCGTCTGCGACACGATATAAATTTCCCAGGGGGAAAGTTCCTGGAAAGCCGACCGGACGCTTATCCCGAGATACTTTTTCCCCGAATCGGGGATATCCGCATTTATTACAGCGCCGGCGATGATATCCGCTTTCCATTTCCCGCTTTCCGAGACGGCAGATTTTTTTAACATATCCATCCACTGTTTTTTAAGGTTTTCATCCTTCTGCTCAACCGCCATATCCATAAGATTTTTCAGGGACAGGCAGACATACCTGCTTTTATCGTCTCCGGAGGAAAAAATCCCGATATATTTGTTAAACGCGGATTCTGTTTTCCCCATATTCTGTTCCAGGAAAGCCGCGCGGTATTTGAATTTGGCTTTGTCTCCGTCGGTTTTGGCGTTGTTATACGCCAGCAGGTACATTTCGACTTTCGCGTCGTTTCTTCCCGCGCCGGTGTAATATTTGTCAAGCCAGGAATAACAATCTTTAGTAACCTCGGAACCGGGATAGTTCTTTATTATATCGAGCATTGTTTTCTCGGTCTGCTCATAATCGCCCTTGTTCGCGTAAGCCTGGGCTATATCAAAATCCACAAGGACTTTTTTATATTCCGTGTTGAGCCTGGACTTGTCGATAGACGACAGCTCCTTAATGGCGTCATCGTTCCTGTTGAGGTTTATAAGGCAGGCGCCTATCTGTATCAGGATATCGGGAGCGTCATCGGAACCCGGATTCTTGCCCAGGTAGTCCCTGTAATACTGCAGGGCTTCGTCATATTTCCCCGCCGCGAAAAACACGTTGGCTTTTTCTCTTCTTGCCCTCGAGGCATACTCATCGGAAGGATATTCCGCTATCAGAGCGTCAAAATACACTACGGATTCATCCGTTTTCCCTTCATTATTCAGGCACACGCCCATCCCGAAAAGGCTCTCGGGAATGATAGCGGGGTCGTGTTTATCTTTATCCGTAATGATTCCGGAATATATTTCCGAGGCTTTTTTATAATCGGACTGCTCGATAAAAGCCGCCGCTTTCAGCGCTTTTGCCTCCGAATATATATCAGGCCGGGAACTGTTTTCCACGCACCTTGAGAATTCCGTTATCGCCTCGCCGTATTTCTTCCCGGCAAAAAACCTTTTGCCTATCGTCAGGAACGCGATAGCGACTTCCTCATCTTTGGGAAAAGTTTTTTCCATCCTGCCTGCTATGCTGAGACACCTGTCCACTTCGCCGAGTTCAAAATAACAGTATATAAGCTCCTTATAAGCCTGCTTCACATAATATTCATCTTCTATGTTTTCAATGATATAATCCGAAAGGATGATATCGCGGTAAAGGCTTCCCATATCGCGGTAACACAGGCATCTTCTCATATACGCCACAAGACCTATGTCCTGTTCGGCGTCGATTTCCCGGTACTCTTTTGTCAGCTTATTAAGCGATTCCGTTATCTGCGACCTTTCCCGTCCTGAAGATTCTTTCTGCCAGATTTCTTCTCTCTGCTTTCTCAGGACACTTATCCTGCCGGCAAGTTCGGACAACACTTCCTGTTTGGTTTTCACGTTGCGGTAGTTTTCTATGGCTTTCATCTTATTGCCCGATTCGTCATATATCTCGGCGATAAGGAACAGGGCTTTATTCGCCAGGATAGGGTTACCCGATGATGAGACAAGTTCTTTGAGGATTCCCACGGCTTTTTCGGCGCTTCCCTCTTTTTTATAAATAAAAGCTTTCAGGAAGAGCGCCTGACTCTTCGCTTCCGCGGAAGGCGGAGAGCTGATTATCGAATCGAGTATTTTTACCGCGTTACCGTACTCCCGCGCGAAATAATAATTATAAGCCTTCTTAAAAATAAACTGGCTCTTGATATCCGGATTCTGATATTTATTGACGGCGTCATCTATAATGCTGTTTGACTGGCTGTATTCCTTTTTAGCGCTGTAGCAATCCGCAAGAAGCAGGTAACATAAAGGGGTAACATTATCTTCGGGAAACTCTTTTATCATCCTTCTTAACGCGCTGACGGCCTTGTCATATTCTCCGGAGCCGAAATACGCGAACCCCAGGTTGTAATACGCCACCGGGACAAGCTCATGCGTGGGAAAATCTTCCGCTATGGTTTTGAAACAGGCCGCGGCCGGAACATAATCCGCCGCATCCAGCAGTTCTTCGCCTTTCCTGAAACTGTCCAGGGCTTCATCGGAAAATGAAACCTGACATATTAAAACAAGAAAAAATCCTATAAATATTCTGATTCTGCTGAACATATTCCAAATATCTTTTTGTGTATACGGACAATACAAACATTGACTATATCATATAATATTAAGACAAAGCGTTTAAATGGACAAGATTAAAACCGCAAATAATATCTGTGTTTAACCGGTTTATTTTAGTATAATTTATTTTCTATGGTTAAAAAACCTATAAAAGTTAAACGGTATTTCCCCCTTGAATTCCAGCTGTCAAAACGCCAGTGGGACACTTACAGGCTTAAAGAAGGCATCTTTAACGATCCGGAAGAACCGAAACCTCCGTGCCTGCCGCTTATAAGGAAAATCGTAAAAAGGATTTATGAGATTAAAGGCCATGAGCTTTTCGCGAAAAATCCTCTCAGGGCGGGAAAGCTTAACGCCGCCGGGCTTATAAACGAGGTTTTCCGGCATATCATAATGTTATACGAGAACAACACCAACCCGGAAGCGTTGAAGAAAACGCTGGATTACTCTTCAAAAAAAATGAAATCCCCGGATTTCCTCGAAACTTTCATCAGCCATTTCCCGCCCTACGACGTAATAAGGGCCAGGCGCGCGGAAAAGGAATACCTGCTGAACAAAACCGATTCAATGCCCAACACGGAACTTACCGCCCTTGAAATGATTCTTCTCCACCTGGCCAACAAAAACAAGGCCGTTTCCTCTTACCGCGAATTCTTCGACGACAAAGAACTGTCGGAGAAAACCCCTTACGCTAAAACACTGAAAGCTTTCAGGGAATTCCTTGATAAAGAGCCGGGGTTCGGCAAAAACAACAAACCCATAATAGATTTTCTTTTAGAACCCATACAGGCCTCGGAAGATTCGCTTGAAGGCCAGTTGAAATATATAAAAGATAACTGGGCGGAATTTCTCCCGGAAGATATATTAAACAGGATATTAACGGCGCTCGACGTCCTGAAAGAAGAGGAGAAAGAAGGATGGCTCGGGAAAGGGCCCAATCTGGTAATGCGCTTTAAGGACCTGTCGGATTACCCGGAATACGCGAAATATACCCATTCGCCGGAATATGAACATTTCTCCGAAGACAAAAACTGGATGTCGAAAGTTGTCATAATAGCCAAGAGCACCTACGTGTGGCTCGACCAATTATCGAAAAAATATTCCAGGCCCATAAATAAAATCGACCTGATCCCCGACGAAGAGCTCGACCGGCTCGCAGACTGGGGTTTTACCGGCCTCTGGCTTATAGGAATATGGGAAAGAAGCCCGGCGTCACAGAAAATAAAACAGATTTGCGGAAATCCCGAGGCCCTGGCATCGGCTTATTCTCTTTACGATTACACCATAAGCGCAGACCTCGGCGGCGAAACCGCTTTCCAATCACTCAAAGCAAGGGCCTGGCAGAGAGGGATACGGCTCGCGACAGATGTGGTCCCCAACCATATGGGCGTCTATTCAAAATGGGTAATAGAACACCCCGACTGGTTTATCCAGCTTGATTATCCTCCTTATCCGGGTTACAGCTTTTCAGGTCCGGACATTTCCGATGACCAACGGGTTTCGATACAGATAGAAGACGGTTACTGGACAAAAAGAGACGCCGCGGTGGTTTTCAAGCGCTACGACAAACATACGGGCTCCACAAAATACATGTACCACGGCAACGACGGCACAAGCATGCCATGGAACGACACGGCTCAACTTAACTTTTTAAAAGAAGAAGTAAGGGAAGCCGTCATACAATCCATTTTAAATGTCGCTAGGCATTTCAGCATCATCCGGCTTGACGCGGCCATGACGCTCGCGAAAAGGCATTACCAGAGGCTCTGGTTTCCCCATCCCGGAACCGGCGGCGGCATCCCTTCGCGCGCGGAAAACGGTTTAAGCACCGAAGATTTCAACCGCCTGATGCCGCGCGAATTCTGGAGAGAAGTCGTGGACAGGGTGAATAAGGAACTGCCCGATACACTGCTTCTCGCGGAAGCGTTCTGGCTGATGGAAGGGTTTTTTGTCCGCACGCTCGGGATGCACAGGGTTTACAACAGCTCTTTTATGAATATGCTTAAAATGGAAGAGAACCAGAAATACCGCCAGGTCGTCAAAAACATCCTTGAATTCAACCCGCAGATATTAAAACGGTTTGTTAATTTCCAGAACAACCCCGACGAAGAAACCGCGGTCGCGCAGTTCGGCAAAGGCGATAAATATTTCGGCGTCTGCCTGATGATGGTAACCATGCCCGGGCTTCCGATGTTCGGCCACGGCCAGATAGAGGGGTTCGCCGAGAAATACGGCATGGAATACCGGAAAGCCTACCGGGACGAAGAAACCGACTGGGACCTTGTAAAACGCCATGAAGCCGACATCTTTCCCCTGATGAAAAAGCGGCACCTGTTCAGCGAAGTCGATAATTTTCTTATGTACGATTTTTACAGGAATGACGGTTCCGTTGATGAAAATGTCTTCGCATTCTCGAATATTTGCGGAGGGGAAAAGGGCCTCGTAATATATCACAATAAATACGCGTCGACATCCGGATGGATAAAATCTTCCTGCGCGATCTCAGTTGAAACCGGACGCGGGAAAAGGCATCTCATCCGGAAAACACTCGCGGAAGGCTTGAATATAAAAAATTCCGAAAACACTTTCTATCTCTTCAGGGACTACAAGTCGGGACTCCAGTACATAAGAAACGGCCGCGACCTCCATGAAAAAGGCCTGTTCCTCGGACTTGAAGCTTACCAGTACCATTCATTCCTCGACTTCAGCGAAATCGAAGACACTAAAGGGCATTACAGGGAAATCGCGCGGCTGCTCGACGGGAAAGGCATATATGATATCCGGGAAATGCTGCGGGAAATGATACTTTCCCCTGTCCACAACTCTCTTTGCCATATAATCAATAACCATTTTATCAAAGAACTGCTTGTGCAGGATAAAAGAGCGTCGGAAGACTTACCGAACCGCCTCGAAAAGTTTTACGGCGCGGTCAAATCCTATTATGAATCCGCCGCCGACATAAAAACCATCGCCAAAGACGCCAAAAAGGAATTTGACAGCCTTTTGGACATCGCCAAATCCCCCAAAACCGGAAAAACAGGGCAATATCTGCATTCGCAGGATTTGGACAGCGTCAATTTTTTCAAAAAAGCCGTCCTGATAATCATCTTAAAACATCTTAAGGAAATATACGCCGCGGACAATATGCGGATAATCGAAGAATTATCGCTCGAGAAAGCAATCTTCCGGGAACTTAAAGAAACAGGGCAGGACGACCTCCCGGCTTCGCAGGACAGCCTGCTCCTTAAAATCGTCTCGTCGTATCCCGAAGGGCTCGGCGAGGCGAAAACCGAAAAACCGAAAGACGCGTTAAACCGCATATTCAAAGACGGCTTTGTATCCCATTACCTTGATTTTAACGAATACGAGGGCATCCTGTGGTTTAACAAGGAAAAATTCGAGATTCTGCTCTACTGGCTTTTCATCACCGCGCTGATCAACAGCCGGGAACCAGGAAAATCCGCAACCCTTTATAAGCCTGTATCGGAAATTTACAAGGCGCTGCAGAAATCCGAATATAAAGTCAACAAACTTCTGGAACTTATCGCTTAATTCTCTTATTTTCCAAACAGCCCTTTGAATTTATCTTTTATGGAGTCAACCGATCCTTTCACGCCTTCCTTAACTCCCTCGATATTTTCTCCGTCCGTTATATTTTTGAGCTGGTCAACGGCCTGCGTCGCCTGTTCACTGACGCCCGATACAATATCTGAAATACTGCCTTCAAGCGCCTTTAAATTGAAGTTGGCAAGCTGCGCGATCGTTGTTTTCGCGAGTGTCCTCGTAACAAGAAGCGTCACAAGTTTGTAGGGATCGGTAATATTCTCAAATTCCTCATCTATATTTATATCGAAAGAATAGACTTCGGGTGTTTTGCCTTTTGAATAATCTTTATAGACCGCTTTATCTATTTTCAGGCGCAGTTTATCTATCTGCCATGTCATAGGCCGGGTTTCCGCGGGTTTTTCCGCCGCAACTTTTTTCGCTTCCGCGGGTTTTTCTCCCTTTTCGGCAACAACTTTAAGCGCGTTCAGGTTCAACTCGCCCTTCGCGTTTTTTATGACAGACAGTTCCGCAAGATGTATTTTCATGTCTTCAAGATGCACGTGCTTTTTCAGCATCGCTTTTACATCGCAATCGACATATATTGCGGGGAAATCGAACATTATTTTGTCTTCGAATTCCGCCGGGTTCCTGAGCTTAAGCCCTTTAATGTCCACCGTCTGGTTCTGCAGGCCGATTGCAAGGCTCTCCATTGTAAGTTGGAGGCCTGTCATATCTTTCACGGCTTTCTCTATCGCGCCTTTAATGATAGTATCTTTAAAGACAATCAGGCCGGCGACAACAACAAGTATTATCACTATTACGGTCAGTAAAAACTTTTTCATATTCATCCCCCCGATTTTTAAAATTTAAATTCCGAAAAAGGATTAAACCCTTTCCTGACAAACAAATACCACGCGCTTGAATGGACATTTATTCCCGTCATATCAGTCGGGTCGTCAGGCCACCTGCTCTGATTCGCCACTCCCGGAAGCCCGCGCGTTCCCGGATAATACCTGCTTTCCATTATCGCTTTTTCCGT
This sequence comes from bacterium, assembly GCA_023228325.1. Classification (NCBI taxonomy): domain Bacteria; species bacterium. The sequence goes on from JALOBK010000001.1 coordinate 700,415, forward strand.
TTCGGCCAGGTAATATTTTTCTCTCTTCTTATCTCCCATGGCCTGGAATGCCGATACAATCTCGATTGTGCACGATAATTCAAGGCGGCCTTCCGTATAGTCTTGCGGCATATAGGCAAACCCGGCCATTTCTTTGCCGGACGCGTCTGCTGTTACGCTGAGTTTATAATTTTTCTCAAAAAATTCCAACGGATATTTATCCGCGTCAAGAAACACAAGATACGCCCATGCCTGAAGTTCGCTGTCAGTTTCGGAAACCGTCGTGCCTATCCTTATGCGCTTCTCACCGGGTATATACATGGAATCAAGAAACTCCTTTATCTCATTTCTGACAGATGCTTTATCTTCAAAAGGGGCAAGGGCGGCGTACGCGTCAAGATTTCCTTCGGACGATTTTGCCCTGAGCATTGTCCTGCCGTCCCCCGTAAATCCGTACCAGAGCCCGAAATCCCCCGTCTCATAAATCTCATTACCCTCTTTGTCCTGCATATCGCCCAGCCAGTCGGCTATCGCTTTCATCATATCATCATATTGCCGCTCCCCTGTTTCGCTCTTATAAAAATTAAGCGCCATGAGCAGCCAGGAGTTATCGCCTACCCACCTGTAAGAATTCCAGTCCGCCTCGCCGCTGGATGGGCGCCTCATCTGCAAAAATCCCCTTTGGGTTATGCCTGGGCCCGAAAATTCTTCCGCTTTTTTATTTAAAAAATAATCAAATATCTTTCCGGCTCTTTCATAATCCCCGTAAAGGGTAAACACCATAGCCGCCGTTGAAAGCTGGTAAGTCGAACAGATATCAACTCCTTCGGCGCCCTGAAAAAGCCCGTTTTCATTCTGGGCCGAGCAGAACCATTCATACACGGATTTTTCCTTATCATCGGCAAACCGGGTTTCCGCGGAATAAACGGGGCGGGCGGCAAAAAGGGAAACAAAAAACAGCAAAACCAAAAATAATCTTCTGAAAATAAACTCTTTAAAATCTGTTTTTCTGATTTTCATTTTATTAAAAACCGAAGATAATTTCCTTTGAACAGGGTGGCAGACTGATTGTTCCCGCCTTCGCGGACGCGGTTTCCCGGCCGTTGATTTTCATATATTTTATTTTTTTATTTACAGGTATTTTGATTTTAAATCCGCCTGAAGGAGGCGCTTTCATCCCTATATCAAGCCTGATAACTTTTTCTCCTGCAAGACATTCAAGCCTGAAACTGATTTTTCCGAAATGCGTCGGGGCATCTTTAACTTCAATGCTTTTTCCCTCTTCAAACCAGCTTTCAGGAACAGCCGGGCAAAGAACGATTTGATTGTTTTCCTCTCTTATGAGCATATTCCTCAAAAGCAGGATATAAAACGCCGCCGACCAGCCGTGCGGAACATCGCCTATGATGCCGACCGCTATTTCCCATTTCCCGTTTTTATCCTTTTTCGCGGGCATAGCTTCCATCCAGCCGCCGGGGCACGACTGGTTTTTTATTCCCCACTCGATATTCTTCAGCGCAACATCTTCCATACCCAGATACATCATCGGATGGGCAAGCAAAAAATTGTATCCCCAGAAAACTTTCTCATATTCAACAAACCATCCGCCGTCATAAGAAGAAAAACTTCCTGCCTTCTTCCAGTATTTTTTATATGACTCTTTAAAAAGCTTTTCCGGTATTTTTAGGCCGAGGCTCCTTCCGGGGAATAACGCCGGGCGGTGAGCCCATGCCATCTGTGTATCGCCGAGAATCCTGTGTCCGCCGTCAACTTTCCTGTCCGCGGGAGGCCAGTAATCGGCAAAAGCCGGCATATAGGATATCTTTTCTCTTTTTAAGACTTTTTCAAGGCTGTCATTAATCGCGTTTTCCAAAGACAAGTATTCTTTTTTAAGCCACAGGATATCTTTTGTCTTCTTAAGCGTTTTCGCCGCAAACACGGCGCACCTCAAGCCGACAAGCGCCCACCAGTTATCAAGATAAAGATGGGCGTGCGTCCCGAAATTATCCTGGCTCACCGAGGTATGAAGCAACCCGTAGAACGGGGATTTTTTAAGCTCCGGTGAAAGCTGGGGCGCTCTTTTGGATTTAATCAACCCCGCGCTTTTGATAATGCGGGGATACACTTCCTTTAAGTACTTAACATCCCTGTTCAACCTGAAATGGTCGAAAAGCGCGAAAACGCTTCCCCCGAGCCCGTCAAGGTAACCGTCCCCTATCCTGTAATTGAAAACATCGAGGGCCTTCTCCGCAATATTGCGCAGGCCGGAAATATCAATGGCATTGACAATTTCCACCGCATCGTGCAGATAAAAATACTTATAATTCAGAGGGCCGGGGCAGATTTCTTTGCCTTTCATCATTATAAGAAGATAGTAGAGCGAGGAATAAAACAGGTCGGCATACCGTTTATCGGGCAGTTCCAGTTTAAGGGGAATAATATCATCCCAGTATTTTTCGGTTTCGGAGAGTTTCTTATCAAAATCAATATTCTTAAAAGAAAAATTTGCGGCCGCTTCCCCTGAAGGGACACATATATAAACCGATTTTTCTTTACCGGCGTCCAGATTTAACCCGCAGGATAAAACCGCCCTGCCCTTATCAAACTTAGAGGCCGCGCCTTTTATATAAATACATTCTACCCCGTTGACTTTCAGGGAACTTTTACTGCCCGGCTCGACTTTCTCTATTCCCGCCGATTTGAACCTCAAAAGCGGATTGGGAACAACATCTATGACTAAAACCAGTTTTTTACTGTTTCTATCCTTATTGGTTATGGAAACGCGGGCAAGGTTTAAAACCCCGTTTCCCTTATGCTTCGCGGCAAAGATAGTCTCTTCGACAGAGCACGCACCGGCCTGCCATTTGATGATATTTATGGGGAATCTGCCTTTGTGAAGCGACCAATCGGTTTTTAATCTTTCGGGGTCGTAAATTTTGCCGGAGGTTTTATCAAATAAACTGAACTTCAGCTGGAAAGGATACGGTTCAGGGGCAAAAGAGCCGTCTTTTCCGATGAAGGTATTCCACGGATAAGCCGTCCACCCCGCCAGCCCTCTTGAATTTTCAATGTTATTCAAAAAAGCACCCCCTATAGATTAAAGAAAATATCACCAAGCGTCCAAAATAGCAAGAGATACTAAGCGCCCAATAATAGGTTGACAAATCCGCCTAATTCACTATAATTTCACAGTCTATACTGTTCTTTAAAAACATTTGTTCCCCTGTAGCTCAGTTGGTAGAGCGGATGGCTGTTAACCATTAGGTCGCTGGTTCGAGTCCAGCCGGGGGAGCCAGTTTGAAATAAAAAACCCTGCTCATTTATTGAGTAGGGTTTTTTATTAAACAGAGCAATCGAGATTAGAAATTAGAAAATCAATTGCGGTCTAATGCTCTATTGTTCTAGTTTCCCCCCCAACAAACACCTTGTAAAACCCCGCTTAATCTGATATTTTAGCTTTAAGAAACCATAGGAGAAACTGATAGTGAAATGGTGGCAAATTCATCTTATCGTGCTGTCATCTTTAACCCTTGCAGCTTGTTTTTTTATCTGTTTTATTCTCTTCGTTTTAGCGTGGGGAGGAATCGATTCCAGTTGGCTTACAAAATCCCCTGAGCTTATAGTAGCGGCTAATGTTTTATCTATACCTCTCTATATATACGCCTTGTCGAAGGGCTGGAAATATGTATATAACACTTCTATAAACTTAATATGTATAACTCTATCTCTTCATTACGCAACACCTGATCAGTTCACCACAGATGACAGAGTATTTGTTACATCTATCACCTTAGGCATTCTGGGAATAACCACATCAATTCTTTTCTCTTTCTTTTCAAGAAAAAAGCGGAAAAAAGGAAATAGCATCAACCCTCCAGCAAATCAGTCTTAAGCGTCTCAAAATAAACACCTTGCAAAATCGCATCTATTTTGATAATCTGTCTTCTGCAATTTGCAGAAGAATGATGTTTTAAGTTGTAAACTAACTTTGACATTCTATTTATAACAAGCAATTTAACTCATTATCCGAATGTAAGATAAAAAACTTTTCGGATATGGACGAAAGCCCTTAAGCTGAAAAGTTTGAGGGCTTTTTAGTTTTGAGAAAGGAAAATATAATGAGAGCGAATGAAAATGGGGACGGTTCTAATTAATAAACGGAGCTATATACCTTGTTTCCGCCTTCAATTAGGTGTTTACCCTTAGTTAATATTGATCCGATCAATATCTTGTAAAATCATACTTAATCTGATAACTTAATCTTTTCAATCTGGAAAATTAAAAACATCCAGAACAATCAAAGGCTATATGATTAAGAAAAACCGGGAAGATATAAAAACTTTACTGGATTATATATGGAAAGATGAAGAGACTCATTATCAATCTTCTCCACACAAAAATCATATTTTTGTTGTTTTGAAACGACTGGCAAAAAGAATTAACTATAAGAATGCTTAATAAACCGTTTTCAAAATGCAAAAACTTATAAGAGGGAATTCCATCACTCTTTCCCCATCACCCAAAAATAACCGACGACCAAGCACAACCTCCGTCTACCCAGGAAACCTTATTATTCGGCCCCCAACAGATATGGCTTCTTTTACTTATAAGTTCCTCCATAAATCCTGAAAGCTCATCAATGTTTTTCTTAACCCCCGCGATATCTTCCGCTGTCGCGGGAATCCAGAATGTCCACATATCATCTTCCCAGTCGGGCGAAGTATATTCCCTGAAACAGCAAATAAATAACTGCCCGCAGCTAACACATTTCACAACTCCCACATCAAGATGGCTCGATTCAAGAATGCTTTCCTCGACCCATGTCTGATTTTTGAGATTATTGTGGGTGAGCTTACCTTCTTTCGCCAAGTCTATTAAATGACAACCCATATATCTCCCGTCAAACATACCACAACTGAAACTGCGGATAGGTTTCCCTGTCGTCAAAATCCAGATATTTATCATCTTCCCATACAATTTCGGTAAAAGTTTCTAGATCCTCGCTGTATCCCCGGCACATCACTTTTAACCTTATAAAAGGATTAAAGCGGAGGATCAATTTCGCTAATTTTGGTGAAAGATTAATAGCCATAATTTTTATGTAAGCCGGTAATAACCGCGGGAAACAAAATCTAAATAACCTTTGTCCCGCAGTAACTGTAATTGCTGCCGAATTTTATCTTTAATATGCTTGTTGTCCGGATGTAATTTGCTTAATTCCCCTTCAAAAGTATATATTTCATCAAGTGTAAATTCTCTTTTGCCGAGTTTATCGACACAGCGCATAACATCAAGCAGCCAACCTTTTGCCGATATCTCTTTTTCTTCTCTTAAGAACAATGTTTTTCGCCAATTACTAAGCACTTTTTTCTTCGACTCGATTTGCCTGTTGTGAACAAAGAATATTTTCCCTGTTTGTGGAATATTATTAAGGATAATATTACAGCCAACCCAGCCGGCTCGCCGGGCTGTCAGGGCAAGAGGTTTTCTCTTCTCTATTATTTCCGGAACGAAAAAATGTTTAGGGATAACCAGAAAGTTTATTACTTCAAGGTTCGCCAAATCATAATTCAGCAGGAAAAAATTCGGGTTGTTACTGCTTGTAAGCCGCTCAAGCATTGTGCGGTACGCGCCGTCCACAATTTTTGTCCCGAGAGCGCTCTGCTTGCTTTTCAGTTCGTAATCTTCACGACAATTCACGCAATAGAAATCGGCAACGGGCTGGTTATTGGGATATTTATCAATATTAAGATGACCGCAGTTCGGGCAAAAAACGGAATTATCAACCCATTGTTCAGTCAGGATACGCGCTTTTTGTGAAGCGTTTTTGTAGTTTGCCGCCAGTTTTTTATCAAGTATTAGCTTCATATTTCAAAACATCCGAATTAATTTAACATAATAAAACAAATGGAGCAATTCCTTAATTTTGCATCGTGATTAGGAAAAGATTCCCTTGACAAGTATACGCCATTGACGTATAGTCTAAACATAGGAAAAGAAATAATATGCATATAATAGAAACTCCAATCTTTACCAAAAAAATAACAAATTTTCTTTCTGATGAAGAGTATGGCGAGTTGCAATGGGCACTTATAATTAATCCCGAAGCCGGATTAGTTATTCCGGGATGTAAAGGTTTGAGGAAATTGCGATGGACATCTTCTGGAAAGGGAAAAAGAGGCGGGCTAAGAATTATCTATTATCTATACGTAAAAGATGAAGTAATATATATGTTATTACCATATAAAAAGTCAGAACAAAAAGATTTAACAAAAAAACAAATGAAGATTTTAAGTAATCACGTGAAGGGCGGTGTATTATGAAAAAGAATGATTTTCAAGAATTATTAACAAGCATTGACCAAGCTCGAGAAATACATAAGCGCAAGTTAAAGCCGGGTAGAATTTTCAAATTTAATCCCGCGGCTGTGAAAAGAATACGCAAAAAACTTCACGTATCTCAATCCGAATTTGCTTATATGATAGGAGTGAGTATAAACACATTACAAAATTGGGAGCAAGGAAGAAGAAAACCCGAAGGACCTGCATTAGCATTGCTCAAAATAGCGGACACCAACCCAAAAACTATCCTTACTGCTTTACATATTTAGCCGGCCTATGCATCAGCAAAGCAGATTAGGGGTCAGACCTTGAAATGTGAAAAGAAAAAACAATAATATCCCTCTTTTAAACCTTACTGGTATAATGAAAACAACAAAGCAAAGGTTGATCATGAAAAAGTTTTACAGCCCGATAATACTGGTTTCGACAATTCTTATCATCTTCGCATATTACGCGCATGCTGACAGCAAAAGCTATGTGGACGGGGTTTATACCGGAGAACACTCGTTCGTAAAAGTCCGTGTCACGGTCGAAGACGGGAAGATATCGGACATTGAAATTCTCAGTCACGGAGGAGGAGGAAAAAAATACGAAAAGATGATAGAGCCGCTGAAATCAGATATTATCAAAGCTCAATCCACAGAAGTAGATTCCATAACCGGGGCAACAGTCAGCAGTAAAAACCTAAAAAAAGCCGTGGAAAACGCGCTGAAACCAAAATAAACAGGCCGCCTACTTTTTCTCAAATTGCATTTTATTAAGGAACGCTTTCCATTCGCCTCTCTGAGAGGTGATGAGACTCAAAATAAAGGGTACCGCTGCCCCCTTTTAAACTCAAAAGAAAATCTTGTGGGTAATCCGGGTAATTTCCTGTTTGAGTTTAACCATTTAAGAAGACATGAAGAATTGAATTATATCTCTCCTCTGATAAACTTCAAAAAGTTACCGAATTACTGAGCTAGTACATCTGCCCCTATTTTCTTGCGCAAATAAAACACCACAAAATATTTTATTTAAAATTGATAATCCGCTTAAATTCAGTTACAATGCAAACAAATAAGCAGCTGACAATGCCAAAGAGTTGGATTGAATGATATTCAGCCTTTGGGAAGAAGAGAGAGCTCCGACAATCGGAAAAAATTTAATACATCTTTCTCCCCAAAAGAAGATTCTCCCCGCCCAACTTTATTCCGCTTATTAAGAGATTTTATATAAGCAGTGATTAGCCAAAAACGGAGAGAAAGATGAAAAGAGCCCCGCTTTTTTTGATATCAATTTTTTTAAGTTTTGCTGCTTGTCCCCTGTTTGTTAGTGCGGAAGTGCAGGACATCGGAGCCGGCAGTACGCCGGTAGATCCTTTGACCGGACAGGTGGACGGCGTAAATTTCACTGCGGACGGAGAAGCTACACTGACTGACGGGCAGCCTCTAAATTCTAATTTCACCAATCCTGTTGCCGCGACAACCGAAGAGGACGGCACCGGCACTCTTACTTTTACCGGTTCTTCTCTTGTTTGGGGTAATGCCGGCGAAGAGGATGGAGCCCTGAAAACCGTAAATCTAACGGGCGATAACACGACGACGGTAGAGATTACGGACAACCTCTATGCCAATACCTTAAACTTCGGCGGTGATGGCGAATCAATAATAGGCGGTATGATTACTCTCGGCACTGTTACCAACAGCAGCGGCGTCAATAACTCCGGCAACCTCTTTTTCCATAACAGTTCCACTGTAACAGGCAACGTTGGCGCAGCCGGCGCCGCGCTTAACACTGTTTGCTATGACGATAATAACGGGGTAATAGATCTCCAGGGAGACGTCTTTGCCGCTACCCTGAGCTTTGGCGAGGGAGAAGAGCACAGCGAGGGCGAAATACAGATAGACGGAACAGCTGCACTCGGCGTTGTTTCCACCCTTTACGACGACTTCGGCACCCTAACGTTCGGAGGAAATGCCACTGTAACAGGTAACACCGGCGGAGCGGGCGTTATGCTTAAAGTCATAAACGCCGACGGTGAGAGCACACTAATAGATCTTCAGGGTGATGTTTATGCCGGCGTCTTAAACTTCGGCGGCGACGGCGAAGTGCGGTTACATGAGACGATGAGTTTTGACAGCGTTACCAATACTACAAGCGGCCAAGGGACTCTTACATTAAATGGCGCCGCCGCGCTTACCTGTGATATCGGTTCAACCGGAGCCGGAATTAAACTTCTAAATGTCGGTTACGGCCTTGTAACTCTTGACGGCGATATTCTCGCGGTTGCCACCAATTTCGCGGGTGATAATGAACTTCAAATTGCCGACGGACACAGTATTACCGGCGCCGTTACAACATTCACGAATAACACAGGCACACTGACATTCGCGGGCACCAGCACAATGACAGGGCAGATTGGGACAAGCACTAATCTTCTTAAAAAGGTGAATGTCGGAGCCTGGCCCGCAAAGGTTACATTCAACAATGATATCTACGCTACAGAAATCTATGTTGAAGACGACGGTGAAATCGAATTCGCCGATGGCGTGGATTACAATCGGAATGCCGCGGCGGGCAGTATTACTACCGAAAGCGATAGTTACGGTTATTTACTCTTTAAAGGTTCCAGTGTCATAAACGCTTCTGTCGGCACAACTGATGATCACTTTTATGAGATAAGGCTTGATTTCGCCGATCCTTCATCTGTAGCACAGATTACAGGCGATACTTATGTTGCGTACAACGGTGTAAACTTCGACCACGACGGTGAATTGCAGGTGGATGGGGATTTCTACGGGCCGGTTGAGAACGACAGCGGAATCGCTGACACCGCTACTATTACCTTTGGCGGCAATGCTGAGATAGATTGGCTGGGCGGGGCCGGCGTCAACACACTCAAAACAGTAAACGCAAACGGCACCGGCACTTTAGTAGAAGGCGCTGATTTCTATACCCAGACCATAAACTTTGGCGGCGACGGCGAAGTGCGGTTACATGAGACGATGAGTTTTGACAGCGTTACCAATACTACAAGCGGGCAAGGGACTCTTACATTACATGGTGCCGCCGCGCTTACCTGTGATATCGGTTCAACCGGAGACGGAATTAAACTTCTAAATGTCGGTTACGGTCTTGTAACTCTTGACGGCGACATTCTCTCTCTCTCCACCAATTTCGCGGGCGACAATGAACTGCGTCTTGCCGACGGCAGCAGTATTACCGGCGCCGTTACAAATACGACGAGCGGCGAGGGCACGCTTACATTACAAGGCGCTCACGCGCTTGTCGGTAATATCGGTTCCACCGGCGCGGGGCTCAAACTTTTAACAGTCGGGAACGGCCTCGTAACCATTGACGGAGATATTCTCGCTCTCGCCACCAATTTCGCGGGCGATAATGAACTGCGTCTTGCCGACGGCCACAGCATTACCGGCGCCGTTACAACATCAGGCAGCGGCACGGGAACTCTCACATTTGACGGCGCGACAACTACCGGCGGGGATATCGGCGTCGCCGGCACTCCCCTGAAAGCAGTCAATTTTAACGGAGCCGCCACGCTGGCCCATAACATTGCCGCTACAACGACGACAATCGCAGCGGGCAGCACTACAACTTGTAACGGAGACAGAACTGTTACGGGTAACCTTACGCTTGCCGCGGCAGCCAACGCCGTACTGGATATAGGAACCACCACCCTTGATGTTACCGGAGTTTATACGCAAAACAATCTTTCAAAATTAAACGTCGGGGTAAACGGAACAACGGCGGGACAGATTACCTCCGCAAGCAGCGCGGTTGTGAGCGCCGCAAGCGCGCTAAACCTCACTGTTTCCGATTACGTACCGAGCAATACCACTTTCACCATTATCGACGGGGCGGCAGGGGCAGGCGTTAATGTTCCCGGCATAATCAGCTCAAACAGCCCCATACTTACTTTTTCCGGAACGGTTGTAAACGGAGACCTTTTCATTACGGCCAATCGTACCAACACATACAATACTATAGCTTCCGGTAACGCCGGAGCGGTGGGCGCGATCCTCGAACAGATAGGCGCCGCAGGCGCCACCGGCGATATGCTCACAATATTGGACGCGCTCGATAGTCTGCCCGATAATGCGAGCATTCAGGATGCGCTTGATACGCTCGTTCCCCTGTTCGACAGCGGCGTGCTTAACGGCAGTAACACTATGCTCAACCAGTTTATAGGAATATCGACGGGCAGACTGGAAGGACTGTTCGCAGAGGCTCATAATTCCGGAAACGGAACAACGGGTATTTCCGCGGGAGACAACGAGCGCAAAGGTATAGATATCTGGGGTCAGGGCTTCGGCGAATATCTGCGCCAGAAACCGCGCGGTGTAAGCAACGGTTATCGCGCAACCATATGGGGTACCGCCGTCGGCGGAGATATTCCCGCTTTCGACGACAAAGTCCGCCTGGGTATCAGCGGAGGATATGCCCGGAGTGACATCAATTCAAAAGACAACCACGGACAGACCGATATAGACAGTTACCAGGGCACTTTGTACGCCGGTTATATTGACGGAGAGAAACCGTATTATGTTAATGGCGCATTCTCGTTCGCGTATAACACATACAAAAGTTCAAGGCGTATAGTTATCGGAACTGACACAAGAACCGCAAAATCCGATTACGACGGCCAGCAGTATTCGGTTATAGTTGACGGTGGATACACTTTCAGTGTGGAGCAATTTCGTATAACCCCTATTGCGTCGTTGCAGTATATGCGCCTGCACCTTGAGAGCTATACAGAAACCAACGCAGACGCGCTTAACCTGAAAGTCAAAAGTCAGAACTATGATATGTTACAATCCGGCCTCGGGATGAAATTCGAGCGCCCTTATGAGACAGAACTCGGCACTTTGATTCCCGAAATCCATGCCAGGTGGCTTTATGATTTCATAGGGGATAAACAGGAAACTACTTCAACGTTCTCCGGAGGCGGAGGTTCATTCGCAACCGAGGGTTTCGATCCCGCGCAGAACTCGCTTAATGTCGGGTGCAAGTTAGTCCTTATTACAAAAGGTAACTGGGATTTCGAAGCCAATTACGATTTCGAATATAAGGAAGATTTTTTAGCCCATACGGGCTGGGTAAACATCAGATATAACTTTTAACTTTATTTGCTTTCAAGCCGCATCTTGTTTAAAAAAGCTTTCCCCTCGCCCCTCTCAGATGTGCTGAGAGCTATACTCAAAGACTCGACAGGCCCTATGGAGTCGGATTTTTCTCCTCCCCACCAGTATTTAATATCCTCTGAAGTGATAACAACCTTTTCCCATGCGCCGTCAAATTTGAGGTTATCGATTTTTTTGCCGAAAATACACCCGTAGGAATCTTTGATTTTAAATTCAAGCCCGGTCTTCAATCCTTCGCCTTTAAAATAAAAACTGAATTCATATTTTTCGGGAAGAACACCGCTGATTTTTTTGGTGATATCAACCCAATGCCAGCCCTCGGGGCCTTTCATAACATATACTATACCCAGAGCGCTGCCTTCCTGCCCTTTTTCTTTGTTAAGCATAAGGATATCGTCTTTTGAGCTCGCTTTGCCGTAATCGTTGACATTAAAATCAACCAATTCTTTTTTGCCCAGCGCAAACGCTTTTTCCTCTTTCGAATTCGCTTCGGCCTCAGCCGTCAGGATATCCGAAAGCGCGTAAACATTATTTTCCGCGGCGGCGGCGAAAAAGTATTTTTTGCCGGGTTCGAGTTTCCTCAAAAACAGTTTTTTATCGTCATACCCGATATTCATATGCCCCATATGCGAAACATCATCCGCGTTATTAAAATCTTCTTTGTCTTTTATGGGATGTTCCGACATTTTTATTCTATAGGCGGCGATATTTCCTTCTTCCTCATGCGCCGGCCGGGCAAGTTTTAATTTCAATTCCACATCGCCCCTGTTCTGTCCGGTCACAGCTTCCAGGACCGCAGGCGCAGGAGGAAGCTTGCCGTAAAACCTGTTGGAAAGATGCACAAAGTCAATAACCGCGCTGCCGCCGGTTTTTCTTCTTCCCGTATTAAAATAAAAAGAGATTCTATCTATTGATTCAAGGTTTAATCTGAGTTTTGATAAATCGTAATAACAAAGTTCCCACGAGCCATCCCTGACTTTCGCTTTTAAATCCAGCTTTTCTGTTTTGCCGTCTTTGTCGCGCAGAATTATTTTAGGCTCGACTGTCCCCTCTTTCCAGAAGGCAAGGTACCTGTAAGGCGAAAAATCCTCAAGTAAAGGAGACACCTCAAAGAAATCTTTTCTCCCTATCTTATTGAAAATTATCTGAAGGGCTTTTTTCCCCTCCTTGACATTTTCATCCTGCCTGAAGAATCCGTAATCACCTCTTTTCGAAACCCATTCGGCGTAAGGGGGAGAATGCCTGCTCTCGTCAAAATTATCTATTATCGCCGCAAATCCGACTTTCTCCATCCCTGCCTTTATGTGTTTGTTATTCATAAAATGTTTCCAGACAGTCCCCGAAAGGTAATTCCCGAGCATAATAATGATAGGCCCCTGGTCGATTCCGAGGTATTCCCTGCTCCAGAAATCTTTTTTTATGTTATAGCTGTCGGTAAACCCGTATTTCTTGAATATCTTATCCCCGAAATTCTCATAGATATATTTCATATTCGAATAAGATTCTTCAGGTGTAAACGGCATAAAGCTGAGCGCCGCCGTCGGAGCTATCGTGCCGTCATTATCCCTGCCGTTATACGCAAGAGGAGCTCCGGGTATCACCGGCGCCGCGTAATCGCCGTATTTGCCGGGCCCCGCGCACACGTTAAGGCCCCACATATCCGGGCCGAACCCCATTTGGCTGTTATCAATGCACCATTGCCTGCCTGCCAGGGAAAATTCCCTCAAATTCTGGAAATAATCCAGGAAATAATCTTTTTTGAGCCGGGGATCCATAAAACAGAACGGCCACTGGTGAGTGTAGGCGGCGCCGTCGCCCACATAATTATACCCGCCGTAAGAGGCATGATAAAACGTGTTGCCCAGGTTAAACCAAGTCTCGACGGGAATCGGATGCGTTGGAGAAGATATCCCGAGAATAACCGGCAGGAGCCCCATTTCAGACGACGTGTACCAGCCGCCGAATCCTGTTGCGGGTTCCCACCCGATATAAAACATATTGTTTTCTTTATTTACAAACCACATCCAGTCAACATTCCTGTATATGTCATCCGCCAGTTTTTCTATCTCGGTGCCTTTAAAATATTCCCCCGCGGTAAGCACACCCGCTATGAAAGGAGATGTGTCGGACGCGTATATCCCCTCGGAGCCTATCCATTTGCCCGTATGGATATTCACCCAGTGGTAATGGTGCCCGTGTTCGTCTTCGACAGTTATTTTGCTCGGGTTCCCCGGATAAGCGATAAAACTCTGCAGTGTTTTTAAAACCCTGTCGTAAGCTTCCTCATAAGTTATCCAGCCCTGCTCGTGGGCGATACAGATAGCGGCAAGCCCGAAGCCGACAACCGAGTTGCTGCAGTTACGGTTGCCTGTAGCGTCGGGTATAAGCCCGTTTTCAGGGTTGGCTTCATCCCAAAAATATAAGAATGTCCTTCTGGCGACTTCTTTGATTAATTCGTCTTTCTCTGCATCGTCACCGGCATAACTATAAACGCACATCGAAAAAACAACCGCCGCCAAAATTACAATGTTAACGGTCTTTAAAAACATTTATATCCCTTTTATTAATAATAGATTTTAACTTCTCTCGCATCGGAAGGAACAGGTATCTTATCCGTTAAAACACCTTTCAACGGAATACCGTCAATTGCAACACCCGATATTTTTTTCCTCAAAGGAGAACAGATCACATACCCGGCTTCGGGCGGAGCGATATTGTCGAAGGAAAGTTTTATGAAACCGTCTTTTATAAAACTTTCAACTTTAAGGCTTACATCGCCGAAATATGTCGGCGCGTTCTTAAGTTCTATGACTTTGCCGTCGTCAAACCATTTTTCGGGAACGCAGGATAACAGCAGAAGAAAACCGTTTTCTTCGCGCAGGAGCATATTTCTTAAAAGCAATACATAATAACCCGCCACCCAGCCGTGGGGAACATCCCCGATTATCCCCTCTCCGATTCTCCGGAAACCCTGCCCGTCTTCAACACTCGGCATAGCCTCCATCCATCCCCCGGGACAGGACAGATTGCTGATGCTCCACTCAAGGCTTTTCAACGCCACGTCTTCCATCCCGATATACATCAGGGGATGGACAATCATTATATTATACCCCCAGAAAACCTGTTCGTACTCAACATACCATCCGCCGTCATAACCGGAAAATTTTCCGGTTACATCCCAGTAATGACGGTATGAGCGGGCAAATAAATCCTCAGGAACATCTATCCCCAGGCTTTGTCCGGGGAAAAGCGGTGTCCGGTGGGAACTGCACATCTGCGCCTCGCCCAGTATCCGGTGGTCGGGATCGACTTTTCTTTCTTCCGGAGGCCAATAATCGGCAAAAGCCGGCATATAAGATATATTTTCTCTCTCCATAACTTTCTCGATGCTGGCAAGAGCGCATTCCCTGAGGCTGTCATATTCCTTTTTCATCCATTCGGCGTCTTCTTTCTTCCCGAGGACATTTGCCGCTTCTTCTCCGGCCTTAAGGCCTATCATACTCCACCAGTTATCCTGGTACAGGTGCGACGGCAGGCTGAAATTATCCTGGCTTACAGACGGGGGCATAAGCCCGTAAAGCGCGGTATCTTTAAGCCCGGGCCTGAGATTCGGCTTCCTTTTTTCTCTTATGATTTCGCAGGCTTTCAGTATTCTCGGATATACGCTTCTCAGATATTCCTTATCTTTTGTTATCCTGTAATGTTCAAAGAGAGCGAAAGAACTTCCTCCAAGACCGTCCAGATACCCGTCACCCTCATTATAAGTAAAATATTTCAGCGCCCGGCGCGTCACTTCGCTCAAACCGACTTTATCGAACGCGCCCGCCATCTCGACGGCGTCGTGAAGGAAAAATGTTTTATAGGCAAACGGCCCCGGGTAAATTTCATCGCCGTTCATCATAATCAGCATATAGTAAATGGAAGAGTAGAAACAGTCTTCATAGCGTTTGTCGGGAACTGTGAGTTTAAGCGGCGCAATCCCTTCCCAGAATGTCCTAGTAAGCTCAAGGTTTTTTTCAAAATCCAGGTTTAAAATCTCATCGGCTGTCAACGCCGCGCCGTTTTCCGACGGGACCATAACACAATATGATTTTTCCTCACCGGCGTTTATCTCGGTTTTATAGACAACGGCTCCTTTTACTCCGGCGTTATCATCCCTGAGCCCGGCGCCCGAATTAATAACCTTATACCCCGCAAACTCAGGAACCTCAGCGGCGGAAACATTTATTTTCTCTTTCAAAAATATACTGTCTTTCCCGTCCGCCCGGATAATGTTCCCGCCCCGGCGCTCAAGGGATTTTACAAGGACTCCCCACAATTTCAGCATAGGGTTCGTCCGGACATTTACATACACTAAAAACTTTCTGGGCACAGGACTCTCGTTCCTGATTTTTATGGAAGAGAAGTTAACCATTACGCCTTTTTTCTCGAGCCGCGCAAAAATCGTTGTTTCCGCTTTGAACCCGTCGCCGCGCCAGCTGATTATATTCACGGGAAGGCTTCCCCCATCCAGCTTCCACTCAGTTTCCATAGTCTCAGGCGTATATAATTTCCCCGCTTCTATATCATATACCCAGAAACCGACCCGGAAAGGATACGGCTCAGGGCCGAAAGACCCGTCCCTTCCGACAAAAGTGTTCCACTTAAAACCTTCCCATCCCGTAAGCCCGCGCACTATATCAAGATTGCTTTTTCCGGCGATATCCGCCCAGTCCCTGAATTCTATTTCCCTGATTTCGCACCCGGGCGCGCAAACCAGCCTGATATAACGTTTGCCGACTATATTCGCGTTTACCTGCTCAGTTCCGCCGGACACCGGGGTTCCTTTAAAAACAGTGTTCCATTTTTTCTTATCATCTGAAACCTGCAGTTCAAATCTTTTCGCGTAATTTTCTCCCCAGTGTATAACAATTCCCCCGAGGTCTTTTTCTTTTCTTAAATCGATTTCAATCCATTCCGCGTCCCCGCCTTTTCCGGCCTGCCACAATGTCTCAAGGTCCGCGTCAAATATATTGTCCGGACGTTTGCTCCCGTCCGCGAAAGAAGAAGCGTCCACATACAGTTCTTCATCCGGCCCTTTTACAATAATCTCCCAGAGCGAATAGCCCCAGGAAGTCCCTCTCTCCTTAAACTGCACCTTTATATAACGCGCTGTCTTTTTGCCGAAATAAATGTCGTCGCAGAATTTTCTTATGCCGCTGTCTTTCTGATAAACCCTGTCCCATTCTCTTCCGTCTTTTGATATTTTTATTTCGTAAGACTTGCCGAACGCGGCCTCCCAGTATAGTTTCAAACCGACGATATCTTTTTCCTCTCCGAAATCGATTTCCAGCCATTCATCATCCGTAAAGTCACTGCTCCACCTGGTTGACATATTATTATCGATTACATTCTGCGGCCCCAGTTCATTATTATTTTCCTGAACAGATGAAGCCTTCACAGTCACGGAAGCTCCCGCAGCGTTAGCGGCAAATAAAAGAAAAAATGTTATCAGGGTTATAATGTTAATATTTTTCAGCCGATTTCCCATAATGCTATGATAGCAGACAAAACCATTTAAGTGAAATCCGAAACAGAAAAATAACCTCGCTGTAGAGAGTATACTTCTCTCATCGCGGATAAAAATCTGAAAAAACCATAGGAGAAAAGGGATAAATTGAGGTTAAGCTGATGACAGTGTAAAATAGGCGCCAAACCCAGAAGATAATATAGACCTCTCAACGAGATAAAACCTTACTGAGAAACCCCGCCGGAATCTTTAAAATATTTATAATACTCGCTGTCGGTTGTAAGAATTAAAGTTGTGGATTTATCAACCGTTTTTTTGTATGTTTCGAGAGTCTTTAAAAATGAATAAAACTCAGGCGATTTATTATACGCGTCAGCGTATATCTTTGTAGCCTCGGCGTCAGCCTTGCCTTTTATTTCCTCGGCAACGCGGTATGCTTCCGACTGTATCTGGTTCAGTTCTTTTGCTCTTTTTCCTTCGATTTCAGCTCTTTTCCCTTCGCCTTCCGAACGGTATTGCTCGGCTGCGCGTTTTCTTTCGGATATCATTCGCTCAAATACTTTTTTCTGAACATCGGGAACATAATTTATGCGCTTAATCCTCACATCAATAAGTTCTATGCCGTACTGAGGCACGATTTTCGATGCCTCGTCTAAAATAGCGCGCGTCAAGGCTTCCCTGCCGTAATATATTTTCTCAAGCTCTTCAACCTGCCCCATAGCATCATCATCTTTGCTTTCCGCTTTCTCTTCTATAATCCTATTGCTGTCCCTGACTGTTTCAACAAGCTTCTGGTTTGTAACCGCGTCTCTCGTAGCCGAGTCAATAATATCGTCAAGTCTCGCCTGCCCGCCGGTTTCATTACCAACTGACTGGAAAAATTTTAAAGCGTCTTTTATTCTCCATCTCGCTGTTGTATCAACCGATATATATTTTTTGTCTCCTGTTGGTATTTGATTCGGCTCGCCATCCCATTCCAATATCCACTTATCAAAATAGTTTGCCTGCTGGATAAAAGGCATTTTAAAATGAAGCCCGGCTTCGGTAATAGGCTTGCCTATCGGCTTGCCGAACTGAGTTACAACAACCTGCTGAATTTCATTTATTGTGTAAAGCGCTCCGCTTATGACAAAGACTGCGATAATAATAACTACAGTAATTAGAATTGAAAAAACCTGTTTCATTGCGCACCCCCTTGATCCTTAAGATTCATAAGAGGCAAAATACTTTTTTGGCTTGGGTCAACAATATATTTATTGCCCGCTTTGGATAAAACTTCATTCATTGTTTCCAGATACATCCTTTTTCTTGTTACATCTTTTGCGTTTTTATACTCCTCATAAACAGAAATAAATTTAGCCGCATCGCCCTTTGCCCTGTTTACTCTGTTTAGCTGATATCCTTCAGCTTCGCTTATTGTCTGTTCAGCTTCACCCCGGGCTTTGGGAATAATTTTATTGTAAGCTTCCCATGCCTGGTTAATAAGTTTTTCTTTTTCCTGTTTTGCTTCGTTTACTTCGTTAAAAGACGGTTTTACAGGATCTGGAGGGTTAACGTTCTGCAGTTTTACGGTAACTATCTGTATACCGCTGTCATATGAATCAAGAATTTTCTGAAGTTTCTCCTGCACTTCCATGTTTATTTCAACCCTGCGGGTCGTAAGAACTTCATTTACTGTGTGGTCACCGACAACCTGTCTCATAACAGCTTCTGAAATGTTCCGTATCGTCCTTTTATAATTTCTGATATTAAATAAGAGTTTTACCGGATCTTTAACCTTAAACTGGGTTATCCATTCCACAACAAGCACATTCAAATCGCCTGTCAGCATAAGTGATTCATCAAGGTAATTTTTAGGAGAGTACTGTGTTACAACGCCGGCTTTTGCGGTCCGATAACCAAATTCCTCTTTGAAGATATATTTTACTTTTACATTTGTCACATTTTCTATCAGAGGAATTTTGATATGAAGACCGGGTGTTGTCGTCCTTATATATTTGCCGAAGCGCTGAATTATACCTACTTCATCGGGGCCGGTTGAATATATTCCCGATGCCATAATACCTACCGCCGCAACAATTATTACAATGAAAAATATCCCTCCGCTGAAATGCAAGTCAGGCATTTTAATACCCATTTTCTTTAACAGCTCTTTGGGATTATCAATCTCATTTAAATCCATTATACCCCCCTTGCTATTCGCAGTAGGCTACATCATCTTCCGATTATATGTCAAGGTATTATATATTACACAACTTGCTTGTACAAAGGCATACAACTGTCAACTAATTATTTACCTGACGGCTTACTACGGGATAACAAGCGCGGTCTATCTCCGGCTTAAATATTTTTTTCCATCGATAGGCTGTTATGATATAATCCAGTTTCCGGCGATGGGGTTCGCCGTTAACCGCCTTAACAGGCTGATAACTCCTACAAAATAAAGGATACGGCTCAGGGCCGAAAGACCCGTCCCTTCCGACAAAAGTGTTCCATTTTTTCTCTTCCGAAATCGATTTCCAGCCATTCATCATCCGTAAAGTCACTGCTCCACCTGGTTGACATATTATTATCGATTACATTCTGCGGCCCCAGTTCATTATTGTTTTCCTGGACAGATGAAGCCTTTACGTTAATGGAAGCTTTCGCAGCGTTAACGGCAAATAAAAGAAAAAACGTTATCAGGGTTATAATGTTAATATTTTTCAGCCGATTTCCCATAATGCCATGATAGCAAACAAAACCATTTAAGTGAAATCCGAAAGAATGAAATTGCCTTAGGTCTCCCGCATAAAATTTATCCCTGTATTATATAAAAACCCGGACGACTATTGACTTTATGCTCTTTATGTCATATAATAGCACAGTTGTGACAATAATTGTCACAACAAGTCTTCTTAGGGAGGTAGTACGCAAGTGCAACTGACTGTTAGAGATGTATCAAAATTGATGAATGTTTCCGAGCGTTCGGTTTACCGCTGGATTAAACAGAAATCCATCCCGGTATACCGCGTGCTTGACCAGTTCAGGTTTAACCGGGCAGAGCTTTTAGAATGGGCTTTAAGCAAAAAAATTCCCGTTAATCCCGATTTCTTCCAATCCGGCAAAGAGAAAGATTTAGTTCTTCCGAGCCTTTCCGAAGTCATTAAAACGGGGGGCATCTATTACAGAGTTTCCGGCGATACAAAAGAATCTGTTTTCAAGAACATAGTGGAGCTGCTGCGCCTGCCCGGTGAATTCGACCAGGATCTGTTGATACGCCTTTTATGCGCCCGGGAAGAAATAGCTTCAACCGGTGTCGGAGACGGCATAGCAATTCCTCACGTGCGAAACCCTATAGTATTAAATGTGCCTTTCTCCATGGTTTCTTTATGCTTTCTGGAAAACCCGATAGATTTCGGCGCTTTAGATAAAAATCCGGTTAACTGTATCTTTATGGTCATCAGCCAGACCGTAAGGATACACCTGCATCTGTTATCCCGCATTGCTTTCTGCCTGCACGACGCTAAATTTAAAAAGGCCCTTCTAAGCCAGTGTTCCCGCGAAGAAATCGAACATCAACTGAGAAGAATGGAAGAAAACCTCAAATAATCCGGCGGCGGAAAAAAACATATGTTTGAATTCATATTATCAGTCCTTATCATGTTTACCAGCGGTGTCATTGCCTGCATATTCGGCCGTCATCCGCGAAAATCCTCCTTTATCGGCGCAGGAGGAGCGGTTATCGGCAGCATAACAGGATTAACCGCGGCTATCCGGACAATCTTCAATGATGTCACAATATATAAAAAAGGTATATGCGCATTTAATATCGGGGCGCTCTCAACAGGCATTGATCAGCTATCCGCTTTTTTTCTCGCGCCTCTTTTTGTCCTGGTCGCCGCTTCATCTATTTACGCTGTCCAGTACCTGAAACCATTTTACGCAAAAAAAAACATCGGCTTATTTTGGCTGTTTTTCAACCTGCTGGCATCAAGCATTGCAACTCTTGTTATTACAAGAAACGGCGTCTTCTTCCTTGTTGCGTGGGAGATAATGTCGGTTTCATCATATTTTCTGGTTACATTCGAGGATGAACACAAAAGCGTCCGACAGGCGGGCATAATTTATCTTATATCAAGCCATATCGGCGTTATGTTCCTGTTCTTCCTGTTTGTCATGATGGGCAACGCCTGCGGTTCGATGGAATTCGCGGATTTCAGCTCCGGGCTTTCAAACCTCCTGCCTGTATCGTCCATAATTTTCACACTGGCAGTCATCGGGTTCGGGGTAAAAGCGGGTTTTGTTCCGTTTCATTTCTGGCTGCCACAGGCCCATCCCGCCGCCCCAAGTCCGGTTTCGGCTTTAATGTCGGCTGTAATGATAAAAACCGGGATTTACGGGTTGCTGCGCATCCTGATGTTTATCGGCCCGCCCCGGCTGTGGTGGGGCATAGCTTTGCTGGGAATCGGGCTTATATCCGGAATTCTCGGAGTTTTATTTGCTCTTGCCCAGCATGATGTCAAACGGTTGCTCGCTTATCACAGTGTCGAAAATATAGGTATCATCGCTATCGGCATAGGATTGGGGCTTATCGGATTGAATAAAGAACTGCCGATTCTGGCTTTATTCGGTTTTGCCGGAAGCCTGTTGCATATTATTAATCATGCTTTATTTAAAGGGCTCCTGTTTCTCGGCGCCGGAGCGGTTGTACAGCAAACAGGCACAAGAAACATAGAGCTTCTCGGCGGCGTTTTTAAAAAGATGCCCGTGACAGGGATAACTTTCCTCATCGGCGCCGCGGCAATATCCGGACTGCCTCCTTTGAACGGGTTTGCCAGCGAGTTTTTAATCTATTTCGGAAGTTTCAGTTGTATAACAGATTCCTCTTTGACGCCGGCAATATCTTCCCTGCTGGCTATTACCGGACTTGCTCTTATCGGAGCCCTGGCTGTTGCATGTTTCACTAAAGTTTTCAGCATAGTATTCCTCGGCCACGCACGCTCTGCTGCTGCGGAAAAAGCATCCGAACCCGGAAAAATGATGCAGTCAAGCATGGTTTTTCTCGCTGTTTTGTGTATTTTGATAGGCATAAGCATGCCGTTGATAATTCCCGGTTTTCGGGGACTCCTGGCCGAAGTCAGCGGGCTGGCTTCTTCTGAAATAAACCTGTTTTTAGGCCAGGCGAAAACAACTTTTGTTTTTATAAATAAGATTTATCTTGTTCTTGCGGTTGTTTTTGTTTTCCTCCTTTTATTGCGAAAAAAAATGCTGGCAAAAAAACCTGTCCGGACAGCTCCGACATGGGATTGCGGATACAATCAACCGTCCCCCAAAATGCAGTATACGGGCTCATCTTTCGCCCAGCCTATAACGGATTTTTTCAATTTTATCCTGCGCGCTGATAAAAAAGCTGAACTTCCTTCGGACACATTTCCGAAGAAAATCTCCATGCACACGGAATCCAATGACATTTTTATGCGGTATATATACGAACCGTTATCTGCCAAAATTTATTCTCTGATAATGAAACTGCGCTGGATTCAGCACGGGAGGCTGCAGGTTTACATCCTTTACATTGTTGTCACTCTTTTGATTTTAATCATATGGAAGTTGGGATGATTTAATATGAAATTTGCGCTGCTAAACATAATATTGGCGTTAATTGCGGCTCCGTTATTATCGGGTATTATTAACCGCGTTAAAGCTATGTTTGCGGGCCGAAAAGGACAGCCGCTTTTTCAATTGTATTACGACCTGCATAAACTCCTGAAAAAAAGCGCGGTGTTCAGTCCGGCCACAACTTTCTTTTTCTGGGCCGGGCCTTTAACAGGATTTGCCGTTTTAGCAGGAGCATTGCTTATTGTCCCCCAGGCGCAGGGAAAAGCTTTCATACAGTTTCCGGGAGACATTATTCTTTTTATTTATTTATTTGGGCTGATGAGGTTTTTTACAGTTGTCTCAGCCATGGATACAGGTTCAAGTTTTGAGGGAATGGGAGCTTCGAGAGAAATCCAGTTTGCGGTATTTGCCGAACCCGCGTTATTTCTCGGGTTAGTGACGTTAGCCAGAAAAACGGCAAATTTATCTCTGTCCGGAATATATTCCTCGTTTTCCTGGCATGACAGCACTGTGCTTATACTTGTTTCCGCCGCGTTTTTTATTATATTTCTCGCGGAAAATTCCCGGCTGCCGGTAGATGACCCGAATACACATCTGGAATTGACGATGATTCATGAAGTCATGGTCCTCGACCACAGCGGCCCGGATCTGGCCGTCATATTTTATTCGGCCTCTTTAAAACTCTGGATATTGGGTTCCCTGGTCATCGGAGCTATTATGCCAATATACACCGGGAAGATTATTTTTGATGAACTTATTTTTTTATCGGGCATGGCTGTTTTAAGTATTGTAGTCGGTATTGTAGAGTCCTGCATGGCGCGGTTAAAACTATTAAAGGTCCCCCAATTTTTGATAGTGGGGTTTGCTCTGGCGATAATAGCTTTGATTCTTCAGATAATGTAAATGTAAAGGTGCGGTTATGGTAATAAATATATTAATAACGTTTCTTCTTATTACAAACATAGGGGTTGTCGCGTCCGGCAGGTTAACATACTGCATAAGGGTCGTGGCCGTTCAGGGCATTGTTATAGGTATTTTGCCCTGTCTGATTTACGGCAAGCTTGCGTTACTGCCTATTGTCATCGCAGCATTTACCATAGCAGTTAAAGGAATTATTTTCCCCCTGCTTTTAGGCTGGTCGCTGAAAACAGCGCAGGTAGAACGCGAAGTCGAGCCGCTGGTGAGTTATCCTTTTTCCATTATCATATCCGTACTGATATTTGCCCTGTCTTTCTGGTTAAGTTTCCATTTATCCTTGCCGGAATCTTTTTGTGTATCGCTGCTTGTCCCCGTGGCTTTCTCCACAATCATGACAGGCTTGTTTGTAATCGTAAGCAGAGTCAAAGCGTTGACACAGGTGCTGGGTTACCTGGTAATGGAAAACGGCATCTATGCTTTCGGAGCGGCATTGCTCCGCGAACAGCCTCTTCTGGTCGAACTGGGTGTTTTGCTGGATATGTTTGTGGCAGTTTTTGTGATGGGAATAGCTATTTTCCATATCAGCCGGGAATTCGACCACATCGATACTCACATCCTTGACAATCTTTCCGACAGGATTCCCGCCGATATCCGGACGACGGAGGAAACATGATATTCCTGTTGGTCCTTATCCCTTTTATCTCGGGTATCACAGCTTTTCTTCTGCGCGACAATACGGCGCGCAGAGGATTGATTGTCGCTACCGCCGCCGCGCATTCAGGATTAACCGCGGCAATCTGTTTTATGAATGTTAAAACATCTTCCAACTGGCTGTTTTTAGACGAGCTCGGGGCGTTGTTTTTGTGCATCACAAGCATTCTTTTTCTTGCCGCGGCGGTTTACTCAATAGCTTTTTTCCGGGAAGGGTCGCATTCAGAAGAAGATGAAAAACAAACGGCGCTGATTTCATTCAACACCAAGGAAGCTGTTTTCAGCGGATGTTTACTCCTGTTTTTAGGTTCTATGACACTGGTAATTATAAGCCGCCATTTCGGACTCCTGTGGGTGGCAATGGAAGCTACGACTTTAGCAAGCGCGCCCCTGATTTATTTTCACAGAAACGAGCGCTCTCTTGAAGCCACATGGAAATACCTGTTGATTTGTTCCGTCGGAATCGCGTTGGCTCTTTTAGGCAACCTTTTTCTCGGCGTAGCTGTCTCTCTTTCAGGCAAAGGGGATTTAGGTCTTATTATTTCCCAGCTCGACCTGTCCGGCTCGGAAACAAGTATACCGTGGTTGAAAGCCGCGTTTCTTTTCATATTTGTCGGCTACGGGACAAAAATGGGCCTGGCGCCATTTCATACATGGCTGCCTGACGCTCACAGCGAAGCTCCGTCGCTTGTATCCGCTTTGCTCTCGGGAGCTCTCCTCAACTGCGCGTTTCTCGGCATATTGCGCGCGCATCAGGTTTGCGCCGCATCCGGAATAGGTTCATTCAGCAAAGATATACTCGTCTTATTCGGACTTTTATCTATGGCAGCCGCAGCGATATTTATTTTCGGGCAGCATGATTACAAAAGACTGCTCGCATATTCCAGCATAGAACATATGGGGATTATGGCTTTAGGCATAGGATTAGGGCAGACTGCGGCGTTCGGCGCGCTGTTCCATGTTTTTAACCACTCAATAGTAAAAGGCTTTTTATTCTTCACAGCAGGCAATATATTTTCCGTTTACCATACCAAAGAAATAAAAAGCGTCAAAGGGATGCTCCAAATCATACCTGTTTCAGGAATTTTATGGATGCTTGGGATATTGGCAATAACGGGAACTCCTCCGTTCGGAGTGTTTGTCAGCGAGTTTATTATCTTCAGAAGCGCTATGGAACAAGGGCGCGATATTACCGCTGTTATTTACCTGATTTTACTGGCAGCTGTCTTTATAGGAATGTTCCTGATTGTTCCTGAAATGGTTCAGGGAAAGAGCCCTGAGAGCATAAAACATCCCGGGAAAAAAGAAACCATATTCAGGGTCCTTCCGGGCCTGATCTTATGCGGATTCGCATTATGGCTGGGATTCTGTATTCCCGATTGGCTGCAAAACATATTACAACGGGCATTAATAATAGTGGAAAATTTAAAATGAAAAATGAAATTATTGTCTCCAACTGCAGTCCGGTAAATTTAGAAAATATATCCGGGGTTCCTATCGGGGAATTTCAGGATAAATTATTAAAACTCTGCGGCCAGGCATGGAGGATAGTCAATTATTTTGCCGTGCCTGACAAAAAACAGTCAGTCAATCTTTTCGCAGTCTTGGCTCATGATGCAAACGGCAAATTAAATATTTTATCCAGCGAGAAAATAGAAAAAGACTTTCCGTCGCTGACGCCTGATTGCATTCAGGCACATTTGTTTGAACGTGAAATAGCCGAGAAATGGAACATTATCCCTGAAAATCATCCATGGTTAAAGCCTGTCCGGCTTCACAGGCCGCAAAACCCAACTGTATTTTTACAGGCTCAGTCGGAAGAAATACATGAAGTGGCTGTAGGTCCGGTTCACGCCGGCATTATTGAGCCGGGCCATTTCCGTTTCCAATGTTCCGGAGAAAAAGTATTGAATCTCGAAATATCGCTCGGATACCAGCACCGCGGAATAGAAAAAGCTCTCATCGGAGGGCCCGACCTCAAAACTATTCATTACATCGAAACATCCGCGGGAGATACAACAATAGGGCATACGTTAGCATACGTCCAGGCTGTAGAAGCTTTTGCTGACTGCAGCGTCAGCGCAAGAGCTCAAACGCTAAGAGGCATTATGCTTGAACTGGAACGCCTCGCAAATCATACCGGCGACCTGGGAGCGCTGGCAAACGATATAGGATACCTGCCTACTGCTTCCTACTGCGGACGTATACGCGGTGATTTCCTGAACTTAACCGCATTAATCTGCGGAAACAGGTTCGGGCGAAATATGATATGTCCCGGCGGCGTCCGGTTCGACCTCGATAAAAGAATTATCGGGGAATTCCTTAAGCGGCTGGAAAAAATATTCGCCGACCTGACTAACGCGGTGGAATTACTGTGGAATACCCCTTCGGTTATGGACCGCTTTGAGGGCGCGGGTAAAATTTCACGGGAAACAGGAGAAAAACTGGGATTGGTGGGAATTCCCGCGCGCGCATGCGGAATAATGCGTGACATACGCTTTGATTTTCCATCCGGCATATACCGCCTCGCCCAATTGCCCGTCTCCACATATAACACCGGTGATGTCTTCGCGAGGGCTTACACCAGATGGCTTGAAATACAAAAGTCAGTCGAGTTTATAAATAACCAGTGTAAATCACTGCCGGCGGGGGAAACAAAAATTTCCTGCGGCTCTTTGGTTCATGACACCATGGTTGTTTCTTTAACTGAAGGGTGGAGGGGAGAAATCTGTCACACAGCCATAACAGACGAAAAGGGTTCTTTCAAGTGTTATAAGATAGTCGACCCTTCTTTCCATAACTGGACAGGTCTGGAGATGGCGCTGAGAAACGAGCAGATATCGAATTTCCCTTTATGCAATAAGAGTTTTAATCTTTCTTATTGCGGCCATGACCTGTAACAGAAAAGGAATAATATGTTAAAAGAAATTTCAGCCCGTATAAAACAGGGTTATAAAACATCAAAGTTCCCTGAAGAAAAACCAGTATTGCCGGACCGGTTCAGGGGATATCCGGTTATTGACAATTCAAAATTTGAAAATAACCGCGAATCTTCTGATGATATTTGCCCGACAGGTTCCTTATCCTGCAAAAAGGGTTGTTCCATTGACCTTGCAAAATGCATCTTTTGCGGAGCGTGTGAATCCGCCTATCCGAAGGGAGCCATTTCTTTCTCAAATGACCACAGCCTTGCCGCGTCAAGGAAAGAGGATTTATTGGTAACCGGCAACCGGCCGTCACGCGCTACCGTCACGCAATATGAAAAATGCAAGGCTTTCGGCAAATCTCTCAAGCTTCGGCAGGTAAGCGCGGGCGGATGCAACGCATGCGAACTGGATACGAATGTTTTGACAACTCTGTTTTTTGATCTATCACGATTCGGCATTCAGTTTGTAGCGTCGCCGCGCCATGCCGACGGCCTGCTCGTAACAGGGCCCGTCACAAAAAATATGGAATACGCTTTAAAGAAAACATACGATGCCATACCCGAACCTAAATTAGTAATCGCCGTGGGGGCTTGCGCATTATCAGGAGGAATATACCGGGATCACCCGGAAACCTGCGACGGAGTTGATAATATCATCCCCGTTGACCTGTATATCCCGGGATGCCCGCCGCATCCATTCACAATTTTAGACGGGCTTCTCCGTTTGCTGGGTAAAAATATCGACCCGTCAAAAAAAAATAAGGGGCAGGGATAGATATGATTAATCTGCAAAAATATATTTTCCCGGAATTGATTGTAACCGGTATAGACGCCGGGACAAAAGAAGAAGCCATAAAACTGCTTACGGAAAAAACTTTTGCATTCAGGGCTGATTGCGCCGGAACGGCTTCGAAAGATACGGCGTATAAAGAGCTTCTGGAGCGCGAGAAGCTCCAGACCACCGGCTTGGGAGAAGGGATGGCCTTTCCCCACGCCCGCATAAAAGGATGGGGACAATTTGTAATGGCGTTAGGCATAACAAAAAAAGCGATAGATTTTTCCAGTCTTGACAAAAAACCCGTTCATTTTATATGTGTAATGATATCTTCCCAGGACGACCATTACATAATTCTCCAGGCAATGTCAGCTATAATGCGTTTTATGAGAGATACCGGGAACATAAAAACTTTGTTCGGCAATTCGAACAGCGAAGAAATAGCCGCTTCACTGATAAACTATAACCTCGAAACCGGTAAAAGTATCCTGGCCCGGGATATTCTCAGGCCTGTCAAAGCTTCGGTAACTTTAAATACAACCGTTGAAGAAACAACCCGGATAATGCATTTAAACCATCTGGATATCCTGCCTGTCGTGGACGAACACAACAATTTTTGCGGGCATATTTCATGTTTCGATATCTTTACCTACGGAATCCCCGATTTTTTCACACAGCTGCATACAGTCTCATTTGTAAAACACATAGACCCCTTTGAAAAATATTTCAAGATAAAGAAAGACCTTAAAGTCGAATCTATCGTAAACAAAAATTGCACGACTGTTTCGGAAGACGCGACTTTGCTTGAAATAGTTTTCCAGCTTGCGGTAAAAAACAACCAGAAACTTTTTGTAGTGAAACACGGGAAACTCGAAGGCGAAATAGACCGTTTCAGCATTATAGACAAAGTCTTGTTTTTCTAAAACAAAAGGATATTTGACCGTGAATACGATATTCGCTGTGCTTATTTTCGCGGTAGTATACATTTTTATCGCGTCCGAAAAACTTGAAAAAACCGTAGTCACGCTAATCGGCGCTTTTTTAATGCTGTCTTTCCGTCTCGTCCCTTTCGAAAACGCCATCGCGGCAATAGACCTGAACGTAATCTTCCTGCTGGTGGGGATGATGACATGCATTTACATACTGTCAAAGACAGGATTTTTCGAATGGATGGCGATAATCGTGGCAAAACATTCCAAAGGAGAACCCATAGCCATAATGGTTTTATTCCTTGTCATAACCGCGGTTTTTTCCGCGTTTCTGGATAATGTCACCACGATTATCCTGCTGGCTCCCGTGACGATACTGATAGCCGGCATTCTGGAAATATCCCCCGTCCCATTCCTTATATGTGAAGTCATTGCCTCAAACATCGGCGGAACCGCAACTTTAATCGGAGACCCTCCCAACATTCTTATCGGGTTACAGGCCGATTTGACTTTCAATGATTTTCTTATTAACTTAACTCCGGTAACAATCATTGTTTTCCTGTTCTTTCTCGGCACGGTATATTTTATCTTCCGCAAAAAAATCCATATCCCCGAAAACATTAAATCAAGAGTGACCGAAGCTATCCCTCATCTGGCCATAATCGACAGGCCCAATATGATACGGGCCCTGTGGGTATTAGGGCTGATTTTCCTGGGTTTCCTGACTCACGGAATTACTGAGATCGAACCGGGTATCATCGCCCTGGGCGGCAGTATGCTTATGATGATTGTCTGCAGGTCTGAAATAGATTCGACTTTTATGCGTGTTGAATGGGGAGTCATCTTCTTTTTTATCGGACTTTTTATAATAACCGCGGGACTCGAATACACGGGGGCGATTCAAATGATAGCTCAGGGCGTTATAAACATGGCCGGCACGAATATGTTTCTTTTGTGCATGATAATCCTTGTCGGCAGCGCGCTGATATCCTCATGCCTGGATAATATACCCTTCGTCATAACCATGATACCTATGGTCAAACAACTAATTATTTACCTGACGGCTTACTACGGGATAACAAACGCGGCTGAAATACAGGCACAGATAGCCCAGCCGCTATGGTGGTCCCTGGCGCTGGGAGCATGCCTCGGGGGAAACGGGACTTTGATAGGCGCGACTGCAAATGTTGTAATGGCCAAAATCAGCGACAGGAACAAACATCATATAAGTTTTTTAACTTTTTCGAAGTACGGGTTCCCTTTTATGGTCCAGTCAATCCTGATAAGCGCGGTCTATCTCTGGCTTAAATATTTTTTCCATCGATAGGCTGTTATGATATAATCCAGTTTCCGGCGATGGGGTTCGCCGTTAACCGCCTTAACAGGCTGATAACTCCTACAAAATAAAGGAGGTATTGGGATGTTAAGGTTTTTTTATGTCGCAATCGGCGGCGCCCTCGGAGCTGTATTGCGTTATGTCGTTTCCGGCTGGTCGCACCGCATCTTCCCGGGTATCCTGCCCTGGGGAACACTGGTTGTCAACCTTTCGGGTTCTCTTATCATCGGGGTTTTATGGGCAGTTTTTGAGGGAAGCATCATATCGCAAAATATCCGTTTGATGATTCTGGTAGGTATTCTCGGCTCTTACACAACATTTTCAACGTTTTCGCTGGAAAGCTTCAATTTATTCCGGGACGGAGAATACGGATTTTTCTTCCTGAACATTTTCTCTAATCTGATTTTAAGCCTTGGATGTGTTTTCGCGGGCTATATTTTAACCAATTATATCTTAACTACCGCAAAATAAAGGAGATTATAAAATGAAACTGCCCGAAGAAGGAATGCTTTTGAGAATTTTTATCGGTGAAAGCGATAAGCACAACGGAAAACCTTTGTATGAACAGATAATCCTGGAGGCGAGAAAACTCGGACTTGCGGGGGCTACCGCTCTCCGCGGTATAATGGGTTACGGCGCGGACAGCAAAATGCACACGGCAAAAGTGCTCAGGCTTTCGGAAGATCTGCCTGTAATAATCGAAATTGTCGACACGGAAGAGAACCTGAATAAAATAATCCCCTTCCTTGACAAGATTGTAACCGAAGGATTAATCACCATGGAAAAGGTGAAAGTCATCAAATACAGGCATTCTTAAAAGAATTCCCGTCCTTAAGGAAGGAACATCTTTTTCCCATTACCAGTCAAACAAACCGCTTATCCGGGGCGGAGGACATTGAATGGAACCCGGATGGGCTGGATATGGCTGATGCCGCTCTGAATGTTCTTGAAAAACGCGTTTATCCCGATTACCATATCAATTATTATATTCTTTGAAAATAACATATCTCTTTTAAACCGGAGAAGCATTGTTGCCAGTGAAATACAGCAAATATATTTTTATTGCCGTTTCCGCCTGCGCGCTTTTAATATGCGCGTCCTGCTCTTCGGTAAACAGCCGTATAAAACAAGCCGATACCATAGCCTCAAAAGCTTCTCTGCGGAAAGAACCTGTCGCGGGGAAAAATTTCCGCCTTATAACTTTCCGGAAAATAACGGATTCCAAAGCCGCCCTGCATGTTTATATTGAAGGGGACGGAAGGGCGTATGTAAATCGCGCAATGGCATCGCACAATCCCACGCCGGGAAACCCGGTAGGACTAAAACTGGCTTCAATCGACCCGTCTCCGAATATCTTATACATCGCAAGGCCTTATCAATATTATGAATCGTCTGAATCATTTGCATACCAGTCAAAATACTGGACTACTGCCAGATACTCGGATAAAGTAGCGGGCGATATAAATGAAGTAATCACACAGGTAAAAAACAAAAGTAATATCAGGGACATAATTTTAATCGGTTATTCAGGCGGCGGCGCTCTGGCGGCATTGATCGCCGCCGGAAGAAATGATGTTACCCTGCTCGTCACTGTCGCGGGAAACCTGGACACCGACTTTCATACAAGCCTGCATAATGTTTCCCCGCTTGAAGAGTCTTTGAACCCGGCGGATTTCCCGGACAAACTTAAAAATGTCAAACAGATACATTTTGTGGGAGGAAGGGATACGGTTGTGCCTCCTTCTGTTGCCGAAAGTTACCGGAAAAAAATCGCCCCGCAGCCTGAAAATTTCCGCATCATCGAGATTAAGGAAAACACTCACGGCAGGGGTTGGGAAAAGGATTGGCGCAACACGGTTAATAAATATTTTAATTCTTGACCTCGGGTTTTCGCTTCAGGACAAACACCTATTTTATACCTCTAAAATTTGTCCCGTCTTCAGGGAAATGAAATCGGCTTTGTATTCCCGTTTAAATATATCTTCCGCCGATTTCCCGCTGCAATGTGTCGGCCCGGCTTTCTTTACTTTTATTTTTCTGAAATTTTCGGCAATAGACTCAATAAAAGCCTTGTCCTTATTCATAAGGTGAAATCCGCCCAAAACCGCGTATATATTTTCTTTCGGGAAAAATCCTTTTGCTTTTTTGACCATCTTGACAACACCCGGATGGGCGCAGCCGGTAACAACGGAGATACCGTTTTCTGTTTTCAGAACCAGAGCCTGCTCGGGCATATATTCCCCTTTATATTCGCCCGCGATCTCTCCCGTAACAAAAATATTTTCTGATATTTCGGTAAAATCTCCTGTCTCATTAAGTTTGCCGCCGAGTTTTTTGACTTTGGCCTTGAATTCAGCGCTAAAATCAGGGCACGCGTAAACCGGAAGTTTTTTTCTTTTCTTCAATACTCCCCACAACCCGCCCGTATGGTCCCAGTGGTCATGAGAAATTACCACAGCCTTTAATTTTTCAATATCTGCGTTCAGGAGCTTCATATTTTTCATAAGCCAGGAACCGTTTTCCCCGGTATCAAACAATACCGTTTCGTCGATTAAAAAGGAAAGCCCCCAGCCGACACGCAGGTTTTTATGTTCAGTGGTTTTATCAAAAAGAACCTTTATTTTCATTTGCCGCCGCGCCTCATATTTTTTCCTCCAATTTTTTCCGCATAAAATTCCATGCGGCGGCAATTTCTTTTCCCGCCGGGCTGTTTTCTGAATGTTCTATTATCGTTTTCCCCTTAACCATGGCTTTCACAACAGATTCGTCAAATGGGATTTTTCCGACCAGACCGATGCCCCCTGATTTGCAGTATTCCTCTATTTTTCCCGTCATATCGGTATTAAGGTCGTATTTATTTACTATCAATTTAACAGTCACCCCGAAGTATTTCGCCGCTTTTATAACTCTGTCGGCATCATGCAATCCCGAAAGTGTAGGCTCTGTCACAACTATAGCGCAGTCCACTCCGGAGATTGAAGCGATTACGGGACAGCCTATCCCGGGCGCTCCGTCCACAATAACCCAATCGGAATTGTTTTTTTCCGCCAGTTCTTTCGCCTGCTGCCTTACCAGCGAAACAAGTTTTCCCGAATTTTCTTCCGCTATCCCGAGCCTGGCATGCACCATGGGGCCAAAGCGCGTTTCGGAAATAAACCATTCGCCCGAAATATTTTCCTCCATCCTTATAGCGCCGGCCGGACAGGCAAAGCTGCAGAAAGCGCATCCTTCGCAGGAAACAGGGTCAACAACAAAATTTTCTGCTATCGCGTTAAACCGGCATAATTTCACGCATTTGCCGCACTTAACGCATTTTTCAGCGTCAATAACGGCAGTTTTGCCGCTTCTGAATTCATTTCTCTCTTTGATATCCGGTTTCAGCAGAAGATGCAGGTCGGCAGCGTCAACATCGCAGTCAGCCATAACCTTATTTTCCGCCAACGCGGCAAACGCGCCGGTAATAACCGTTTTTCCCGTGCCGCCTTTTCCGCTGATAATAACAATCTGTTTCATTGCACCTGTCCAGCAATATCTTCATATAATTTGATAAACTCTTTTTTATACTCCGGGAAAGCCATAACAATAGGCTCCCCTTTTGAATAAGCCATCGCTATCTCTTTTTTAAAAGGTATCCGCATAAGGATCGGGATATTTTCCTTGTCACAATACAAATCTGTTTTTTCATCGCCTAAATCCGCGCGGTTAATTACAACTCCAAATGGAATTTTAAGTTTTCTCAAAACCTCAACAGCAAGCATTAGATCGTTTAATCCAAACGGTGTCGGCTCGGTTACAAGCACACAGTAGTCGCTCCTTTTCAATGTTTCAACTACGGGACATGATGTCCCCGGAGGCGCGTCAATAATCACCGTGCATTCGGTTTTAATATGTTTTTTGATTTCTCTTATCACCGGAGGCGCCATTGCTTCTCCTATATTAAGGCGGCCATGCGCAAACTCTATTGAACCGGCATACCCCGTTTCGATTTCTCCTATTTCCCTGTTTACTTCCTTTATCGCTCCTTCCGGACAGAAGTAGGAACAGCTTCCGCACCCGTGACAGAGATTCGGGAAAAACAGCGTTTTGCCCTTCCTGCCCGCTGAAGGCGGTATTACGGCTATCGCGTTATACACGCAAACCTCGCGGCAGCGGCCGCAGTAAGCGCATTTTGCCTCATCAATTTTCGGAACGGGAATAAAAACTTTTGCGGTTTTCTTTATTTCGGGTTTTAAAAAAATATGGGCATTCGGTTCTTCGGCGTCGCAATCCAGAAACTGCACATTATCATTTATGGAAAGCGCGAGGTTTACCGCCACCGTAGTTTTTCCCGTCCCGCCTTTACCGCTCGCAACTGAAATAATCATAATTTTTACACACCCGGCTTATCTGCTATCAATATTTCCTGGAAGCCGCTTTCAATTATCTCTATTTTTAATCCTTTTCCGGATAAAAATCCGCCCATATCCCGCAGGCTGAATCCGGATACATCGTGTAAATCTCCTTCCGCGGCATGGAGTTTGTTCACCACTTCAAAACCGGCTTTATTGAAATCGGCCAGAATAATCCTGCCCCCAAAATCAACAACCCTGTTAATTTCATCCATAACCCTGAAAGGATTTTTAAGATGATGGATTGTATTGACAGAAAAAACAATATTAAAACTTCTATCCTTAAAGCTTAACCGTTCCGCGTCCGCAATCCTGAAATCCACAAGGTTTTCCAGATAAAAATATTGAAGGTTTAACCTTGCAATCCTCTGTTCCTCTTCGGACACATCTATGCTCGTAAACCTGTGCCCTTCTCTTGCAAGAACAAAGGTGAAATGCCCTTTCCCGGTTCCCACCTCAAGGATACGGCCGGATACAGGGCCGGCTTTGTCAAAAATAAATTTACGCTCTTTATCTATATCAAATCCGTAACTTTGATAAAGCTTTTTGCGCTCCAGGTACCGCTTGTGATTTCCCAAAATTTCGTTTTCCAAAACTTGCCCCTTTTACTGCCTCATCATTTTTGTCCCGCACTTAGGGCAATTAATGGAATAACAGGGAACTCCCGCCTGATGGGCGGCTTCCGCTCCGCAATTCGGGCAAACACAATTTCCGCCCGGTCCCGATCCCGGACGATTTCCACCGCCGACACCTCTTCCCAAACCTTGCCCGCCTGCTCCTGAACCCCGCCCCAAAGGGCCTCTTCCATCTTTTCCCGGCATTTTTTCCTCCTCTATTTCATTCCAAACTTTGATTTTACACTCGGAGCTTGTGTAGAGCTGAATCCGCCTTTTTTATATTTTTCAACCGCTTCCCTGACAGTTCCGGAAG
This sequence comes from bacterium, assembly GCA_023228325.1. Taxonomy (NCBI): domain Bacteria; species bacterium. The sequence goes on from JALOBK010000001.1 coordinate 735,899, forward strand.
CTCCCGTGACTATTTCCACGCCGGCCGCCTGAAGTGTCTGAAAGGCGTTAGGCCCCACATTTCCCGTAATGACGGTTTTTACGCCTGTTCCCGCAATGAGCTGGCCTGACTGTATTCCCGCCCCGCCCATTGAATCAATATTAGGGTTTTGAATCGCCTCGAACTCAAGGTTTCCCGTATCAACAATAATAAAATATCCGCATCTGCCGAAACGCGGATCCACCGTTGAGTCTAAATCGCTTCCCGAAGAAGTAACGCATATTTTTGCGCCTGAACCTGATTTTTTGTCACTGCACATAATTCCTCCAATAATTAATGCTCATCATTTTCTTCATGCGGATGGTCGCATATTGTTTTTTCCACACCGTAACCTTTTCCCGCTCCCGGCTTGCAAAGGCTTTCCCCGCCTTTCAATGTCCCTTTTTCCAGGGCTTTAATGACATCATCCACTTTACCGCTTATACCCACAATCGTCTGTATAGCCAGTTCATTGAAAAATCCCGCGGCCCTCATGCCCATTCCGCCGCAGACAATACAGTTGACGCCTTTTTGATGCAGAAAATTCGGGATATATCCCGGCTCATGCCCGGGGTTTTTAACCGTCTCTTTTCGCCCTATTTTACCGTCTTTTATCTCAACAATTGTAAATATCGGACAACGCCCGAAATGAGCCGATACAAAATCACCATCGGTTGAAATCGCCACTTTCAAAATTACCCTCCTTAATGAGGCCATTATTTACGCGGCCAAAGGAAGCATAAATAATAAGGCCGAATTAATCCCGCCGAGCGCCGGAGAATTATCGAAGAGACTTCTATGGCACTCTTGCGAGGCGGGATATTTTTACTTATCTTTTTTTTATTTCTGCGCAGATTCTATATCTTTCAGGCGCAGGTTTATGGCATTTATTTCTTCCTGCATAGCCCTTGCTTCCGCCTTCAGCATATCTGCCTCCTGAGCGGGCGTAATATTAGCAGGATATGATAAGCCGGCATAGGGATTGTAAGGATATGAATCCCATCCAGGCCTGCCAAAAGCAAATCCTCTGCCCCAGCCGCGGCCTCTCCCTCTGCCAAAACCTCGCCCGTAACCGAAGCCCCTGCCGAAATATCTTACCCCGGCAGTCCCTCTGGAAGTTCCTTCAGGAAGAACGCAGAATCCTCTGCCGCCTCCTGTCATAGGTCCCTGGCCTAATGGCCCTGTTCCGTCAAAACCAGGCATTTCAACCACCTCCTTAAATGAAAATCATTTTCAGTTATTCCCAAAAAAATATAACCATTATTTCATACTGCAATTGCCGCAAATCCCGTAAAACTGTATTACATGGTTCTTAATATCAAAATTATATTTTTTAGATAACCCTTTTTCCGTTTTTGTTAACAGTTCAATCTCATCTTCAATAAAATCGGTATAATCTATAACCCTTTTACAATTTGTGCATACCAGGTGGTGATGGTGGGCAACTTCTTTATTCGGTCCCTCGACAAGTTCGTATCTTGCTCTGCCGTCCCCGAAATCAAATTTAAACACCAGGCCCATTTCCACAAGTATTTCCAGCGTTCTGTAAACCGTGGTCAGCCCTATTCCCGGATAGGTTTTCTTTACAGCCAGATAAATATCTTCGGCGCTCAGGTGCTTATCGGTTTTCATCAGCGCATCCAGTATAATCTCCCTTCCTGCCGTCACGCGGTACCCGCAACCGCGAAGCCTGCCCTGCCACCACGAATTTCCCCTGCATCTGCCCATAGATTCTCCCTTATTGATAATGGTTTTCATTATCAATATACTTGAGCTTTCACATTTAGTCAAGTTATTTGTTACAATTCGATAATCAGGCTTTTTTTACCGCCAACATAAGGCATATCAGCGATAGTACTATACCGGTAACAAGGAACAACCAGCCATAAGAGGCGAGGTACGCAACCAGCAGGATGCCAAGCCCGACGCCTACCAGTACCTTTGAGACCACGAAGATGATAAACATGGGTGAGGAAAGTTTCTTTACGCCGCCGATTAAATCAGCCATAATTACCCTCCCTTTTTACACAATATTCTACCAGTTTAACAGCTCTCGGTGAATTTATTAAATATAGTTGACAAAAATATATTTTTAGATTAAATTATTTTTTAGTGGTAAACAAGAGGTACTGAAGTCTTACAGCCGCAAAGGTGAAAGATGAATACCTTGCGGTTTTTTTATTGCTTCAGCGGTTTACCGCAATCTGAGAAAAAGGAGGTGTTGTTAGCAATGACAAAAGGAACAGTAAAATGGTTCAGTAATCAAAAAGGTTATGGATTTATTACTTCTGAAGACGGCAAAGATGTTTTCGTGCATCACAGTGTTATTCAGGGCGAAGGTTACAAGACTTTAGAGGAAGGCCAGCAGGTTGAATTCGATGTACAGCAAGGCCCTAAAGGTGAGCAAGCCACTAATGTAGTAAAACTATAAATCGCAAAGAAAAAAGCCCGGCATTATTATGCCGGGCTTTTTTTATACCGCATCACTAAATTCGCTCCTGTATTCGGCCGTTCCCGACAGATTACCGTTATAAGAACGGTCAAGAACCAACACCATAAAAGCTTCGTCCGGCATATCCCATTGGCTTTTTACATTATATTTTGAGGCTTTTTCAAACCCGAAGCGCGGATAATATCCGGGATGGCCAAGCACTGTTATGAAAGGGCACTTTTTTTCCTTCAATATTTTTATTCCTGCCGAAATGAGCATTGTCCCTATTCCCTGTTTCTGCACTTCAGGCATAACGGCCATGGGCCCGAGTCCCATACCCGCGACTTTTTTCTTTTTCCTGTTTATGACAACAGGGCTGAACAGGATATGCCCGACAACCCTGTCATCCAGTGTTCCCACTATGGAAAGTATATCTTTGCAATTCTTCCTCAGAGCATTTACGAGTTCCGCTTCCGTCACCTGGTTAAAAGTCCGCCGGTTTATTTCATATACCGCGGGGCGATCTTCTTCCGTCTCAATTCTTACCTTAAACATATCTATTCACCGTATAATAAACATATTCTGATGTCTGGCCTTGCTGAAAAAACTAAGTTAACATATAATAACAGCCATACTTAATTCCGCAAATATTACCGGCAAGGAGAACCGAAGATGGAGAAATTCAAAAAAGAAGTTTTGGCACTGGCCGATTTGATAGATTACCAGAAAGATTCCGTTGTAAGCAAGGAAATCATAAAAAAAGGAACAGGCACAGTAACGCTTTTCGCTTTCGACGCGGGGCAGGGATTAAGCGAACACACAGTCCCTTTTGACGCTATGGCCAATATACTGGACGGCGAAGCCCGGATAACGATAGGCAATAAACCGTTTAAAGTAAAAACCGGCGAGATGATAATAATGCCCGCAAATGAACCTCACAGAGTTAACGCCGAACAAAAATTCAAAATGCTTCTTGTGCTTATTAAAAAATAAACCTTACTTATGACAAATAAAGAACCGCACAGAATATATCTGGGAATTATACTTGTTGTAACCGCTTTTTTGTTCGGAGCCATCAGAAGCGCATTTTCCAAAATTCTTCTTCAGGAAGGAATATCAGCGCAGGTAATATTACTGTTCCAGACAATCATCGCTCTTCTGATTTTGCTTCCGTGGATATTGAAAAACGGGACAAAAAGTCTCGCCATAGGCAATTTGAAACAATTCGCCGTAAGGTGCGTCAGCGGTTTTACCGCCATAATCTGTTTTATAATATCGCTGAAATATACAACACTTGCCAAAGCTGTCCTTCTTAACAACGCTTCCCCTTTATTTCTTCCCATTCTCTCAGTTTTTTTCTTCCGCAAAAAATTGAAAATCCGGCTGCTGTTTATCCTCGCGATAGGATTCACCGGCATAATAATGATATTGAAACCTGAAACAGGAAATATGAACAGGGGCGACCTTCTGGCTTTTTTGTCGGGGGCGCTGGCAGCCGTATCAATCGTGTTCGTCCGGCTGATCCAGAAGGGAAAAAACCAAAATACCCAATCAATCATATTTTATTATTTGATTTTTATAATTATATGTTCGGGATTGCTTTCCGTTAAGCACTGGGTTATCCCCCATAACAGGATATTATGGATGTTTATACTGATCATGGGAGCCACTTATTCACTATTCCAGATAAGCTTCACAACCGCTTTTGTTCATGCCCCCGCATCCAAAATATCCCCTTTCATTTATTTCGGAGTTATATTCGCGGGCCTGATCGATTGGGCAGTCTGGAAAAACGCGCCGGACATTTTATCGGCTTTAGGCATGATAACCGTTATTATTTCGGCAATATTTTCCGTAATATTCACGGAAAAAAACCCGCCTTAAAATATTTTTTGAAGATTTTTTGCATTATAGCCGGGCTTTCCTGTTATAATCATTTTTTTGGGAGGACAACTTATGGAAGGCGAACAACAAATATCAAAAAACACAAAAGATGAAAACATCAAAGAGGTAAAAGTTTTTTTCGAAAAATGGGACACTTACCGGAAAGCCATGGATAATGACTACGCCGGCCATATGGAAGCCTACAAAGCGCTCGGCGATTTCCTGAAAACCAATATTGATAAACCCTTCGCGATTTTTGACCTCGGATGCGGCGACGCGGATCTCATGGCGCAATCTTTAAAAAATACCCTTATCCAGAGATACGAAGCGGTTGATATTTCCGACACCGCGCTGGAACTGGCGAAAAAAAATATGTCGCATCTGAACTGCGAAAAACATTTTTTCGCCGGCGACTTTATAAATGTTATACATAACAGGGAAAACTCTTTTGACGTTATCTGGGTAGGGCTTTCATTCCATCACTTATCCCTGAAACAGAAAGAAGAGCTGCTCAATAAATGTTCTTCTCTTTTGAGTAAAGACGGTTATTTTATTATTTTCGACCCTGTCTTGTATGATGACGAGACACTGGAAGGATTCAGGAAAAGATGGTGGAAAACCTGCCAGCTTTACTGGAATGCCTTAAACCATGAGGAAAAATTGTCAATTAAAGAGCACGTTGATAACTCCGATTTCCCTGAATCTCTTGCCATTTACAGAGAGCTCGGAAAAAAATACAGTTTTACCGAAGTGCAATCTATTTTCACCGACCCTACGGAAATTTATCAGGTAATATATTTTCAAAAGACATAAAAAAGAGGGCATTCGCAAGAATGCCCTCTTTTAAACTCTCCGCCTTAAACTCTTATTCGCACGCTCTCGCCGGAGTTTCAACCGTATCAACAACCGCATCCTTCGCGGTTTTGCCTGTTCCTTTGATCGGAGTGGTAACGATCTCAGGCGCTTTTTCAACATCGCCTGTCAATGTTTCCCCTGTAGCTTCGACTGTGCCTACCACTGTTTCGGTGGAATTTTTGACGACATTTCCGCCCGTTTTCACAGTCTCTCCAGTCAGCTTAAAGGGATAAGTAACCACTTTCTCCGCCGCGCTTTTATCGCCGGTCGCCTGTGTGTCCTGTGTTTCGCCTTTCTTAGCCATGGCGAACAGGGGCGATACGACAAAAACAACAACCGAAAGAGCTACCAAAAACATCAATGCCTTCCTCATGTTTCTCTCCATTGTTATGCTGTTAAAGGCCCTTTTACTAACTGTTAATTATAATACAACCTTTTTAAAAAACAATAGCTAATTTCAGTAGTATGAGCCGTCGATAAGCTCCCCGGGTGTTTCCCGCGGAAAAGCGCATGTAAACCTTTTGTCATTCAGCTTAAAAACCAATACAAAATATTTGGGTTTATCCTGGCTTTTGAAAATAAAATAAATATGGTATTTCCCTTTTCCCTCTATTTTTTTTGATTCGACATCCATTTTTCTGTTGTATGAAGGTATTTTCAGCGCAGGGAAAACAGGTTTTTCGCCTATCAGCTTGCTGTCTTTATCATATAAAAAACACATAGGTTCGAACCCCTCAAAATTCCCCTTTTCATTAACTTCAAATTTGACCAGCAGGGCCCTGTCGCCGAAATGTTTACAGCCGGAATCGGGAAGGGCTGTTATTTTGACCATGCCGAAAGATATTACATCTTCAGCCGCTTTATTTTGAACCGATTTGCCGCCTTTGACGGATTGTTTAAGCTGGTCCAACGAAGAACCGCAGGAATAAAAAGAAAGAAAAAAACACAAACAAAACTGAAAAAGATAAAACAATTTTTTCATGCCGCACCCGGGATTTTATATTATCTATCTCTTTTGATTTATCAGCGCGTTTATTTCGTCGCTCGGGCCTATTACAACGGGGCCGGCCCATATGCCTCCGCCGCCGGTCCAATCGCAAACCCTTACCGCCAGAACATTACTATCTTTAAGCATCTTCCTATCAATAAGATATATACGGGGTGTATCCCACGCGGTGCTTTTATCGGGAGGGAACCTGCCAGTCCTGCCTATCTGCAAACCGTTAAGATATGTTACATCCGCATCATCAACCGCGCCTAACAGAAGAACTATCTTCTTGCCTTCCCATTTTTTTAACTCATCTTCGGTAATCGCAAATTTACACCTGTACCACGCAATACCGTCATATCCGGGCAGGGCGTTTTTCTCCCAGCCCTCGGGCACATTAACCGGTATCCATTTATTTTCCTGATAATCCTCTTTCGCCCTTTCGGGATTATCCCCTTTTTTAATAATCCATTTCCCTTCAAGGCTCTTGTACGTAGGGATTAAAAATTTATCCTTCCACGAATACACCTCTTTCCCGGCGCGGGATATCACGGTCTCAATACCGCAGACAGAACCTTCTTGAATGTTTTTCACGGGTATATTGATATCCACCAGAGGATTATCATCTCTTTTCTTCTCTTCAAAAGTATCTTTCCCTTCCGCCACGAGATTTCCATTGTTGTCATAGACTTTCCAGCCCACATCAAACTCTTCATTTAAATCGTTAAGGAACTTATCCGGGAAAAGATGCAGCGCGATAAATCCGTTACTGACATTATCCTGTTTCCAGAAAAACTTCTGGATAAAGGGCTCATCATTATATTGAAGCATCCTGAAAGTCCCGTCAGATTGTTGTTCAATAAGGCTGACGGCGCAATTCTTGGGCCCGAACCTTCCTTTCGACTCCAATTCAAGCAATACTTCCATCAGCCTGCTTCCCGTGCAGTAATGTCCGACAAGCAGAATTGACTGGCCCGTGCCGGAATACAGCTCTATCCTTTTTTTCGCCTTTAAAAATTGAGCCAATCCTTCTGAAGCATTGCGGGGCTCATACATCCGGGTAGAAGAAGCATCTCTTAATTTGAAATATTTTTCGTCAAACAGTTCTATCAATCCCCCCTCGGGAATAGTTTTTGAAGGGACGGTCGAAGATGTGATATCAAAACATTTTTCATCTATCTCGGGCCAAATCTCGGCGGTGATGTTATGGCTTTTTAAATAAGGTAAAATGGTATATTGTGTCCTGTACATAGGGCTTACAAACACGTGGTCAAACCGGTAATTTTTTAACTTATCACTTATATGCTCTACCTGGGTAAGTCCTTTTGGCGAGAATTTCCTCTGGTTTTCTTCGGAATAATTGCCTGTGACATTACCCATTGTTTCGGCATGGCGGGTTATATAAACTTTTAAACCTTTATTTCCGTCAGCCCCGGCAGGGATGCAGACAAAAACAAAAGTGAACAGTAAAAAGAACCTTAATAAAATATTTCTTTTCCTATGCATATTCATCATTCTGTTAAATTGGGCAAAATAAGTCAACCAAAACAGTAATACTATTGAGATAATACTGGTTCATACCCGAGGATCTCAAAAAGTCCGGGGGAAGATTGCAGGTATTTTTCTTTTTTTATCTCATTAAGCCAGAATTCTTTCACCTGTTCGTTGGCGTGGACCCTGCCGTCCTTCCAGCTGCCATCCGAATAAATGGGGTGGGAATCCCAGTCGCAGCTGATATAGCAGATAGCCTTTACCCCGTATTCGTCAACAAACTTAAAAAACGGTTCAAAATACCTTTTAACGGCGTTTCTTCCGTAGCCGACACCTATGCCGGCGGGAGTCGCTTCCGCTATCATCATAGGTTTTTTATGCCCGTTGGCAAGAGCGACAAAATCTTCTATAAACTTATTCTTATGGCTGAAAAAAGAAATCGCAAACCAATCGACATATCCATCGCCGGGATACCAGTCCATAACGGGCGTTTTCATCTTATGCCCGAAAGAATGCCATACATAAGCGATATTATTGACTTCATTCTTCCTCAACCTGTCTGCAATATAACGATACGCCTCGATATATTTTTCAGGTTCGTAATGGTTATGATCCCCGTCAAACTCATATCCTATCCTGAGGTAAACAGGCCTTTTTGATTCCTTTATAAAACGCCCTATTTCATCAATGCTGCCGTCATAATCCCCGGCGGTAACCCCGTCAAGGGCATCTACCATATAAAGCCCTATTTGGAGAACGGTATCCGGATACTTATCTATCACATATTTCGCATACAGATTACCCGCTCCCCGGTCTATCGGCTCATATAACCCTTCTGCGGTATATACGGAAGTGTACGTCGTAAAACCGGCGGGGACAATGCCTATTTCCCTGACATAATCGTCAATCGCGACCGTATCCTGCCCCAGTATCAGCAGAACCTTATCTCCCGGAGGAACGAATTTCGACCGGTAATCAATCTGTTCGGCGTGTAAAACATCAAGGTTCAGCGCAAATAAAAACCCCAGGCACAAAAGTACTTTTCTCATACCTTTTCTCCCTGTTGCAGTAAATTAAGAGACAGGCGCCTTTGGCAGGGGCCTATCTCCAACTGAAATCCCAATAATTATTTTGAGCCAAGCAAAACAACACCGCATATTGCGGACAAGGCGACAACTATATAATTATAAACTGTCCAGTAACTTTCATTCTTTATGACCATTCCCACAACCGTAGCCGCCGTCAGCGCAAGAAGCAGTATCCCGATAACCTTTTTACTCATATTCTCCTCCTTTTACCTTTAAATAGGGACAGACACCTATTTAAATAGGTGTCTGTCCCTATTTGAAATTATTATCTATCCAGTTGGGCACGGGGGTATCAGACATCTCCGGATACACATGCCCTAAGTCCTTATTAACAAATAACTTAACCTTATAATGCTTTTTATCAAGCAGTTCTTGTACCTGATACGCTTCAGCAAGGGGAAAGTACGGGTCTTTATCGCCATGCAGTATATATACGGGAATTTTTTTCGTAGGCTTTCTTCTTAAAAAATTCTTAAGAAAATCGTATCTTCCGCTGCACGGGACTGCCGCTTTGAAAACCGAAGGGTTGCACAGCCCGACATTATAAGTATCCCCCGCTCCGGCAGAGTTTCCGGTGAAAATAACTTTTTTCTTATTTATATTCTTATATTTTTTTTCGACTTCCTTTACTATATCCAGAAACAGTTTGTCCACGCTTACCTTATCCCAGTCCGTATCATACGGCATTGTGGGGGCGACAACAATATATCCCCTTTTGTCGGCCGACTTCTTCCACGCGTTTATTATCTCATAGCCCGTCTGCCCGCTGCCGTGAGAACCGACAATCAGGGGATACTTCTTTGCCCTATTAAAATTCGGGGGGATATATATGTAATATATAAAACTGCCCAATTCATTTCTAACGATTTCGCCTTCTTCTGCAGGCATTTCAACCTGCTCAGCCGGCTTTTCCTCGGCTTTTGCGGTTGTTTCAACAGGAACTGCAGCAGTATTCTCTTTTTCTGCAACAACCGGTTTGCCCCATTCCCCGTTTTCGAAAACCAGGCCCGCTTTCTCCAGGGTTTCTTTCCGGAAAAGTTTTCCCTTGTATAAGACAAGCCCTTCCGCTTCCGCCTGCTCGAGCGTGTAAGTGTTGCCCCTGTACTCGTAGATGTCCTCGGCAAACGCAAAAGCGCAGATGCTGATGAAAAGTAATGTTAAGAATATTTTTTTCATTTATAAATTAATTATATAGGTTTGTAAGAATTTCTCAATGGCTTTGACTGTCTCATCTTTAAGCTTAGGAGGGCTTTGCGCTATCCAGACCGTAAAGTTATAAAGTTCCTGAGTATTTATACGTATCCATTTTTTATTTTTACGCAAAAACATCAACAGGGTGGTCAACGCTATTCTTTTATTCCCGTTCTGAAAAGGATGGTTTTTTATCATCAGATAAAATAGAATGCCCGCTTTTGGAACCAATCCCCGATAAAGCGATTGCCTGCCAAAACTCTGGAAAGGGGTTGCCAGACAACTCTCAAGTATATTGGGAAATCTTGTTGAAAAATCAGGGATGGGTTCATTAAAGGCCATCATCTCTTTGGCTAACCGAAAAGCAAGATGTTCAACCTCTTTAACAGTAATGCCGATCATTATTCTTTTCCCAGCAGTCTCAGTGTTTCACCATACTCATTCATTGTCGCTTCAACTACTTCATTTATCTCTTTTTTCGCACGATCATCCAGAGAGTCCCCCAGTATCGAAGATATAATTTCTCTGGGCACAGCATATGCTCTGCCGATTTTCTCGGCCTGTATTTGTCCCTTTTTAACCTTCTTATAAACAGCAATCCGGCTTATACCCAAAAGTTTTGCCACTTCCGGAATGCTTAAGTATTTGTATTTCTCCATCTTATAACTCCTACGTTAACAAGCTATACATAAGTTAACTAATGTTAACTAATATATTTTAGGTTAACATCATATTAATCAAAAATCAAGGCTAAAAATCATCTACTCTTATAAAGAGTATACTCTTGGAGAAGCCGTGCGGGAAAGGATTTCAGACTAAATTTGCGCTACTTACTTGATAATAACTGTCCAACTCTCCACCCATCAAACATCGCTAACGTAAAAAACAACAATAACAAAAAAACTCTCAGTTTAATTGAATCCGTTTTTATGCCAACAATAATAATTATCGCGAAACAAGTATATACCAATATTCCCCAACAACTTAGAATCGAGAGAATGGTAATCATAAAAAACTCCGGATACCCGCTGCCAATAGATGTTCCCGCAATATAGGCAAGTAATACCAGAATAGCATAAATAATTGTAGAGTTTATTAAACTAAAAAATATTCCAATCGGATATTTTTCTATTTTCATTTTGCTGTATCAGGTTTATTGACAGACTCTTTTTCTTTTTTTTCTTTAAACACTTTTTTCAAGACAACTCCCAGATAACCCTTTTCTATTTCATTCAACTCGTTCGACTCATAAATTCCGATACAATACTGAAGGAGCAAATCGCAATTCATACAATTAGATGACAACGACCATAAAGCCGCATGAAACACAGCTCCCAACATCGCTTTTTCTCTAATTTCATCATTTATTTCAGTAATTTCTTTCTTCTTAATCTTATCCAGCACCTCCGCATGCTTGCTGAGATTCAAAGCTGTTATAAGATGTTTCACTGGCTTAACCCTTGATGTGGCAAAAAATTCAGCCCACAACATATCCTCCTGGCTTCCAGTCGTAATCTCCGCATAAGGATCCGGGATAACAATATCCCTGAGAGACTTTTTATACTCTTCTAAATTATCTGTCAGTTTTGGAAGCGATTCTGTTTTCCCAATCAAAAATAACAGTAAAATTATATCCTTCTTTTGTTGCTCCGATGCCTGATTTTCAAAAAAAGTAATCAGATGCGGAATCAGAAATTCGTTTTCCTCAAAAACATATTTATAAAACCATATTGATGACCATAGGATAGTGCCTTTTTCATTAATATACGGCCTCGGGCGATTAAGAAAATGGGCGAATGCCACAGCGGGTTTCGGCTCACTAGGATAATTTAAAAACCATCTACTATCTTTCGGATCCACAGACGGTATCTTAAATTCAGATACACAAAAGTGTGTTGTTTTGCTCGCTGTTTGATTCTTAATATGATCGCGGGCTGTAACTTCGACAGTATATTCTCCTAACGGATCATCTTTATCAAAACAAACATATATTGAATTTTGGGAAGGAAGAAAATACTTCCCGGGAATTTCCCCTTTATAGCCTTCACAATCCTCAATACAGGCATCTAATGTCCCATCCGACTTGATAACTTTCAGATCAAATGTTATGTCAGCAGCATTAGATTCCACGCCGTAATTACTAAATGTAAGAAATATATTGCATTTTTCCCCTCTAAAAATTTCTCCTGCTATTGTAACTTTAGGGGGGAATTGAGAAGGAACCGCAAACCACCAATCCATCTTATAATCCTGTCTCGTGGGGAAAACACATACCTCAAAAGGTTTTTGTTCTTCCTGTTCAACCGCAACAGAAAAGCTAATTACACAAATCACGGATAAGATTATTAAAGCTCGCAGTATATTTTTCAAATTTTCACCTTTGTTCATTTAGGATAAAGACTACTTTACCCTAAATAGGAATAGCCACCTATAGTTTATTCATTCTGGCAGCGAAGGAAGCAAAAAGTACATTACACTTATTAATATACAAATTGCAATCAATAATACAACACTAATATATACAGGCTTCTTAATTTGATATCTAGATATAATTGGAAATTTTATATAATATAAACCTGACAATATTCCAACTATCGGAAATTCGACAATTAAAAAATTTGTCCCAGATTTTCCCCCAAAAACGGATGTTAAAACCAACCAAAAGAAAAATGGAATAAATAAGGCATAATAATCAATCAGAGCAAATTTCCTTTTGTATTTATTGTATATATATATATATACAATAAATACTATTACAAATAATTTAAGGAATATTTTCCAATCTAAACAAATTAAACTATCTAAATTGATTAATGCAGAGAAAAAGCCAAGATAAAAAACATAAAGCACAATAAGAAAAATCAGATATTTATTTTGCTTATCCATATGTTCCATCCTATGTTAAGCTACTCAGTTATGATGTCTCTTAATTTCTTTTATTAAGATCTCTTTCCCATTCTCTCAAAGCTTCTTCAATTAAATCTCTCGTTTCGTGTTTGCAGTTATCCCATGCCCACCAGTTATGATGGCTTGAGTGATTTGGATCAAGTCTCTCATTAAAATTTTCATCAATATACGTATCGAAAGGTTCGTCTGCAACCCTTACCGCCAATTCTCTTTCTAAACTTTCTCTAGCGGCTTGTATGTCTTCCTCCCTATCCATGTGCCATTCTCTAACCCCATTCTCACCACTCACATTTCCCCAACTATATGTATGTTCCAACTCACCATTTTGAGTCGTAAAAACATAAGTATGCGTAAGGGGATTATAGTAACTTTTTGCTCTATTTCCCCCCAACTCACGATTTGCCATATAAGTATCCATCCCCCACGGATCAACCCAGTTGATTGGGTTATTGTTACAGTAGGCATAGATGTTCGGGCCTGGGATTTGGCCAAGCGGGTCCGGCTGGATGAAACGTCCCACCTCAGGATTGTAATCTCTGAATCTATAATCATATAACCCCGTAGCCTTATCTATCGGCCGGCCGGTAAAACCATAGGGCTGGTTGATGCCTTTTTCAAAGAACAGGAAGTTCTTACCGTGAGCCGTTGAGGTTCTTTCTCCAAAAGCGGTATATTCATAGCTCTGGATTAAGTTGGAGTTAGCATCTGTGATGCCCCTGACACTCCCCCTTATGTCCTCATAATAGTATACCGAAGGTGAGGCGCTGCGGGAAAGGATTTCATCGAGGGATGAGCCTCTCAGGTAAGTTACTGCGTGGTTGCCGAGGAGACCTGACTCCTTTTCCTGTATTACTTTAAAACCGTCATAGATGTATTTTGTGTTGTTAATTAAAGGGCGCTGACCCCTTTTTCGTAGCAAAAACAAAAACCAGCAAAATTGCTATTAAAATCCGAAGTGTGTTTTTCATAGGAATTTCTATTTTCTATAAATCTGACCTTTCTTCTCTCTGAGATAATCAATTAAAGAATGGGCTAACATGATTAAGAGACTAACTAACCCAAAAGAAATAAATTTGAAAGCAGCACTAATACTTGCAAGGTTTTCATAATAAACATATGATAACTGCCTCGAAAAATAAAAATATTTCACATAGCAGTCAGACCCCATGAAAACAAAAAACGAAAGAGAGAATAATATAGCCGCAAAGATATAAATTAATATCTTTATAAAAAAATTATCAAACTTATATTTTTTCTTAAGAACAAAACAAAATAATGTCGGCAAACCGAAAAACCCCGCATAAAAAAGGAGCGAGCTTTTTATAAAAAACCATATATCTATATTTATATCAAGATGTTGAGGGTTTATTGGGTTAGTGCTCTTTATGTTAATTATAAAAATTAAAATTAAGGATAATAAATTAGGCATTATCATTTTAATCACACCTTTCTATTCCATTATTAACTGTACCATTGACAAACGTATCCCAGAAATCCAAAGTTGGCATTTGGGTATGGCTTCCAGCTGGCCCTTGATCAAAAGGAACTTCAATATTTGAAATGCCTTGTAAATCAAATGTTCTTCCCGCAGATTGAAACCAAAAATCAGAATCAACTAAACAACTAGGAGGATTATCTCCATCTTGTCCCCCTCTAATTTGCACCTGATCATTAACGCTATAAAAATTGTAAAATTCTCCAATATTATTCATGTTAGGCATATAATCTCTTACAGGTGTTCCCATAGTAATCATAATATCAATGTTAGCATTACCAGAAGCAATAACACCAACATTCCCCCCATGGCTATGTGCAACAACAATAACTCTCTCATTTGGATTATTTTCCCTGTAGCGATTTATTACGTTTGACAAACGCTCTCCGGCTTTTTGTCTATCGCTATCCGTATTATTGCTATCCCATGCAAACAGAGACACTTCTGCATCAGAAAATGTTCTCGATATGGTAGTTATATAATTCCTATCAACATCATAAATAGAGGTCGTTGTACCTGGGATAATAAATACTTTATCCATCCCCCAGGGATCAACCCAGTTGATTGGGTTGTTGTTGCAGTAGGCATAAATATTAGGCCCGGGGATTTGTCCCAGCGGGTCCGGCTGGATGAAACGTCCTATTTCAGGATTGTAGTCTCTGAGGCGATAATTATATAACCCTGTTACTTTATCAATAGGCCTTCCTGTGAATCCGTAAGGCTGGTTGATGCCTTTATCAAAGAACAAAAAGTTCTTCCCGTGAGCTGTTGAGGTTCTCTCTCCAAATGCGGTATATTCATAGCTCTGGATTAAGTTGGAGTTCGTGTCTGTAATACCCCTGACACTCCCTCTTATATCTTCATAATAGTATACCGAAGGTGAGGCCGTGCGGGAAAGGATTTCATCGAGGGATGAGCCTCTCAGGTAAGTTACTGCGTGGTTGCCGAGGAGCCCCGATTCTTTTTCCTGTATTACTTTAAAACCGTCATAGATGTATTTTGTGTTGTTGCGTGCGATTCTTCTGCTAAGGGGGTCGTAGGCATAGTTTACGTCTTTAGCGCCGACTTTGGCGGAAACCATCCTGTTATTATAATCGTATGAATATTTTTTATTGCCCTCTTTGATAATATTACCTCTCGCGTCATATTCAAAACTTACATCGCCCGCTTTAAGCAGTTGGTTTGCGTTGTTGTAGGTGTAGTATATTTCCTCCGAATCATTCAGCATCACTATTCTATTATTCGCCTTATCATATTGATACTCCGTAACAGTCCCGTTTGCCATCTCTTTAAGCAAGCGGTAGGTTTTATCGTATAAGTACTCGTGTTTCGCAAATTTGTTTATTTCCTTTACGATATTGCCGGCGTTATCGTATTCATATTTAAAGGAATCCATAACTTCTCCGGCTCCGGAACAAACATTAATTGAATCCATCCTACCATACTGATTATATTCATAATTAACTGCCATATTGTTAGGGTATTTCTTTTCAACGGTCTTTCCGCCCGGAGAATAGCTGTATTTAAACTTCTTTCCGGAGTTTTCAATAAAGATGAGCCTGTTCAGTTCGTCATAACCGTAATTAACAACATAGTTGTCATTCAACACAAATGCCCTTCTGTTTCCTTCCTTATCATATGTGTAGGCTATTACTTTGTTGGTAAGAGTGTCTCTTTCTTCAATCACCCTGTTTAAATTATCGTATTTATAAGCTACTTCGGTAAAATTGTTTTTCATAGAAATTATGTTGCCTACCGCGTCATAGTCATACTCAACAGTATCATCGGGATAAACAATCTTCGAAATCCTGCTGAAACTGTCGTATTGATAATTAACCGAGGAACCGTCAGGAAATGTTTTTCTCGCCAGCCGGCCCGCTTTATCATATATAAAATCCCTCTTCAGCCCTTCTCCATCTTCTATGCGGATGATTTTCCCCGTTTTATCGTAAATATAGCTGGTGGTATTCCCTTCCCCATCTGTAATGGATGAAATGCGCCCCATAACATCATACTCGTATCGCGTGCTTATATTTTCGGCATCAACAGTTTCTATGACTTTGCTGGTTTTACCATATTTATATTTTACGGGATTGCCGTTACCGTCAATAACTTCAAGGATATTGCCCGCTATATCGTATTTTATTTCTTTATCCGCTCTTTCCGCCGTCGACACCTTCACTATGCGGCCCGCGCCGTCATACTCAAACGCTCTTTTTATTTTATCTCTTGAGATTTCTTCAATAAGATTTCCCCTGTTGTCATATGCAGCCCTGATACCGTGCTTAAACGGGTCAATTACCGAAGTAAGATTGTTCTTAACATCATAAGTGTAAGCCCATGTGTTTCCGTTGCGGTCTGTTTTTGACAAAAGATTGCCGACTTCATCATAGGAAAAAACTACAGGGTTGCCTTCCGGATCGGTTATCTTCTCCACACGGTTAAAAAAGCCCTCTACCCAATCTAAGGCGGTAATTCTTCCCAGCGCGTCTTTAATCTCGATTAAATTCCCGAACGGGTCGTATTTATATCCCATTTCATAAGATTTGGTTCCGGATATCTTTTTTACAATCGTCGGTTTGTTTAAGGGATTATAAGTGTATTCGGTAACTAAACCCGACGGGCTTATTTCTTTATTGATGTTGCCGAGCAAATCATAAGAAAATCTTGATATAACGCCGTTGTTGTCTATTTTCAGCGCATTTCCTTTTTCGTCTCTTTCGTAAACAATTTTTCCGCCGTCAGGATAATCGACTTTGACAAGAAAACCGTTTTTGTCATATTTAAATGACGTGACCGCGTCTTCAGGATTTATTATCTTTTCAGGTTTTGCGCCCTTATAAACTATTTTCGTTGTATTGCCCAGGGAATCGATATATTCAGTAAGGCAGCTGTATTCATCAAACTCGAATTTTTCAACAGCGCCGTTGGGATAAGTTTTCCGGATTACATTTCCTTTGTCATCGTAAGCAAATAAAGTTTTGTTCCCAGCCGCGTCTATATATTCCGCTACAAGCTGGTCCTTGTTGTATTTTTTCTCTTCGGCACCGTTTTCAAAAACAATTCTTGTCAGGTTTTTGTTATCGTCATAAAAATACGTTTTGGCAAGTTTGCCAAGTTCGTAATATAAAACTTTCTTGTCTTTATCACCATATTTGAACTCATAAGTGAGTTTTTTGCCGAGAAACTGTTTTAATGTCCTGCACCGGTTGTCATAAGTCGAAACAAGCACCGTCCCATCGGAAAAAACTTTTTCCGAGAGGTTTCCGCGAGAGTCATATGAATAACTCACTTTTGAGTTATCCGGTTTGATGACTTGGGAAACCGAGCCGGCGGAAATATTGTAACTGTAAGACACCACTCTGCCCGTATTATCAGTTATTTTTGTAACACGTCCTGTCTCGCTATAGTCGAATGAGATACAATTCCCCTGCCTGTCTTTTACCTTTTTAAGAAACATGCCGGTAGAATCATATTCAAATTCCTGTTTTAGCCCTTCCAAATCGTAAAGACCGGTCATATAAGTTACTTTCTTGTTTGCATCTTTATAAAAAACACACCTTTCGCCGGCGGGGAAAGAAAGTATAAAACTGCCGTCTTTTCTTATAAGTCTGGAAAAATTGTTGGGTTTTTTGGCTGAATAAACACCGTCATTATTTTCGAAGACAAGTTTTTTCAAATCGGGAGAATATATAACAATCTCATTGCCTTCTTCTTTCAACTGCCAGAAGAAACTATGCCCCCATCCTGTTCCAAAACCACTGTCAACCTGTCTTAAGCTGTTGTAATAGCGGTTAAATGTATGGCAATCGTATTTGCCAATCAGGTCTTTTTCTGTGGAATAAAAATTTCCGTCAGGTATCAATACCGGTTCGCCCTGTTCATCTTTTGCGCTATTTTCTTCACTCCCTTCGTCGGAAGCATCTCCCTCTTCATCATCTTCATCATCTTCTTCCCCTTCTTCATCTTGCTCTTCATCTTCTTCCCCGCCACTAACACCTGACGGACCCACCCTGTATTTATCATGCTTCCAAGTTAAAGGGCCTGTGCTTCCATTCACTGTTGACCCATCGGAACCAAAGATTGTCAAATCACCTGTTGTCCCATTTCCACTATCGGTAACAGGTTCAAAAAGACCCGCCGGCAATCCATCATTTGCATAATCTCCTACTGTCTGTAAGCCCTGGTAATCGCTTAGAGGCCTTGTCTGGGAAGGCGCTCCGCCCGATGTAACGCTTCCATTTCCCGAATTCTCTAATGTGCTTAAATTTAATATCTTATCGTCCAAATTCTTAACATCAACTCCCTGATTATTTTTTATGATTTTATATTTAATGTAATCTCCATAAAATATGCCGTTCGCCTTTAAAATAGCATTCAGTTCCGGGTTCTCCTCAACCCACTTGGGGTCGTATGTCACCATCAGACCGATTCCGACCCCGGATTCATTGAATTTATGAATGTCGGCCATTACCTGCGATAGTTCAGATGACAAAGATGCTGAGGAAGAATTTACTACTGCTGTATTGTTTAATTTCAACATATCTTCATCAAGATTACTGACATCAATTCCTTCCCTGCTTTTGATAATCTTATATTTGATGTAATTTTCATAAGAAATACCGTTCGCTTTTAAAACAGCGCTCAGCTCAGGATTTTTCTCGGCCCAGTTAAGATCATATGTCACCATCAGGCCGCTTCCTGCCCCGGATTCATTGAATTTATGAATGTCGTCTATTATCGAGGATGAAACTGTTTGGCTATTTGAAGCTTCAAAATCTATAACTTTCCAGCTGCCTGAAACTATAGAAGAATTCGATGAGGAGGAATTTCCCCCAACCGAATTGTTTAATTTCAGTATATCTTCATCAAGGTTGCTCACATCAACACCTTGGTTGCTTTTTATGATCTTATATTTAATATAATCCCCATAAAATACCCCGTTTGCCTCTAAAACGGCATTCAGTTCAGGATTCTTCTCAACCCACTTGGGGTCGTATGTCACCATCAGCCCAATCCCGGCCCCGGACTCCTTGAATTTATGAATGTCATTCACTATCTGCATCATCTCAGGTGAGGTGGAGGCCGAAGAGGATTGCGCGTTATTCAACCTTTCTACCAGAGCATATATATCCTCCGCACTAGAACTACTGACTGAGGATTTACTTGAAGTTATAGGAGTACTTGTCTCCTCCGAATTGTTTAGCTTCAATATATCTTCATCAAGATTACTGACATCAATTCCTTCCCTGCTTTTGATAATCTTATATTTGATGTAATTTTCATAAGAAATACCGTTCGCTTTTAAAACAGCGCTCAGCTCAGGATTTTTCTCGGCCCAGTTAAGATCATATGTCACCATCAGGCCGCTTCCTGCCCCGGATTCATTGAATTTATGAATGTCGGCCATTACCTGCGATAGTTCAGAACCAGATGACGGCGTATTGATTACAGCAAATATGCTTAAGCCCAATAACAGAAGCAGAAGTTTTATTTTTTTCATAGAAGCTCCTTTTGTTTTTCAATTTTAAGAATGTATTCACTTCCCGGATATCTTTTTTTAAGCTCGTTATAATATTCGCCACTCTCGTCAATAAGGCCCGCCTCCTCATTGATTTTCCAGAGATAATAAAGAATGTCGTCGGAATACTCGGAATCGGGAACACTTTTCAACAGGTCTCTTAATATCGAATATGCTTTAGCCCTGTCATTCAAATAGTAACAACATAGCCCGGTCCTGAAACACGAATAACTATCTTTTTCAAAATTATCTATAGATAAATACATCTGCAGCGCTTTTTCATACTCATTTAAGTCGAAATAGATATCGGCAATTGTTTTTTTAACCGAAGGGTCTTTTGTTTTAAAATACAGAACTTCGTAATACTTCACAGCTTCAGAATAACTGCCCTGCTTATAAAGCACAGCCGCTTTATGTCTGACACCGTCGGCTATTGATTGCGGAGCGTCTTCTTTATCAAGGGCCACTTTAATGCCAAGCAATTCATATTTATTCGCTAAAGCATGATATTCCTGTTCGCGGAAAAGGTTTTCTACTCTCGCAATCTCCTCTTTAAACACTTTATAACTGCTCTTTTCCAGAACCTTGCCCAGATAATAATCAAAAAACATATTCGCTGCCTTCGCATTGCCGGCTTCCAACGCAAATTCACCCGACTTAAAAAATAACCCACCGGCGCAATTCTGGGCATCAACCGTATCTATAATGCTCAGGCATTCGCTTATGAACCCCGACTTATAAAGATATAACATCTGACTATAGAATAAATCCGCCGGCGCGGTTGAATCCAAAAAACCCTTTGCGGCGGAAATGTAATCCGGCTTTACCTTGCTGTAAGAAAGCAATTCCGGCTTTCTCAGAGAAATGATAAGAAGAATAAACATATAATCCGATTTTTCCTGAGCGGAGAGCGTATTGGATTCAATTTTAGACATATTCTCAAGAGTGCTCCGGTATTCAAACGACGAGTTCTTAAAATAATCTCTTGCCGTCGGCAAAGAATTGTCAGATACTTTAGACTCTATGGAATCAAAAGCCTTCTTCGCGGCGGACAGAGTTTCATTTTCTCCTTCCGCAAAAACGAGTAAAGGAATTAAAAATATTAATAAAAATACTACGCCGGTTTTTCTCATTTCTACTTGAGCCCCGCTCTTTCAAAACCTTTTTGAACTACAGATGATTTCATCATCAAATTCCATATAAGTTCGCTTCTGAAATTTTCAATTGCAAGAAGCATCAATCCCCTGTCTATGCCGTATGCGGTATTCGAAACCCAGTTTTCATCGATATTAAAAGCGTTTTTCAATCCGTACCTGCCCCACAAGTCGCTTTGAGAATAATAATATTTAGCGCAATTCAGAGATTCATAAGGGGTAAATATTATCGAGCCGACAGAACCTGTTATTGCGACTGTCCCGTCAAACTGGGGTTTTAACTCGCCGCAGGGCGGAGCGCCCATTGCCATAGTGTATCCATCTTTTGTCTCACAGGATGAGATTCCCCATGAGGTTCTGCCGAAACTCCGGTATTTAGGGGAATTTTCCCTGCAATACGCTATTTGAGAGATAACAGCCTTTTTGGAGTTTTCATACCAATTAATATTTTCCGCGTCTGTCTTATCCCTTAAATCAAACCAGATGTTCGCGTATTGATAGGTAAAAAGAGCCCCTGTCCAACTGACTACAAATTCTTCGCCGTTTAATCCGGACATCTTCTTTCTTTCAAAACTGTAAAATACATCTTCGGGAATATTTTCTGTAGAGCCCAACGCTAAAATCGCCATTAAAAAGATCTCATCCGTATAAAAGTTCCATTTGTATTTGATGTTCCCATCTTCCGGAGTCCACCCCATACAGAAGCGTTTTGCCCCCTTATCGAACATTTCTTCCCATCGGACTGAACCGACAATCTGATAACCTAATTCTTTTACTTCTCCGCTAAAATATTCGGATGCCGCGATCACCCCGCAGAGAAGTATCGCGGTATCAACCGTAGATACCTCGCAGTTTCCAGAACGTTCCCCCGTGTCAATCTGCAGAAAATGGAAGAAAAACCCGTCTTTCCTGTTGTTAAGACCGGCTAATGTTTTTAAACATTTAATTGTTTTACGCTCCGCCTCGTCTTTCTCTATCCAGCCATTTTCAACCCCTACGCACAACGCAGCCAGCCCGAAACCTGTCGCTGCTATGCTGCAGTCCCCGCCGCCCGACGTATCGCGGAATAAACCTGTCCTTCCGCTCTGCTCTTCCATAAAATAGAGAAACGCCCTGTACTCAACATAAGATATAAAATCCATATCATTTTCAAAGACCCGCGGTTTTTCTTCTATTTCCTCAAAGTTGATAATACCTACGACTCTCTCGAGAAAACCTTTTTTCTCGCCGCTGAAGGCATAAGCCCTTTTAAGTTCATAACCCGCTTTCGTATGGAAAACTTCAGCATCGAGAATTTCCTGGTTTGTTGCCTGGCCGTTTTTAAACCTTATAAGCTGTTTTTTCAGCTCTTCTTTGGAGCTTTCAAGCACTCTCGCAGCAGCATTAATCCTTTTTAAAGAAATATCGTAATCTATATATGCATTCCTGACATCAAGCGTTAGCCTGTTATTCAACAGCCTTCTTTTTCTCAGTTCCTGCTGGTAGTTAACATCCGAGGCTTTCATTTCGCTGTAATTCTTGCCCCAATCCCAAATATCCATATTCGCGGTGAAACCGGCCGACTTTTCTGTATCATCGCCATAATCCGTCCTGAGAAGCCTGCCTATCCTGGCGTAGGCATCAATCTGCGGAAAGAGATCTGCGCGGGAAATTTTTGTGTTAAGCCGGGCGTTTTGCTCAGCGTAATCCTGCAATATAACTTCCGGGCTTCTCTCGAACGCTACCTGCATCAACTCATCAAGCGTAAACTTTAAATCCATATTGCTCTCGGAATAAACTATCTCATAATCATAATCAAGAGGAACATCCAGCAAATAATTCAGCCTGTTTTTTGCAAGGTAGAGTTCATTCAATATTTCTATATGTTCCAGCTGGGCTTCATCCAGACGCGACTTGGTCCTTAAAACATCAACTTTAGGCACAATCCTCTGAACATACATCTTGTTGACATTACCATAGTGGGAAGCCAACAAATCTTTTGTCTCATCGGCAACCTTAAGAAGTTCTGAGAATTTATAAACGTCAAAAAAAGCCTTTTTCACTTCATACGCAACATCAAGTTTCTTTTTTTCTAATTGAATAACTGCCGCATCTTTCAGGTTTTTATAGAATTGTCTCGTGTAAAATAGTTTGCCGGCTTTCCATACAGGCTGGACAACCCCTCCGCTTATCAGCCACCCTTTATTTGTCGAATCGGAAACATAATCATCGCTTGAATAACGTATGAATCCGTCGACCTTTGGCAGCATTTCCGCGGTGCTCGCGTTAAGCTGATACTGCGCTTTCATTTCTTCGAGCTCCGCTATATCGACATCAGGGCTGTTCTTCAAAGCAATGTCCACTGCTTGACGCAGAAATAGATTTTCCGCTGAGACGTTCCCGCAAAAAAGCATAGCGGCGATCGCAACTAATACTGGATCCATTACACTGTCAAAAAAGTTTTTCATCATCTACATTGAAAATAAATATGTAATCTTTTCCCTGATAAGCCCGAAGAAGCACGTCTTGCCCGCATGAATATTCACAAAAGCGCTCATTCCGGTCTTAAGTTCATACGGAACCTGCTCTTTAAAATCTATATAAACATTTATGACATTTTCGGTAATTATTAGTTTTTTCTCTTTTTCCCAGAAAATCGGTCGGATTTCGGTAAGCTCTCCCTGAAAGACCTTATTGGGAAAAGCATAAAACTTCACGGATACCGGCTGTCCCACGCCGGCATACCTGATTCTTTTCTCATGAACGGGAAATTCAAGGATAAATTTTGTCGTATCGGCTACCTGGCAGATTCTTTCGCCTTTTTCCGCAACGGTAAACAGTTTGTCGGAAAGTTTTCCGATTACAATTCCGGCTATCGGACTTTTAACTTTAGTCATTTCAATACATTTCTGCAGATATCCCCTTCTTTTTAAGACAATTTCGAGTTCCTGCTTTTTAATTTCCAGTTCGTGGCGCGCATTGTTGTATTTCAAGCGGGTAAGTTCCAATTCGGCGGGCGCGATAACTTCTTCGTTATACAGGTTTACATTCCGGTCCAGAACCTTCCTGTGCCAGGATATTTCCCCTTCCAGTTTTTGAATCTCCTCTTTCAGGATAACTTCTTCCTCATATGAAGTGTCCATTTCGGAAAGCAATTCAAGATTCCTTATTTCGAAAAGGAGATCGCCTTTTTCAACCTTATCGCCTTCTTTAACATTGACAGAAAATATTATGCCTTCCTGAAAAGCATCAATGTAAGAATACTTTTCCGGAATAACTCTCGCTATGCCGGAAATATTCTTGTTAATCGGCGTCAGGCCAAGAACACATAAAAACACCAGAAATACGGAAAGCTTTATATAATAAATCTTTCTTATCCTTTTTCTTTCTTTTTCAGAAACCCTGAAAAGATCCGGTTTTTGAGAACCGATTTCTTCCCTGAGTTCAGGAATAACTTCTTTTTCCCCGTTCATTTTTTTCTCATCCATATTTTATTCGCCTCTTGTTGAAGTTAAATAAACCAAAGGAATGGCGCCGACAAAACTGATAATGAAAGGCAGGCTTACCATCAGCCAATGAACCGAATATTTCAACCCCAAAAAGATGCAGAACAAACCGAATAAAGTGCCCGGGAATAATGTTTTTACGGTTTGCATCAATGTAAGGCTTTCAAAAGGATTCTTTGACATCGGGCGCCATCCCGTTTTTTTAAAGGGGATGGATATCAAATCAAGTGTCACATAAAAAACGTTGTTAAGCGCCACAAGTGTGGAAAAAATTATTTCCGCTATAAGATTGAAAACGTCTTTAACGCTGCGGCATGTCACAATTTTGTGGAAAGCCATAATCAGCAATGTTCCGATAAGCATCGCGGATAATTCCAAATCTATCATCGCATAGCCCACAAAAGCATAACGTTGAAAAGTGAGCAACTGCCCCCCGAAACTGGACGAACAAAAAAACCCTCCCACCAACCAAAATAGAAGCATCATATGGGCAAAATAAGAATATACGCAGTAGGCGACATTAAATCTTGTCCCGAGCGATATTCCATTTAAAAAGACCAAAGGCCATGCCTGAAGAGTCCCACGAGCCCACCTTCTGTCTCTTCTCCTTATTTCAAGGTAATTATTCGGAACTTCTTCATAACTTATAATATCTTCACAGTAACATGTCCTGTAACCCATCTTGTCAAGATAAGCGGTTTCCCAAAAATCATGGCATATAATGCCGTCTTTGAGTTTCACTTTTGAAAAAGGCTCTATCCTGATGAGATTCCCGTGCCCGACAGACATACTGCGCTCAAAAATACGCCACATTAAAGTTACATTGAATTTCTGGGAAGATTCGGTCGCAAGCGCTATGAATTTACTAAACAGTGTTTTCGCATGTATTACCCGGATCCCTCCCTGAAAGATCGCCACATCCTTGTTCACAGGGTGTTCGGCTTTGTTTATAAACTTTTGAACTGAGCCGCAGGGCAAAACACTGTCTGCGTCGCAAACTATCATATATTCATATTGATGGCCGAAATGCTTAATCCAATCGCTTATATTACCCTGTTTTTTTTCAACCGGATTTTTCCTGTTCCTGTATCTGATTATTTCGGAGCCGAAATCTTTTCTTAATTTAATGACTGTTTCATTTTCATAATTCAAGCTGTCCCCATGGGAATCGCTTAAAATCCAAAAATGCGCATTTTCTATTTTATTCTGCTCAATAGTATATTTAATCCTTTCATATATCCCGAAAGTTTCATCTTTCAGAGGATAAACAATTGCTGTAAAAGGATTCTTTGCGGGTTTCAATTCAGGCAACAGACGCTTCCGGGAAAAGACAAAAAATACCGCTTGCGTAAGCGCAAGGCACACATTAACAATCAATACACAAAACCCTATAAGCCAAATAACAGGGAATAAAATATTGCCCCCTTCAAAAACTATCATCCCCGCCAATACATAAGTTGCAAAAAACGTCAAAACTAAAACACAAAACAAAAAAAGATATCCCTTCATATCACTTTCCATGATAATGGGTTAAGATAAATCTGGCGGCCTAAAAATATACGAGGCTTGCCTGTTAACAAAATAAATTATAGGTAAATATGCCCTATAAAACAGTTCTTGTCAATAGAGGGAAAAATACGGCAAACAACGGGATTGTCAATTAATTAAGCAGTTTTGGGAAAATCCGCTACTTGCTTTTCTTATATAGTGCCAGGATTTTGTCATCCAGGGTTTTCATATCTGAGCCTTCCTGGCTTTTGACTATCTTGTACTTTATATAGTTGGTGTAATGAATTTTGTTCGATTCCAGTATGTTGTTGAGCTCCTCGTGCTTGAAAACCCAGCGCGGGTCATAGGTGACCATCAGGTGGTTGCCTTTGCCCTCTTCGGTATACTTGTGGATATCGGCCATAATATCCTGAAGCTGTTTTTTATTATGAAACTTTATTCCCTGGACAATGACAACCGCTACGACGCATATTATTACAATAAGAAGTATAATTAATGTCGGCTTTTTCATATTCGCCCTCCCCTGTTTTAAAGTCATTCTATAACAAAAGAAGCATTAATTCTACGGTTTTATGGTGAAATGGATTGTACTTTTGGTTTTAATGGGATAAAACCTTTCGCAAGATTCCGCTAAACCTATCAAAAACATCCTGCCGCACATCGTCAACATAAGAATCAGGGCCGTTTTCCCGCTCTACAAACAGAGGCCCCTTCGCATCTATGCTACTGAAATATTTTTTAAGGTTTGCCTTAACCTGGCTCCCCTCTTTCCTTTCTTTGATAAGACGAACTATGTTATCAGCGAGCAACTCCCTTTCAGGACAAAACCTAAGCATATAGTAAACATAATAAAGATCTTTTTTTAACTTTTCATCATTTTGCCGATCGACAAAAGTAAGCAATTTATGAAAAGCAAATTTTGCTTCTGCCGGTATCTGAACATTTTGCCCATACATTGATACTGTTATCGTGGAATCAATCAGTAAATTAAAATTTCGAATCTCATTTACTTTGATTTCACGCCCAACGATTTTATTCACAATTCTTTTGGGACTCTCAGGATCAGAAATAAATTCAACTTCGGCTTTCATTTCCCCTGCTTCATCTTTCACAACAGGCACAAACGGGATTATTCTATCCATTGATACATGACGTTCCCCATATCCTAATTTCCTAATATGCTCAGCAATTGATTCCTTTCCGGAATAAGCAGTAACAGATATACCAAAATCAACATCGGTAGTGGTAATGACAGGGATGAAATCGCATAGAGCAGATACTGAATCCGGAGAATCGCCGTCCAACCGATATGGCCATATATATTTTGCATAAATATACGGCACCCAACCTCCGACAAGAACCAGATACGGCAGAAAATCGGCCAAATCATTTATAACTTTGATCAGCAATCTTTCAGCGGGAAATTCTTTAGACAATGGTTTTCCCTTCTTCTTTTAACGTTTTCAACAAATATTCCGCATGGTCTCTTCCCCTCTGCGGGAAGTTGTATAAATCCAAATAAAGTTGGAGATTCGAAACAATGTTGTAACCATTTATCACTTGGGTATTGAAAAACGCGGCGTTTTTATAGTGCGGCTTTATCAGATAGAAATTGCCGCCTTTTTTTAATTCCTTGAGGTCAAGAGCTTGTCTTAAATCCAGCGCGATATTATTGAAATCTTCGGCCGGCAAATAGCAATATACTATCGGGGTGTTCACATAATGTGTAATAAAATTCGCTCCGGTATGAAGCGCTAAAGCATACTTACCGGCACTATTTTTAGCCGTAAAATATTCCTTTAGCCAGGCCAAGATATCTTCGCGGGCTGAGTAATAAAGATACGTCTTATTAAGTTCAAATTTGTAAACTTTGAGCCATTCCTCAAGCAACTCTTCTTTGTTTTGTAACACGCTATAACCGAGTCGGCCGGAACGAATTCCACTGACAAAGCCTTGCGCATACAATGCGGACAACACTTTTGCCGCATGCGCGCGACAAACCCCAAATCCTTTCTCAAAATCCCTGGCAACCCATTTTTTATCGGGTTGAGACAGCATAGCCCGTATAATTATATTCGCTTTATCTCCCAAGAGTACTCTCATTATATTCAATCACCTTCCCAATAAATGTCCACTACAGATAAATGTCTATTAAATAATGGATATTCTCTACTAACAGACATTCTACCACAAGGCTTCGCAGAGTCAAGCAAAAGGTTTCAAATCCTTTCAAATCCGCTTTTTAAAATTTCCCTTACCTTTTCTTTCAGTTCGGCGGGCTCGATTTCGCTGATATGCGATATCCAGGAAAGCATCGCGGGGATGATTTCTTCGTAAACGCCCACTTTTGTTTCGATGAGGGCTGCGCCGTCCTTCTCAGGCTTGACTTTCTGCAGGGGGAAATACTTGCCGTACCTGAAGTATTTCGCGGCTTCTTCATCAACTTTGAATGTCACTTTCTTGTCGCGCTTTTCCGTAAACCAGATGTTCACGCTCTCATCAAGTATGGTTTTGAGGTTCCGGGGCATCTCGAAATACTCATCAAGAAGCGTTACCCCGCTGATGAAGTCCAGGCGGAATTTCATCAGCTCACCGGCCTTTACATAGGCAAGCAGATACCACAGGCCCTCATAAAAAGCCAGTTTAACCGGGCTTACCTCGTGCTCTTTTGTTTCCTTTCCTGATGGATACTCGATTTTGACCTTTATTTCATCATTTATGGCCGACTTCAGGTTCTCAAGGAAGGGATAGTCTTCCGAAAGCCGCTCTCCCTCGGGCAGTTTCACGTAAAACGGGGATGAGCTTTCGGACGATATCACCCTTTTAAGGATAGAACTGAACGAGTCATCGAATTTTTTGCCCAGAACCTTGGATATTCCGTGAAGGAAAGAAAGGA
This sequence comes from bacterium, assembly GCA_023228325.1. Lineage (NCBI taxonomy): Bacteria > bacterium. Next base: position 764,812 of record JALOBK010000001.1, read on the forward strand.
GGGAGGCCTCTTCCCTTGAAAGCATTATCTGCTTGAGGGAAAAGTTGTCCATAAATGAATAGCAGCCCCGCTCCGCTTCCTGCTTCAAAGGAAACCCCGTAGTGTCTATCAGGTTAATATCGCGCTGGATAGTCCTTAGCGATACGTTGAATTCAGCGGCAAGGTCGCTTGTTCTAATGATTTTCTTGGTTTCCAGTTTGTTCAGGATTGTAACTATACGCCGGATTTTCTTATCGAACTCTCTTCTGGAAAGCGCCAAATCCTTCGCGGGACCTGATTTCTTAAATTTCTTCCCGGCCAAACCGGCAATCATAAAGTTTCCCCTGAAATATAAAATCTCCTTTATTATAATAATACAAACGACACCATTGTGTCGCTATTAAAAAAATTATTTTTATTTTTTTTCAGGGAACGTCATAACGCTGTCGCTATTATGGGTTAATTTCGTTTTTAGAAGATGTTTTCTAACTTAAACAGCCGGAAGAGGGGCGGCCTCAATAAAATTACATATCAGGTTGGGCGTACCCTTTTCTTCGGCGCATTGATTTGCGAAGCAAATCAGCAGGGGGGACAAAAATGGAAGGGTTGAAAGTCTTAAGGAACACTCAGGTCATCATTCTGGGATTGTGCATAGCTATTGCCACAATCTTCTCAAGCGTAATCATGTCGCAGGGGTTCATGAAAATCAAAAAATTCAGCAATGAAGTCATCTCTGTCACAGGTTCGGCGGAGAAGAAAATCAAATCGGATTATATCGTATGGAATTCGGGTTTCTTCGCAAGAAACGCCGACTTAACCGCCGCATTCGAAAAGCTTAAGGAAGACCTTAAGACTGTGAAACAGTATTTGTCCGATAAGGGCATAAAAGCCGATGAAATCACGTTTGCGCAGGTAAATACCAATGTGCTCTATAAGAAAAATGAAAAGGGATACGACACAAACGAGATAGAAGGATACAAGCTTACGCAGGGAATAGAAGTCAAGTCGTATGATATAGACAGGATAGACGCCGTATCGCGCGAATCAACCGAGTTAATCAACAAAGGCATTGAGTTCATATCCGTTTCGCCCGAATACTTTTACACAAAACTCTCGGACCTCAAGATAGAGATGCTCGAAAAAGCGACCGATGACGCGAAAAAACGGGCCGAAGCGATGGCAAAATCAACGGGAAACAGCATAGGGCTGATGAGAGCCGCGAAAATGGGCGTTTTCCAGATAACACCCGTAAACTCTTACGACGTATCGTGGTACGGGAAAAATGACACCTCGTCACTGGATAAAAAAGTGACCGCGGTCGTCAATGTTGAGTTCGCGATAAAGGAGTGAGGTTAAGGTTAAGGCTGCTGTTTTTTGCCCACGAGCGCATTATAAAGAAGGGCAAAGACAGCGCAGCCGATTGCGGCGTCAAAGAAACCGTAAACCGCGCCGATTAAACTGCCGAGCGGGCTTATGCTGTAGCCGATATAATAACATCTGCCTACTATGGTGGGGTCTCCCGTATCGCCGCATGTCATAATAAACCACCATGTAAGAAGAAACATCGAAAGGGCCCACAGAATACCGCCGGCAAGAGCAAACGCTTTCACGCTGAGCTTCATAATCGCCTCCCTTTTTTCAGGTTAACTTCAAACAAAAGCCGGAGAGAAATCAAAGTCGAGGTTAAGGCTAAGGCTTAGATTATATTATCTTATTTTAAAAAGCCTGAAAAGTAAAAACAAACCGGGAAGAAAAACTACAACGGCTCTAATTAGAGTCTCTCCATAGGCTCGCCGCAGCAGACAAGTTCTCCCCCGCCCGCTTTTGTCACTTCCACTTCGTTGCCGCAAATGTTGCATTTGTAATTTTCGCCGACGCTTTCCACATTCATTTACTTATCCCCCTGTTTAAATATTAAAACTGATATCTATTTATATACGCGCGCAGGCCCGGTGTCAACGCAAAATAATTTTTCATCTCTCGCAACATACTGCCGAATAATAAGTTATAATCATGTTTATGCCTGTATGCCGGCGCTTCAAAAAAACTATGCAGGCTGTTATAAAAGAAAAACCTTAACAAAAAAGGTTTATTGATGTATTTTGTTCTTCTTTAATGACATACATGGACGGGATAAAACATGATCAAAAGATTCTTTAAAAATGTCTCTTTAAAAAGAGACCTTACGAACGGGAATATCGCCGGCCATATATGGTTTTTGTCCCTGCCTATTATCGTTACCAACCTGCTGCAGACATTATTCAACCTTGTTGATATGTTCTGGGTGGGCAAGCTCGGGCCGGACGCAATAGCCGCCGTGGCGATGAGCGGAACAATACTGATGATAGTCATGTTTTTTATGATAGGGATAGGAGCAGGGACCACAGCGCTTATTTCCCGTTTCATAGGCGCGAAAGAAAACGCGCAGGCCGACAATACGGCGATGCAGTCCATAACAATGAGTTTTTTTATTTCGGTTATCATGTCCGCGGCCGGGTATTTTTACAGCCCATGGCTTCTGGAAATACTGGGAGCGAGTTCCGAGGTCGTCATGTGCGGCACAGGCTACCTGCAGATAATATTCGCTTCGATATTCATAATGTTTTTCCTTTTCCTGATATCAGCCATTTTTCAGGGGGCGGGCGATGTTAAAACTCCCATGCTTCTACTGGCGTTTTCAACTTTGATTAACATCATTTTAGACCCTCTTCTGATATTCGGCATAGGGCCTTTCCCTGAGATGGGGATAAACGGAGCGGCATGGGCAACCGTGATATCAAGGGCGATAGGTTCAATCATCGCGCTTGAGATACTGTTGAAAGGAAGGTCTTTGATACATGTCCGGCTGAGCGAATACAGGCTGGATCTCGATATAATGTGGAGGATTTTTAAAATAGGAATTTCTTCTTCCGCGCAAATGAGCTTCCGGAGCATGATGAACCTCGCGATAATGGCTCTGGTCGCTTCCTTCGGGACATTCGCCGTTGTCGCATACGGAATCGGCACAAGGCTTGAAATGATAGTTATAATGCCCGGTTTCGGGTTCGCCGGAGCCGCCGCGACTTTAGTGGGGCAGAACCTCGGAGCCCAAAACTCTTCGCGCGCCGAAAAAAGCGGGTGGGTCGCGACAAGTTACTACGCGGTATTCATGGTCGCGATGACACTGATATTCCTGGCCTTTGCCCCATTTCTCGTATCAATATTCAATAACAATTCCGAAGTTGTCCGGCTCGGGACGACATATCTCAGGATCATGGCTTTCTCCTTTATATTTACCGCCGTCGGAATGACGCTGAACCGCTCAATAATCGGGGCCGGCGACACGTTCCCGGCAATGGTAAACACATTCATAGGATTATGGGTGGTTTTAATTCCTCTTGCGCTTTACCTTTCAAAACATACTTCGCTGGGACTCAACGGGATATGGCTGGCTATGCTTATATCATCGGCTGTTCTGGCTTTATTGAACACAATTTATTTCAAATCAGGGAAATGGAAACTGAAAAAAGTGTAAAAATCACCACTCGGTTTCTTCCTTCTGTTTCTTTATCTCTTTTCTCTGCATCGCGTTCAGGTAGTTATCAACTTCTTCCCTGCTCTCGAAAACCTTCTCGGAAGGAAGGGCTTTCACTATTTCAAAGACTTTTTTTATCTGGGGCTGAAGGTTGGAAATGACAATGCTTCCTTTATACGCTTCCACCTTTTTTCTTATCTTAAAGATTTCCGCCAGGCCCATACTGCTTATATAATTCAGGCCCGCCATATCAAAAATAATGACTTCCGTGGATTCAACAAGAAAGGGCCTGAGTTTATCCTGAAACATCATATAGGTGTTTGAATCAAGTTCCCCGGCAAGCTTAACTACATAAACGCCCTGTTTCTGTTCTTCTATTAAGATATTAAGCGCCATATTCCCATCCCCCGATCACATAACCCGTTTCATACTTTACATTCTTACATTCTCAGCCGGTTTCGTCAAGTTTTTCCGCCTTCAGTATTCTTGCTTTTTTTCTTTTTTGGGTATACAATATTCCAGATTTGATATCGCGCTTTTTCCAGCGGGGGAAAAGACTCTTTAAAAGGCGGTAACCGGTGAAAAAATTTGATGTAGCTCTGACATGGCACAGCAAAACCAATGAAAAATTCATCGGCTGGCTGAAGCGCGAATGCGAATACCGTCACCTGGCTTTCCTGCTGATTACAAGAAAAAACGCGGAAAGCGTCATTTCCGGACTCGAAAAAAGCAAACTGAAAATAAGATTCATCCTTGATAACCAGGCGGATTATTTTAACCCGAAAGACCCCTTCGTGAGGTTATGCTACGCGGTCAAAGACGCGGGCGGTTACGTGGTATGCGACCCCGATGACGCGCGGCATTCTTCAAACAAAGCCATTACCCATTATGAATTATTAAAAGCAAACATCCCCGTGCCTTTCAGCGTCGTGGTCAGAAACTGGGAACCCAAAAACTTCAAGCTGACGAAAGAAGAACTTAAAAACCTGAAAAAACCCTTCATCATAAAGCCCGCCACGGGCTTCGGGCAGAGAGGGGTCGTTAAAGACGCGAAAGGTTCCATCGAAGAAATCGCCAGGGCCCGCCATTATAACGAAGGGGACGATTTCCTTCTCCAGGAAAAAATCGAGCCGGTGACGCTCGGCGACAGGATGGCGTGGTTCAGGGTCTATTACCTTTTCGGAGAAATCATACCGTGCTGGTGGAACACAAACAACGGCTGGTACGGGCACATATCATTAAGGGAAATGTATAATTTCAGGCTCCTGCCGCTGGCAAGAATAACTTCCGAAATCGCGAGAACCACGAATATGGAATTTTTCACGACAGAAATCGCGATGACAAAGGATAAAGATAAAAAATTCGTATCCATCGATTATGTCAACGACCAGCCGGACCTTTGCGTGCTGGGCGAAAAAGCGGGCGGCGGGCCGGTTCCCTCCGTCGTCGAACATATCGCCGAAAGAATCGCGGGCATAGCATGGAGAATATCTAAGGGCTTTTCCCTGAATATACACAGGTCTATCTGGCTCGGAAAAGCTATCATGGAAGACAGCAGTATTTAGGGGATATCAGTCCGGCACCACTTTAAAAACTTTATCGTTCTCATGCACTTTACCCAGAACCTTTATCCCGACCTGCTGGCCCTGCTTCGCTTCAGCAACTTTTTCATGCTCTATCTGCATCGAATCGATCGACTGCGAGAAATCATCGTGAGCGCCTTTCACGTGGATCTCATCGCCGACTTTCAAGGGCTTGGAAAGCTTAATGATGCCGACAGATATCTTGCTGAAGTAATGGGTTATGACTCCGATTTCAACTTCTTTCATTATGCCACCTCCTCCCGATTTTTTATTTTACGCCTTTAAGCCGATTTTCTCAAGAAATGACTTTTGTTAAAAAAGACTTTATATAAAACCGATTTTCTTCTATAAATAATACATGCAGCCTATGATTAAAAAAATGTACCCGGTGCTTGAGCCTTACCTGGATTCTTTCCTGAAGGACCAGACAATACTCATAAAAAGCAGGATACAGCTGTTCACGCTGCTTACGATAATACTTTTTTTTATCGGCAATCTCTTAAGTTACATTTTTTATCCCTACGATTTCAGGACAGATGAAATTCCCATAATGGCCGTAGTCCTCATCAGCAGCGGTATCGTGCTTTTCCTGAACAAAAAAACAAAAACCATGAGGTCCGCGAAGCTCATAGCCATGCTGTTCACCGTTTTCCTGTTAATCAACATAACCAAGCTGCATATCATTTATTCAAATTATATAGAAATAGGCCCGGCTCTTTACATGTTCATGCTGTTTTTCGTCTCGTTCACCATCCCGTGGACAGCGCTTGACCTCATACCGATAACCTTCATGCACATGGCCGCTTATTCTATACTCCTGTTCCACCTTGAAAAGTATATGCCTGAAATCATGCGCGCGGTCAAAAGCCCGCAAATGCTTTTTGACGGCATAATCTTTCTCTTTCTCGGATTTGTCCTCTGCGCGGTGATAAGAAAAAAAGAAATCACAAGAGAAATCCAGAACTACATACTCCTGAAAGAAAATGAGATACAGAATATCCAGATGCAGAAAGAGCTCCAGCTCGCGAACAGGGTCCACAACACTCTTATACCCAAATCCATCAGCATGGAAAAGGCGGATATAGCCGTGACTTATATCCCGATGAATTACATCGGGGGAGATTACGCCAAATTCCATTTCATCGATAACGATAAAATAATATTTATCATATGCGATGTGACCGGGCACGGGGTATCGGCCGCTCTCCTGGTAAACAGGCTCCATACAGAATTCGAACGCCTCGCGCAGGAACACAAAGACCCCGGAATCCTCCTTAAGGAGATGAACGATTTTATCGTCAAGTCATTCGAAGGCACGGACATGTTTTTAAGCGCTTTCTGCTGTCTTCTCGATTTCGGGAAAAAGACACTTTCTTATTCAAACTACGGGCACCCGCCGCAATATATGTACAGGATATCAGATTCCGACATAACCAGGCTTGAGCCTCAGGCAACCCTGATGGGCATAATGATAGAAGACAAAGAAAAAATCCATGAATCAAAAGTCGATTTCGAGCCAAAGGATAAAATCCTGCTTTTCACGGACGGCGTGAATGAAACGATGGACAAAGACAGGGAAGAATTCGGCATCGCGCGGCTGGAAGGCTTCATTAAAAACAATCACCGGACCGGCGCGCTTTTATTCAACCAGAAACTCATAGACCAACTGAAAGATTTCAGCGGCGGCAATTTCCGGGATGATATACTGCTGATATCAATTGACGTCAAATAACGTCAGGTGTAATAAGCCATTCCAGGCTCCATTCCTTCCCGCCGCACCTTTTGAAACAAGCGACCGAAGACGTATCGAAAGAAACGGGCGTTGATTCTTCTTTCCCCCCAAGCAAAAGCCCCGCGGCCTTTTCAACAAAGGGAATATGGCTTACCACCATAATGTGCTTTGATGTTTTTGCCAGTTCAGTTATAAGTTTCCCCGGGTCGTCGCCGGGCAGGAGGTTTTTTTTCTCAAAACATTTTCTGACGCGCAGCAAATCCTTCAAAAGGCCCGCCGTCTGCCTTGTGCGCAGCCTGGCGCTGTGCCAGATTTCATCGGGCAACACCATAAAGCCGCGCAGGGATTCCGCGACTTTGATTGTTTCATACCTGCCGACATCAGATAAGGGTTTTTCGGGGTTTTCCGTTTCCGGAACCGCGGCGCCGTGCCTGACCAGATACAGCTTTGCACATTTTTTTCCCGCTGCGCACATTATACGATCCTCCTGTAAATATCCATTGATTCCGATATCAGTTTATCCATTTCAGGGCCGTCTCCTTTTCCCACTTTTATAAAATAAGCGGCTATGCTTAAATTAGCCCTTATTTTGAAAAAATTAACTTTTTTCATAAACGACCTGCCGTCTTCCACCCCGGCCTCCCGGGCATAAAATCCCAGGAACCGCTCTTCAGGATACAGTTCTTTTATCCCGGGAAGGGCGCCTAACTGGGAAGAAAACTGGGCAAGAAAATATCCGACGTCGTATTCCTTCAAAAACCTGATGGAATTCCCGAAATCAATCACCGAGACAAACAAAGTGCTGATATCATGGTTTAAATCCTGCCCTATTATGATATTTTTCGGATGATAATCCCCGTGATTCTGGATAAACGACGATGAATCCTTCTTGAAATATCCATCTTCTTCCTCTTTTACAAACTTTATTAATTTTTCGGCTTCACGCACATACGGGTTGCCGGCGCCAATGAACGATTTTAAATATGATTCAACCCTTTTTTTCTCTTTTTCCGCCGTTTCACCGGCGCTTGTGAGCTCGAGCCTTAAAGAATGCAGGCGCGCAAGCCATTTTGCCGACAATTCAAAATAGGCGCGCCCGGCGCCGGGATTTACATTCGCAAGAAGGTCGAAAAGGCTTTTTCCCCTTTGCCCTTCTTCCATTACAAGCATTTTCACGTCATCTTTATCGATGACGGAGGGAACCCTGAATGTCCCTTTTTTGAAACCCCGGGAATAAACTTCCTGTAATATTCTCGTGGATTCCTCCAGTTTTTTCCATTTTTTCCGGTCGGAGACCTGTTTCAAGATTATCCTATCCCTGAATTCATCATTTCCTTTTGTCCCCAATGTTAACTCGGTAACGGTTATATTGCTGCCCGATTTCGGTATTTCCTTGAAAAAGGGCCGGCACCGGCCGCCCCTGATTTCCGAAGCTAATTCCTTTATGCCGCGGACCGGATGGTCAAACTGGGTAGGCAATATAGCCGAAAACCCGGATGAATGGGTATCGCTTCCGGCGACCGCCGTGAATTTATGCGCGTGCCAGAATGACAGGCCAAGCACATTTTCACACGCGGTATGATTCCCGCTGAAAATCTCAACCGCGTCAATGTCCGCGCTCAGGAAATATTTTTTATCGGGTATCCTGCCGTCCCTGAAAGGATGCGCCCATACCAGAGCGGCGTCGGGCCAGTCAACCCTCAGTTCCTTAAGCGTCGTCTCTTTTTTTATGCTTTCAGCGGCTCCGAAAACAAGCACATGCCCTATTTCAGTGGCAACTTCCTGGGCGGATAATATTAAAAAATCATCTCCCACCGAAGCCTTTTTCTTTAAATCGCCCAGTTCTTCATCCGTCCACAAATACTGATGTTCGGTAATCACCATACCCTGCAGGTGTTTCCTGAAAACTTTGTTGACAAGTTCCACGGGATTTATTTTGCTGCATGAAGAGTGTTTGTTTGTATGACAATGCAATTCAAGAAGCATTAAGCCGCCGTCCTTTCAAATATTATACCGTTTTACCATATATCCCCTGATAAAATTAACATATCCGGCCTTTTCCTTTTCTTCGATACCGGAACCTGAAATCTTTTCCAAAAACTCAGATAAAGTCTGGCACTTCTCCCTTATTACGCCCCTGCGCTTTAATTCTTTCTCCACCGCAAGATATTTCGCCCTCATATCCTGTATGCCGTCAGGGATATTATAAGAGGCGGCCATCTTCTTTTTGAAGGATGAAATTTTTCTCAGGACCGTCTTTCCGAAATACCACAGAAACAGGACAAATATCAGGGCCTTAAAAAAAAGAGTGTTAACAAACCAGAATAACCCTTCCCTGTAAAACCTGTCCGCCAGACGCCGGAATTTCAAAACCGCAATATCGTAATAATCGCCAAAAGGATTCTTTTTTTCCATCAAAACCGGCATGGCGGAAGGAGGCGTCGTCTCTACAACCTTCCATCCCGCGCCTTCAAAATAAGCTTCCACCCACGCATGCGCGTCCTTGTTCCTCGCAACCCAGTAGCCGCCGGTTTCGTTTTTTTCCGTAACAAGAAAACCGGTTACATACGCCGCGGGAATTCCCATAGACCTCAGCAGAAGGACAGCGGAAGACGCGAAATATTCACAATGCCCCTTTTTCATACTGAAAAGGAATGCTTCAACAGGGTCGAATTCCCTCGACAGAGGGACCCCCAGTTTATAATCATAATTATCATGGAAATATTCCGCTATCAAACCGGCTATTTTCTTTTTGTCGCTTTCCCCTTTTGATATTTCAAGCGCTTTTTCCCTGATTTTTTCCTTAAGGTAACCCGGCACTTCAAGACACAGGGAAGGTTTTATTCCAAAATCGTTTTGCGATAACCCTTCAATCCGGTAAAAAACCGCGGGCTTATCGGACATGTCGGAAATATTCCCGAAAGCGTCAACTTTCATTCTGTCCGAACCGGAAACAACCCTGAAAGGATATTCCCCGTAAAAAACCGTCCTGCTCAGGTTCGAATCCTTGAATACGGAAATCTGCCGCAACTTTCCCCCCCCGCTGTCCTCAGAAACTATAAAACTGTTTTCCTTCCCCTCCCTGTCAAAAGGGAAATACCTGTCCCCGCCTTCGGGATTCCTCCATACGCCGCGCGAATAATAGAGATATGATTTGCCCCTCACATATCCGGGGTTATTTTCGGCAAAAATCCGCAGGCATACATTATGCTGATTAAGTTTCCAGAGAAATTCCGGGAGGCTGCCTATCATGGAGTTTCCCGTAAAAGCATCGTCAATGCTCCTGGAAATACCGCCGCTCCACAAAAACCTCATCATATAATTTTCAACCGGCCAATAAAAAGCCCTGAAGGAGAACACCGCAAGGGAAACGGCGAGATACGAGAAAAACACCGCAAGGCTTATGACAAAATAATATTTTACCTTCACGCCGCCTTTCAGGCCCCGGAAAGACTCCACGTTAATAAAAAAGAAAAACGAAATGAATAAAGCCGCCGCCATCAGCGAATGCAAAAGGATATTTGAATCATATACATCCTGCGCGCAGATTATGCACATCACCGAGCAGAAAAATATCGTTTCGCCGCTGTTATCCCGCGGATTTGCCAAATGCATTATCTGGACAGCGACAAGATACTGCGCAAGGACATACGCAAGGCGCGCAAGTATAAACCCGTTGTCAACATCCGAAGGATAAAATCTCAGCAGCAGAACAAACGGAATGGACAGATAAACATATGTCATAAAATCAACGTTAAACCGCAGAAGAGGTTTTTTTGCCTTAAAAAGTAAAATCAAGGCCGCAAAGACAACCGCGGGGAATATCACCGAGCCCATGGTAAGCGACGGGTAAAGGGCGCTCAGGAAAACAATCAAATATGAAAAAATATAACCTGTCTTTTTATAAGCCACGGTCATCCCCGCCTGTTAAATAACATCGACATTGCCTTTGACATCGTTTTTACCGAGTATTAAAGCTTCCCCTATTTCATCAGAAGCGGCGTTGGGGTCAAGCGCGCAACTCTCATCGGTTATTATAATCCTCTTTAACGCGCAACCGCTTTCCACAATATGCCTGCAGAGCCTTTCTTTTTCCCTATCCCACCCGAGAAGCACTATCACAAAAGTCGTTATGGCGGGCAGATCGTCTTCAAGCATGCCCGCAAGATTGGTTATATTGTTTTTCGGGCTGGAGTCAACGCATGACAGGAGATCCAGAATATTTTCAAAATACGCGAAACTCCTGCCGGCTCTCAGGTAATAAAGTTCCGACCCGTGGGCAAAAATATCCACAATATATTCCTTCCTCGCCAAAACATCGGCTATGGACGCCGTAAGGGAAACCGCCGATTCAAAACATTTTTTCTTTTCCCTGTCTCTCTTCCCCGGGCCCGTAAAAGTATCGAGAATCAGCGCTATCCTGCAAAAATATTCTTCCATAAACTCTTTGACCACCGGTTTCCCGAGGCGCGCCCACGCGTTCCAGTGGATGTTGCGTATTAAATCTCCCTCCACATATTCCCTGTCGCCTATATACTCCATCGAATCGCCGATGTTAGACGACATCATAAACCCGCCCGGCTGATACCTCCTGCCGACCGGGATATCAACGGATGACACCGGCCAGAACCGGGGGTAAACAACAACCGAGAAACTTACAGGCAGGTCATCCGTCTTATTCCAGACCCCGAAGGGAAAAGCTGTTTCGACCCGGTGTTTTTTTATCTCGTACACGCCTCTTCCGGAAGCTTTCATCCTGCATACGACAACCGCCTTCCCCCCGGCGGGAATAGAGACGGGGCCCGAATGCCCGACCATATTCAGCTTTATACCCGAGAAAACAGGATAAGCGGAGACCCCGAACACACAGTTTTTTCCTTCATTCACAATCGTCAACTCAAGTTCAAATTCGGAATCACACACAACTCTTTCGGGAAAAGAAACTTCCAGCCTGACCTTCATCGGCATAAACACGGAAAATATCTCCGTTATAAAAAAAATTCCGAAAATACAGCACGCAAGAAAATAAAAAGGAACGCTTATGCTCAGGCTGGCGAGACTTGTCGAAATAATAAGAAAAAAGAAGAGTATTTTACCGAAAGATGTAAGGCGTTCCCGCCATATCTTTCCCAGGTGTCGGATAAGTTTTAAGGTTATGGATTCGTATTTGAAACGCATTTTTACCGGCAATCAATATTTTTAAACCGGGATTTCGGTGTTTGAAAGTATTTCAGCGATGACATTTTCTTTTTTCACGCCGGAATACCTGGCTTTCGTATTGAGCACAAGCCTGTGAGGGAACACCGGCATCGCCATTTCCTTGACATCCTCCGGTATCACATACTCACGGCCTTCGATGTACGCCTTGGCCCGCGCGCACATAAACAGCATCAAAGCCCCTCTTGTCGATATCCCCAGTTTTATACGAGAGTCGGTCCTGCTGGAGTCAGCAATCCTTATTATATACTGGACTATTGATTCTTCCACCTTAACTTTTTTCACCTCATTCTGGATTTTTACAATGTCGGAACAGGAGATGACCTGTTTCAGATCCAGCAAAGGGTCTTCCTTTTCCCTCTCCAGTATTATCGCGGCCTCATACCGGGTATCGGGATACCCCATCTCTATCTTTACGGCAAACCTGTCCAGCTGGGCTTCCGGCAGGGGATATGTGCCGTGATACTCCACCGGGTTCTGAGTGGCCACAACAAGAAAAGGCGGGTCCAGCTTATAAGTCCTGCTGTCAAGAGAGACCTGTTTTTCATTCATCGCCTCAAGCAGGCTCGACTGCGTTCTCGGGGATGCCCTGTTAATCTCGTCGGCAAGTATGATGTTGGAAAAAATAGGGCCTTTTCTGAAAACAAAACTGCCTTCTTTCGGATTATAGACGGAGCCTCCGAGAATATCGGCGGGCAGAAGATCGGGTGTAAACTGTATCCTGGAGAAGACGCCGCCGATAGACATGGCAAGCGCCTTGGCCATCGTCGTCTTCCCGACACCGGGAACATCCTCTATCAGAATGTTTCCTCCGGCGAGAAGCGCGGTAACGATAAGCTTTACCCTGTCTTCCTTGCCCCTGATAACGTGATTGATGTTATCCATCAGTTTTTTTATTTCCTCGCGCATAATGCTCTCCTTTTTAAATAATATATATTATAGACAATAAAACGATAAATACATAAAAAAAAGGCTTCTTCCCGTTTGGAAGAAGCCTTTTGATAATCCTGATAACATCTATTCCTGGCTTATAGCATTAACCGGACAAACAGCCGCGCAAGCGCCGCAATCAACACATTTATCGGGATCTATAACATAAGGATTGCCCTCGGAAATCGCATCCACGGGACATTCCGGCTTACAGGAACCGCAAGCTACACACGCATCGCTAATTTTATACGCCATAATTTCCTCCCTTTGATTGTTCCAAAAAAATCAAACAACTATAAATATAATGACCCGAATCAAAAGTCAAGGACAATTCATCAAGTTTTGCTTGACTGCGCACCGGAATACCTTATAATCGTTCCAAATATTTTACAGAGAATAAGTAAAATAAAAACCGCGTTTAAAGAGGGTCCAGTACATGGTTTCAATAAAACCTCCGATAAATAATAAAAAACTTGCCGCATGGATAAATAAATGCGCGAAATTATGCAAGCCGGACAGGATACTCTGGATGGACGGGTCCGAAGATGAAAAAAACCGGTTCGAAAAAGAAGCTTTCCGCACAGGGGAATTGATAAGGCTCAACCAGAAAAAGCTTCCCGGCTGTGTCCTTCACAGAACCGCGATAAATGACGTGGCAAGAACCGAGAACCTGACTTTTATCTGCACTTCCAGAAAAGAAGACGCCGGGCCGACCAATAACTGGATGGAACCCTCCAAAGCTTACAGGAAAGCCGGCGCCATATTCAAAAATTCCATGAAGGGAAGGACCATGTATGTAATACCCTTCTCGATGGGCCCTGTGGGTTCCCCTTTCAGCAAAATAGGAGTGGAGCTTACCGACAGCATATACGTATGCTTAAACATGCGCATAATGACGCGCGTGGGCAGGGAAGTCTTAGAAACGCTCGGCGAAAACGGGGATTTCACAAAATGCCTCCACGGAAAAGCGGACCGGGATATCAATAAAAGGATGATACTGCATTTCCCCGAAGACAATACCATATGGAGCGTGGGTTCGGGTTACGGCGGGAATGTCCTTCTCGGCAAAAAATCCCTCGCGTTAAGAATAGCAAGCCATATGGGATACAGGGAGAACTGGATGGCGGAACACATGCTGATCCTGGGGGTGGAAGAACCTAACGGCCATATCGAGTATATCGCGGCGGCTTTCCCGAGCGCGTGCGGAAAAACCAACCTGGCAATGCTGATACCGCCCGAAGGGCTGATGAGAAAAGGTTATAAAATATGGACCGTCGGCGATGACATCGCGTGGATGAGAATCGACACCGACGGGAAACTGTGGGCCATAAATCCCGAAAACGGATTTTTCGGAGTCGCTCCGGGAACAAATTCAAAATCCAACCTCAACGCGATGAAAACCATACAAAAAAATACAATATTCACCAATGTCCTTATGAAACCCGATAAGACTGTCTGGTGGGAAGAGGGGGATGAACCTCCTCCGCCGAAAGGCATTGACTGGAAAGGCAACCCATGGAAACCCGGGCTGCAGGATGAAAACGGGAAACCCGTTTACGGGGCGCATCCCAACAGCAGGTTTACCGCGCCGGCAAGACAGTGCCCTTCTATTTCTTTCAGACTCGATGACCACCACGGTGTAAACATATCGGCTATCATCTTCGGTGGGCGGCGCGCCCAACTGGCTCCGCTGGTGTATGAAACATTCAACTGGCAGCACGGGGTTTTCACCGGGGCGACAATGGCGTCGGAAAGAACAGCGGCTCAATACGGCAAACAGGGCGAAGTGCGGCGCGACCCCATGGCTATGCTGCCTTTCTGCGGATACAACATGGGAAATTACTTTCGTCACTGGCTTAAAATGGGCGCAAAAATGAAAAAGCCGCCCAAAATATTCCATGTCAACTGGTTCAGGAAAGACGAAGACGGAAACTTCCTGTGGCCGGGTTTCGGCGAAAATATCAGAATAATAGACTGGATATTAAGAAGGTGCAGCGGAAGCACGGAAGCAAAAGAAACGCCCATAGGATATGTCCCTGACAAAAAAGACATTGATTTAACCGGTTTAAAACTCAAGCCCGGAGCGCTGGATAAACTTCTTAAAGTAAATTGTAAGGACTGGCAGGAAGAGACAGATTCAATTTCAAAATTTTTCGGTAAATTCGGCAAAACTCTTCCCAGAGAAATGACCAGGGAACTGGACAGGCTGAAAAAACGCCTTGCAAGGCGCAGGCGCAGACCCCGTTAGCAGACCACCCCGTCCGGCGGGTTCAGGTTGACGGAGCTTTCAGTAACCCAACCCCTGAGAACATACACTTTGTCCGGGGCAGACAAATTTCCCGCGGGGTAAAATAATGGACAAAACCCAGATTTCTTTACTTAAAGAAAAAGATTACTCCGAAATGGTCAAAGTCTGCGATATTTCTTTCAACAAAACCGTTACAGACCCCCTGCACCCCGATTTTTTCTCACATTATTTCGACAAAGAACCTTCCTACAGGCACAGCGACACCCTTGTGCTGAAAAGGGGCAAAAGGATAATAAGCGCCGCCACGATACTCAAAAGAAAAATAATACTGGACGGCGCGAAAATACCGGCGGGCTGTATAGCAAACGTATGCACCCTTCCGGAAGAAAGGAACAAGGGCTACATAAGGCTGCTCATGGAAAAATCCGTTGAGGTGATGAAACAGAAAGGTTTTCAACTAGGTTTTCTGCTCGGGAGGCCCGAGCTTTACAGCAGATTCGGATGGGAAAACATCACCGGCAAATCAATTGAGGCGTATAACCCGCTGAGCGGCGGCGGCAGCGGCGCGCATAACATTTCAGTAAGAAAAGCGGCCGGACACGATATTGACAGAGTAAAATCCTGTTATGATAAAAATTACGCCCGCCTTAACGGTTTTTTCGAAAGGTCCGAAAAATACTGGAAAAATTTCCTGATAAAATTCAGAAGCCTGTATCTCGGGGAATTCGGGGTTTTTATCATAGAAGAAGACGGCGCGCCCCGCGGATACGCCTGCATAGACGAAAAATCAAAAACAGTCCATGAAATATTTTTTGCGGGCAAACCCGAAAGCAGATACTTTTACGCCGTATATGATTTCCTCAAAGCCGGCAGTTTAAAAATGAGCTACTATGACCCCTGTTATACCGGGGAACTGGAAAAATCATTCGGCAAAATAACCCGCCCCGAGATAAACCATAAGATGTTCATCCTGCCTTCGGGAAAACTGAATTCAGGAGACACAGATATCAACAGCGCAAGACGCCTGAAAAAAATGTTCGGAGAAAAAAACTACACTTTTTCCCTCTGCGACAAATTCTGAAAAATCATCTGCGGTACTGAAGCCTTGATTCGGATTTTCCGGGGGGATTATATTCCTTTTTCCTGCGCGCCCCGAATTCTTCCTCTGTGGATTCCTGTTTTCCGACAAGCACATTGTATATTAATTGAAGAGACGCGTTTATAAGCCCGGCTTTTACCGAAGCGATATATGTAAAATATCTCTTGC
This sequence comes from bacterium, assembly GCA_023228325.1. Classification (NCBI taxonomy): domain Bacteria; species bacterium. The sequence goes on from JALOBK010000001.1 coordinate 781,282, forward strand.
CGGGCGAGATATCATTTTCAAACCATGCCGTTAAAGAGTATTCTGAAACACCTATGCCGTCAAGCGAGTAAACATTAACCCTGGAAAGCCCGTTTTTCCCGATAATATCCACTATCTCAGCCAGTTCAAGGGGGTTGTCAATCCCTATAAGAAGGTCTGTAAATTTCTTTTCGCCCCCGAAAAGGTCCATCCTCTTTTCGTTTTCGGGGATTTTCCTGTTATCCCCTATAAGCCCGATATCAAGAACCCCTTTATCGCCGAAATATTTTTTCGCGAGCAGGGCATATCTTTTAACCATGCCGAGATAATCGACCTGCGAAGCTTTATACCTGTATACCAAAAATGATACTTCGTCCCAGTCCAGCATCGTGAAGGGAACATTCAGAGAGTCCTGCAAAGTGATATTCCCGAAGTATAAACCTTCAAGAATCATCCTGTTTGAAGTGCCCGCCACAAAAAAACCTTCTTCATGAAGCCGGCCGATGATCCTGTTCATTCTGTAGACGGAGCGCTTGAATCTCCTTTCATTCTTATTATTTTTAAGATGCCTGATAAAGGAAGCAATGTCTTTTTCCCTCACATATTTGAAAAATTCCCTGCCTGTGGAAGGCGTAGGCTCGCAATCGAAGACTACCCATTTTATCCCGATGCCGTCCCTTTTAACCCAATCGGCAAAATCCTTCGCGAAATTTTCGGTGTTATCAAGCGTGTCCTCACAAAAATAAAGGTCTTCTTCATAGGGCAACAGGCACCACGCTCTGACATCGACACCGTGTTCCTCCGCTTTTCTCAGAAGCGAAACAAGGTCCGGATCCCCTATGTCCGCCGGCCCTATATGCAGAATAAGCGCGATATCCCTCTTTCCCAGAGCTTCGATATAGTTTTTTACTTCGCTATAGGGTAAAAACTCACACCACAAGCCTATTTTCATCTCATTGCCGGAAGAGAAAACGGTTTTCGCCCCGAAAAAACAAAAACATAAAAACGCCAAGATTAAAAACCGGAAATATCTCAAAATCACTCTTTAACCTCGATGCCGGTAAATATTGTCCAGCCAACGCTTGAGGAAATCCCGATTTTACCTTTTCGCGGAATCCCCTTCAGTTTCATCTTTGCTTCTTTCCCCTCAAACTTCAAGACCGCCCAATCACCCTTTATTTCCAATTCAATCGAATATACCCTGTTTCCTTTAAGCGGTTCTATCTCTATATTGCACCAATCACCCGCGTTCTGCCATTTTCCGTCTATAAAATGGTAATTATTAACTCCCATGACATAATTCTTTGCCGCCGAATTCTGGTAAATTCCGGCAAAAACCATTGTTTTGCCCTCTTCCAGCCCCAAAAATATCCCCTGGAGATTTTCCGCGGGATAGTATTCCCTGTGAAACTTAACCGAGATACTGCCTTTAAAACTCCTTTTTAAATCCTGTTTTTTGAGCGCGAGCATATTCCAGTACTCTTCGCCGGCATTATTTTTTACATGCCCTTTTTCAAAAATCCAGTCCCCGGAAACAATTTCCCAGTCGGATTTTTTAAAACCGGAAGAAAAACAACCGGATGAAACCAGAATAAAAACAATAAATAAAATAAAAACGTTTCTCATATACCACCTCTTCCTGTCCTCACCCATTATAAACCTTATATATTTATTTTGAAAAACTTTTAACTTTATTATAGAATGCTGTTTTAGTATAAACCCGGGCAAAGGAGGAAAACATGAAATACTTTTTAAGTTTTGCGCTTGCCGCCGCTCTTTGTACGTTCGCGGCCGCCGACCAGGCGCAGAGAGTGAACGAAAAGCTTGATAACTGCAGCAATGTGATTCTCGAAATGAAGGATATGCCGGAAAACGGGATACCCGATGACCTGCTTAAAAAATGCACCGGCATAGCCATCTTCCCCAACACAATCAAGGGCGGTTTCATATTCGGCGGAAGAGGGGGAACGGGTGTTGTCCTTTCACATGACAAAGATACCGGCGAATGGTCCGCGCCCGCGTTTGTGATGATCGGCGGTTTAAGCTTCGGGCTTCAGATAGGCGCCCAGGCGGCAGACATAGTGCTTGTAACAACTTCAAGGAAGGGCCTTGATATGCTGCTGAAAGATAATGTGACGCTCGGAGGCGACGCCGCCGTAGCGGCAGGACCTATCGGAAGGAACGCGGAGGTCTCAACAGACATACTTATGCAGACGCCTATCCTCTGCTACTCAAGGACCAAAGGTCTTTTCGCGGGAGTAGCTCTGGACGGAGCTGTAATCAGCCAGGATAAAAAAGACAATAAAACATTATACGGGGAAGCGCTGACCGCAATAGATATAGTGATAGATAAAAAAGCGGCCCCCACCGAAGAAGGCCAGAAACTCATCAACGCCATCACCAAATAGATTTTTACCGAAACGGGGCAGGTCACGTATCTGCCCCGTTTTCCCATCCCCACGCAAGAGATATTTACACTTTTTCCGCGCCGCGCATTTTTCGCCTATTTACCGACGACATTATAAGTTATGAAGGGTTTCCCGTCCGGCTTCAAAATAAAAAATATGCTACACGTTGAACAAAAATAGTGTATAATTTCTCACTAGGGGGGAGGGTATATTATGTCTTCTTTATTTTTCAGAAAACGTAATAGCGCCCAGTCTGAAAAAAGGTCCTTCAAGAGAATCCCTTTTGTCTTCGATGTAGACTATACAAGCAATAATTTCGACAGAAACAAGGGCAAAGGAATAAATCTCAGCAAGGGCGGACTGCTTCTGGGAACCGGCCTGCGGTTTACTTACGGCCAGGAATTAAAATTTTTTATCAAAGTACCCGCTTTTCAGGACCCTATCACGCTTATGGGCGCTGTAGTGAGAAGCAGGGAATCAGGCAAATACGGCGGATATGAAACAGCTGTTAATTTCAAGAACTTCTCAGGGCCGAAAAACCCTAATCTTGAAAAAATCATCCATCTTTACAGCTGAAGTATTTCCAGCCGCGGCCTGCGCGGAAACTTCTTCTCAGGAAAATACCGGTGTGTAAAAAAATCTTGACAAATATATTAGTATATTATAATATGTTAATATATTTGGAGGCAAAATGGGAAAAAGACAACTGACGCATAAGGCCGTTCTGGAAGCGGCTGTAATGCTCAAAGCCCTGGCCCATCCGGACAGGATTAAGATAGTTGAACTGCTTGCCGGCAGCGATATGCTGAGTGTCAACCAGATCGCGAAAAGCGCCGGGTTAAAACAGTCCATAACTTCACAACACCTCAAGCTCCTTAAAAACGGCGGGGCCCTGGATTCCCATAAACTCTCAAACCAGGTATTTTACAGCTTATACAAAAAGGAACTCTTAAAGCTTCTGGCGTGCATTAAAAACTGCTGCGGGCGGGAGAGAAAATGAAAGAAGCAATCACCGGTTTCGCCATAAAACATTACAAAGCCGTAATAATAATCACCTTTCTGCTGACCCTGATACTCGGGCTGCAGATACCCAAGATCAAAATAGATACCGACCCGGAAAACATGCTTTCCGAAAAAGAATTCGTGAGGGTGTTCCACAACGAGACAAAAAAGAATTTCGCGCTGTATGACTTTATAATTTTAGGCGTCATAAACGAGGAAAATCCCAACGGGGTTTTCAATAAAGAGACCCTGTCCAAAATCTACAATATCACGGAAGACATAAAACAAATCGAGCTGAAATCCGGCGGACAGGAAACAACCAGACCGGTTATCATAAGGGACATAATCAGCCCTTCAAATGCGGATAATATCAAAGAAGGCTCTTCCGCCGGCGAGATACGGTTCGAATGGCTTATGAGCAAACCTCCCGTGTCGGAAGAAGAATCGCTGGCAATAAGGGATGAAGCCATTGATAACCCCATGTTATACGGGACTATGGTTTCCGAAGACAAAAAAGCCTTATGTATTTATATCCCGATAAAAAACAAAAATCTAAGCCATGCGACTTCCCTGCGGATATTCGAAATCGCCGGGAAATATCCCGGCGCGGAGAAATACCACATAACGGGGCTTCCCGTAGCCGAAGACACTTTCGGATTTGAAATGTTCAGGCAAATGGCAATATCCGCTCCCCTCGCGGGTTTGATCATATTCCTTTTAATGTGGTCTTTTTTCAGAAAAGTTAAACTCGTAATAGCGCCGATGCTTGTAGCTGTTATCACCGTGATTTCAACGATGGGATTGCTGATAGGGTCAGGATTCACCGTACATATAATGAGTTCGATGATACCGATATTCCTTATGCCTATCGCGGTTGTCGATTCCGTCCATATATTAAGCGAATTTTTTGACAGGTATAATGTTTACAAAGACAAGAAAAAAACCATCACACACGTGATGAACCATCTCTTCATGCCGATGCTCTACACTTCCCTTACCACAACCGCCGGATTTGCTTCGCTGGCATTAACACCCATACCTCCCGTCCAGATATTCGGCCTGTTTGTCGCAGCCGGCGTAATGCTTGCCTGGGCGCTGACGGTGCTCTTCATCCCGGCGTATACGATGCTGATAAAAGATGAATCGCTTGAAAATTTCGGCCTTCCCCGCGGTGAAGAGGAAAAAACCGCCCTAACCGGAATACTGCATAATACAGGCGATTTCATATGGAAACGGTCTAAATCAATAATCGCCGTTTCAATCATCTTAACCGGGCTCAGCATATACGGATTGAGCCTTATTAAAATAAACGATAACCCCGTCAAATGGTTCACAAAAGGGCACCGGATAAGAATAGCGGACGAGGTGCTTAACAGCCATTTCGGAGGGACATACACCGCCTACCTGATACTCGACAAAGAAGATACAGGGGAGTCTTTCATAACAAATATCCGCGGGCTTAAAGAAAAAATAGAAGCAAAAAAAACAGAGGCCTCTTCGGGAAACATAGATACACTTCTTTCATATATCGACAAGGAAAAAGACATCTTCATAAAAGAAAAGAACTATGACTACACAGAATTTACGGAGAATATAACCGGCAAATCGGAAGAATTATCGTCCGACGATGAATACCCGGACGATGTGACAGAAATAATCGAAGATGAAAACATAAACAGCCAGATATTTAAAAACCCGGTTATGCTGGAATATATGGAAAAACTGCAAAACCATATGGCAGACTCAAAGATAGCCGGCAAATCAACCTCAGCCGCCGATCTTGTGAAAAAAGTTTACATGGAGCTGATGGGAGGAAACCGCAAATACTACGCGATACCGCCTACAACAAAAGCTGTTGCCCAAAGCCTGTTCCAGTTTCAGAACGGCCACAAACCCGATGACCTCTGGCATCTCTTAACCCCGGACTATAAAACGGCGAACATCTGGGTCCAGATGAAAAGCGGAGATAACAAAGATATGGAAAAAGCGTTGAAACAGGTTGACAGATTTATGGAAAACAATCCCCCTCCATTCCCCCTGGACCGCCAGTGGGCCGGACTCACATACCTTAATGTCGAATGGCAGAACAAAATGGTACACGGGATGATAAGTTCCCTGATCGGAAGTTTTATAATCGTATTGCTGATGATGATCTTCCTTTTCCGTTCACCGCTGTGGGGCATCCTTTCAATGGTGCCTCTCTCAATAACCATACTGCTGATTTACGGGTTAATAGGTTTAACGGGGAAAGACTATGACATGCCTGTGGCCGTTCTTTCGTCTTTAACCCTGGGCCTGTCTGTTGACTTTGCCATCCATTTCCTTGAAAGGGCAAGGGCCCTTTACGCTGAAAACCAGTCTGTAGAAAAAACCCTGAAAGCCATGTTCGGGGCGCCCGCAAGGGCCATCAGCAGAAACGCTATCGTAATCGCCATAGGTTTTCTGCCTTTGCTCGCGGCTCCTCTCATCCCTTATAAAACAGTGGGTTTCTTCCTGGCAAGCATAATGGCCGTTTCATCACTGGCAACTATCATTCTCCTTCCCGCCCTCATAAAAACTTTCGCTAAATCCCTGTTCAAACCGGCCGGGGCAAGGCGCTATGCGTGCAATTGCATAAAATGTATCATCAGCGTATCGGCGGGTATATTGATAATCACATGCCTTATACTGGATAACCCCGTCTTAAAATGGAAACTTCTGACGCTTATTTCGGCTGCAGTTATATTAACGGCAGGTGTTATATGCAACATATTTTCAAAACGGGAAGAGGAAAAACCGGATACAGAAAAAGAATAACAGGGGGTCTGGAAATGAAAACTTTTTTTTATATTTTTTTCGCCGTTTTCGCGGCTTTCGCAACGTTTTCGGCAGGCGAGAACGCTGATGAAATCATCAGTAAAGCCAATCTTGCCTCGTATTACCAGGGCAATGACGGCAGGGCCGATGTTTCCATGACGATAACCGATTCACAGGGAAGAGAAAGGACTCGCGAATTTACAATATTGCGCATGGATATCGGAGACGGGAAGGACCAGAAATTCTATGTTTATTTCCATGAACCCGCAGATGTCCGGAAAATGGTCTACATGGTGTGGAAACACGCGGGAAAAGATGACGACAGATGGCTTTATCTTCCCGCCATGGACCTTGTAAACAGAATAGCGGCCGGAGACAAACGCTCAAGTTTTGCGGGATCAAATTTTCTTTATGAAGATGTTTCCGGACGAGGAACGGAAGAGGATATGCATGAACTAACGGATACCACAGATAAACACTACAAAATCAGAAACACCCCCAAAGATAAACAAAATGTTGAATTCTTATATTATGATGTCTGGATTGACAAAAGTAATTTTCTGCCCGTAAAAGCGGAATACTATGATAAACAGGGCGACAAATACCGAACAGTGGAAGCCCTGGAAATAGAAACTATACAAGGGCATCCTACCGTCATAAAGTCAAAAGTAACAGACCTTCACACGGGAGGAAATACGGTTTCACATTTCTCAGGCATAAAATACGAGATAGGGCTTAAGGATGACATTTTCACTGAACGATACCTTAAAAGGGCTCCAAGACAATACCTGAAATGAAAAATATCATATTGCTGCCGGCAATAATATCATGTTTTTTATCCGTTCACGCCTTATCGGAAGAAGCGGAACCGCAAAAGAACGTGTTTGAAGCCTTAAAAGAAAAAATACCCGTACACGGTTTTATCGAATACGGTTACGGCAGCAGGATAACCCGCGATGACACGCAAAACCATGATACATTATACAATGAAGCGCGCCTGCGGCTTGACTACAACCACGCCTGGGATAATGTTGAGGTGCAGTTTAAAGGCGATGCCGTATATGACGGGTTCCAGGGAGAGGCCCTTTTTGACTGGAGAGAAACTTATGCGCTGGCGCTTCCGGCCGATTGGATGGAAGCCAAACTGGGACGTCAAATACTCACATGGGGAACAGGCGATTATCTGTTTATCAATGATATGTTTCCCAAAGACTGGGTATCATTTTTCATAGGAAGAGACGATGAATACCTTAAAGCCCCCTCCAACTCCGTCAAACTGAGTTTCTTCCCCGATATTTTCGATATCAATATGGTATGGACCCCCAAATTCACCCCTGATGAATATGTCACGGGCCAAAGGCTTTCTTATTACAACCCCCTGACACAGGAACTGTCGGGAAGCCGAAACCAGATTTACGCGGAAGACCCGAAAGGAGATATCGAAAACGGGGAATTCGCCCTGAGGATATATAAAAACATCAAAGGATATGAATTTGCGGGATACGCATATAAAGGATTTTTTAAAAGGCCTGAGGGCTTCAATACGCGGTTATGGAAAAATTATTTCCCGAAGCTTGCCGTATACGGAGGCAGTGTAAGAGGAAATGTTTTCGGCGGGATAGGAAACGCGGAATTCGGATATTATGATTCCATCGAGGACCGCGAAGGCGATAACCCCCTGATAGAAAACTCAAGCGCGAGGGGCCTGCTGGGATACACAAGGGAAATCGTCAAAGATTTTTCCGCCGGCATGCAATGGTATTTCGAATATATGAAAAACTATGATGAGTATGATGAAACTTATTTAAATGAACCCGCGCAAAAGGACCGTTTCCGGCAGCTCCTGACACTGAGGCTTACGAGATACGCAATGATGCAGAATCTTATCGTATCCCTGTTCACTTTCTATTCCCCCACGGATAACGACGCTTATTTAAGGCCGTCCGTAACTTACAGGTATAACGACCATCTCTCATTTTCCGTAGGGGGCAATATATTCCTTAAAAAATACGACCATACATTTTTCGGACAGCTTGAAGATAATACAAACATATATATCAGGGCAAGATACAGTTTCTGAAAAGGATGTCAACCATGATAGTAAGAGTTGTTACCGGCATACTGATAGGCGGATTGGCGGGCTTTGCCATAGGATATTTCGGCAAATGTTCCACGGGCGCATGCCCTATTACATCCAACCCCTATATAAGCACTGCGGTAGGCGCGGCAATAGGATTTCTCGCGGCCTGGACAAAATAAGAATTTATTTTATCCTTTTCGCGTCAAGGATAAAGTCTTTTGCCTGCAAAAGTCTCCACCCGTCCTTATATTTCAAAAGACTTATCCTGAGTTTCGCCGAACCGTCATAGGTTTTTTGTTCAAAAACAATATATCCGTCTATCAGCTGGCCGGAAGGCAGGACCATCGATTCTTCATGAGCTTCAAGAACATCATAATTCATAATATCTTTTTTAAAATCAGAGTTTTTAAGCTTGTCCTTTATATTTTTTAACTGGGATTTCTCGCTTATGCCGTAATTCAGTTTTGAAACATCCGCAAGGCAGTTGAGGTATGCGCCGACATCTCCTTTGTTAAGCGCGAGCCGCGATGTCTCAAAAACCGACTTCGGAGAAGACAGATCCGGGTAATTCTCCCTGCCGCAACCCGTTAAAGCAAAAAACGCCGCAGCCGCCGCAGCCAAAAATACGCACCATTTCATATCAAAACCCCTGTTTTTCAATATTTTATACCCTTATTATTTTCGATTTAGTATACTATAACTCTCTATGAAAAAAAAGACTTTACCGAAAATCGCAAAACTTAAAAAAACCGATCTGCGTCAACTCCGATCGCTTATCAGCGACATTCCCAATTTCAAGAAATTCGAAAAAGACTGCGCCCTTGAATTAATCGAATTCGCCCTGAAAAACAAAAACCAGGACGATTATATCATATACACGGCTAAAATAAACGGTATCCCGGCCGGTTTCATAATATACGGATGGATAGACCTGACAAAAGGCTGTTACGACCTTTACTGGATAGCGGTCGATAATAATTTCCGGGATAAAGGCATCGGGAAAAGACTTATACAAAGCATGGAAAAAAAGATTAAAAAAGACAAAGGGCGGGCGGTTTTTATAGAAACATCATCCAAAACCAACTATGCATCCACGCGCATATTCTATGAAAAATGCGGATATAAAAAAGCCGCCGTTATAAAAGATTTTTACGATAAAAACGACCATAAAATCATATACCGGAAAAATATCAGATGACGAAAACACCCGTCAATATAGCAAAAGTTCTGAAACGTTCCGGCGCGGTCGTCCCGTTTGCCGGAGAAAGAATCCTCAACGCTATATACAAGGCCGCTATCGCCAGCGGCACCCGGGACAAAAAAACCGCGGAAATGCTCGCCGACAGGGTAATAGACATACTGGACAACTGTTTTTCTTCCGAAAAGCCTCCCACAGTGGAAAACATCCAGGATATAGCCGAAAAAGTCCTTATCCAGAACGGGCAGGCGCAGACAGCAAAAGCTTTTATTCTCTACAGGTATGAAAGGACCAAGGAACGCCTTGAAAAAGGAAAAAACAAAGTCGTCCCTTTCGACAAGGTCCCTTTTTATAAAATCTACTATATTTTAAACTGGGCTATCGACCACAACCTCGAAAGAATAGAAAAAATAAATGAATATTCAAGAAAAGGCTCTTTTCCCGAACTCGTCAGCATCTGTGAAAAAAAATACCATGAAGAAACAGCGAATGCCGCTGAGTCTATTTTAAGGAAGGGCGATGAGGTCAAGGTAATCATCATTGCCGGGCCTTCATCGTCCGGCAAAACGACAACTACCATAAAAATAAATGAAATACTTAAAAAACAGGGAAAAAGGCTTGTAACCCTGAATATAGACAACTATTTCCATGATCTCGAGCTTCACCCGAAAGACGAACACGGAGATTATGATTTTGAAACGCCCGAAGCAATTGAACTTGACCTTGTCAATACCCATATACATCAGCTGCTTGAAGGCAAGACCATAAAAATGCCGACATACAATTTCAAGACCGGGAAAAGGTCGGAAAACTTTGTCCCGCTGAAACTGAACGCGGGAGAAATAATATTAATCGACAGCCTGCACGGCCTGAACAAAAAAATGACCGGCTCGATAGATCCGCGCATAAAATTCAACCTGTACATAGAAACCCTGCTGCAAATGAAAGACAACAACAACGAATTTATCCGGTGGACGGATTTAAGGCTTCTCCGGCGGATGAGCCGTGATTCAAAATACAGAAGTTACAACCCGCAACAGACCCTCGAACACTGGCATTATGTAAGAAGCAGCGAACTGAAGTACATTATTCCTTTTGTGAATTCAGCGGATTTTATAGTAAACAGCGCAATGCCGTATGAAATACCCGTAATGAAAAAAATTCTCTTAAAGGATTTCCGTTCTTTTGAAAACAGCCTTAAAAACAACCCTTCCAAAGAAGACGCTTACCTCCGGGCAAAAAGGGTGATAACCCTGCTTGAATCGTTCGAAGAAGCGCCTGATTTATCATCCATACCGCAGGATTCCGTCATCAGAGAGTTCATAGGCGGCAGCAAATACAAATATTAAGATTCACTCCGACACGCTTACCGTTTTACTGTAAGTGGAAACATTGCCGTTCGCGTCTTCCGCAAGAACATAAATCCTGTAAATCCCTCCCGCGGAAGGCACGGTTATATCAACCGAAGAGCCATCCCCTCCAACAGCTATAGGCACTTCCTCATTAACATAATGGGCCAGTATCCCCTCTTTTGCGGTTGACGCGAAATAGGAAAATTTAACATCCTCATCTTCGGGTTCGGAATATTCGACTTCCGCGTGTATCTTCTCCCCGGGCTGAAGATTTTTATACCGGCTCAGGATAAGGTTCCTGACCAGAGGAGGCTGATTCTCGATCTTGCGGCCCGTGTAAAAACTCTGCATCCGGAGGTACGGGAGCTTCTTTTGAGACTTATAACTCAGATTCCACCACGTTCTCGATTCCTGGGTTGTATCACCCAGATGAAAAACATATCCGCCGAGACAATATCCTCTGTATTTTTTTATCTGTTCCGATAATCCTATATAAAGGTTAGATTTTAACTTGTCGGAAAGCTCAACGGATTTCATATTAGCGTCTTTCGCGCTGTTCCATGGACCGTAAGGCCCGTACTCAGTGACTATGTACGGAATATCCAGCTCCTGTGTTATCTTTTTATGCGCCGCGGGCAGGCCGCCGTAGATGTTAATTCCCAGAATATCCAGGCTCGGGACATACTTTTTGACGTAATCAACCGCTGTAGTAAAAGACGTGGTGTAGATTACGGGATGATTCGGGTCTATTTTATGGACATCCCTGATAAGTTCCTCGAGAAATCTGCAGAAACCAATCCTTTCCTCTTCGTTCTTAGTAAAAAAAATAGTCTCGTTTCCCAGATTCCAGAACAATATCGCGGGATCATCCATATTCCGCTTAATATAATCCAGCGTTTCTTCCCTGCGCTCATTAACATATTTCCGATCGGTCATATAACTGCATTTGCCGTCTTCATAGACACTGTTAAACCATACCCCCGCATCAACATAAAGCCCGTATTCGCGGGCTGTCCGGAGATACCCGGCGCTTCCCTGGTCTATGCCCCATGTCCTGACGGAATTCGCTCCCATTTCTTTAGCCATAAAAAGATAATCGGTCCCGTCCTCTCCTGTGGCCCTGCCTACGCCAACGCCCTTTAAATCAAAATCTTCGCCGTTTACCGTTAACCGCCAGTTTCCCTTTGTCCCCTCGATTTTCACGATATTCCCCGCCGAAACGTTATTCCGGCTGCCGCCGGCAAAACAACCCGCGAAGAGAAAAAGGCCCGCGCCGAGCAAATATATCAACTTCATAATACACTCCTTTTTTAATATAATAATAATATCATTTAAATATGGATAATCTCAAACATCTTATAAAAACAAGAAGAAGCGTCCGGCGGTTCAAAAACAAAAACGTTCCCGGAAAAATCCTGCTTGAAATAATTGAAGCCGGGATCCAGGCTCCCAGCGGCTTGAACAATCAACCGTGGAAATTCCAGTTCATAACTGAACCCGGATTAAAAAAGACCATATCCGGATTTACTCTCAGCCGATACTCAAAAATAATATGTGAAGCTCCCGCCCTCATCCTGGTATATCTTGATGAACAGAAAATTTACAACAGGGACAAAGACCTGATGTCCGCGGGCGCATGCATCGAAAACATGCTGCTGCGCATCCACTCAAAAAAAATCGGGGCCGTCTGGCTGGGGGAAATACTCAATAAAAAGGATATGCTGCAGAAAATGCTGGGCAGGGAAAAAAACCTGGACCTCGCCGCGGTAATAGCCGTGGGTTACCCGGATGAAAAACCGAAACACCCGGGGAGAAGAAAAGTATCCTCTTTTCTGTTGCGGGGTTAACAGGCCGCCGGGACGGCAAACTTACAGTCTTTCCCTCTTTTAAGCGCTTTTTTCCTGTGTTCGGTGCCGAACAGGAAGACAGGCTTTTTCATATATTCAACCGCGTCTTCTATCATCGCTTCCACAAAATTGGTATATGTCCAGCCCTCGGCCCGGATCTGTTTTATGGCTCCGGCGTCAGGACTTATATCGGGGTTGGGATTAACGTCTATAACATAGAGATTATTTTTGCTGTCCATCCGGAAATCCACGCGCGCATATCCCTTTTTAATGATTGTATTGAATATTACCGAACAGGCCCTGAATACTTTCCCGGCCTGGGTTTTTGTGATATCCGCCGGACATACATGCACCGTGGATTTATATTCCATGCTTTCAATATTCCATTTCGCGTCATATGAAATGATCCTGTATTTTCTGTTATCGGGATACCGGAATTCTATTTCCGATATCGGGAATATTTTAGTACCTGCCTTTGTATTGATTAAAAAACAGTTAAACTCTCTCCCGTCAATATACTCTTCGGCAATCAAACCTTCAGAGTAAACCTGAAGTAAAGTCTCAAGCCTGGCTTTCGCTTCCTGAGGCGACCCGAAGATATTCTGTTCCGAAATACCCGTGCTTCCGTCTTCACTGAGGGGTTTGACGATAACGGGATATCTTAATTTTGACACGCCGTCGAAATGCGACGGGTTCCTGATTTCCACCGCACGGGGACATTTTATCCCCATATCTTTCAGAAAAAACCTGTAATTATACTTATTCAGGCAAAGTCCCAACGCCAGAGGGGGGGACCCCGTATAAGGAACTTTTAAAAGCTCCAGAAGGGTCACTATATTCATCTCGAACTCCGGCCTGCCGAATATGCTCTCACACAGATTAAAAATTACATCAGTCCGGCTTTTATGAATATCGGCGACCATTCTCTGAATATCGTTATTTATATCAATCTTCAAAACCTCCCAGCCTATTTTGACCAGGGAACGTTCAACCGCGTTGATATGGTTGTGTATGTATTCATCGGTCATCCCCGGTTCAAGATCCGCAATAAGGTCGGGTTCGTTAAACAGAAGCGCAGCTCTCAACTTTTTCTCCTATCTTATATCTTTTAACGGCATTTACGATTATCCTTTTGATTATGTCTTCATATTCTATACCGAGTTTTTTTGCCATTATAATAAGGTCGCTGTACTCGGGAGAAAGCCCGGGAAGCGGGTTAATCTCGATAAAATAAGCATTTGAGTTCTCATCAACCCTGAAATCCATCCTCGCGATATCCCTGCAATGAAGGCAATCATAAGCGGCTAACGCCAGCTTTTCAATTTTTGCGACAATTTTGTCATCAAGCCCGGGAGGACATGTATACTTTACAAGCTTCTTATAATTCCTTTTCACTTCCAGAGAGTAAATAAAATCTTTTTTGGTATTTTCCTTAAAACCTATCTCCATCATGCCCAGTATAACCGGAGGATTATTCCCGATGACACCCACAGTGATTTCCCGGCCCCTGATAAACTGCTCTATCAAAACAGGCTGCGCCGGATAATTTTTAAAGACCCATCCGACCTGGACTTTAAGTTCATCGAAATTATTCACTTTCGAATTTATTCTTATACCCTTGCTTGAACCTTCCCATGCGGGCTTGACTATCAGGGGAAAGGCGGGGAGGTTGTCTTCCTTAAGCTCCGCCGCATCCGAAATAACCGAAAATTCAGGCGTATTTACACCGCATGATTTGACGACATGCTTGGTCATGGATTTATCCAGCGTCAGAGCAAGAGTAAGAGGGTCGGAATGCGTATAAGGTATTTTGAGCAACTCAAGCAAAGCCGGAATCTGAGCTTCTCTCGCTCTTCCGTTAACACCCTCCGCGATATTGAAGACCAGCGAAGGCTGTTCTTTTTTCAGCTTGCCTATAACCTGTTCGCCGCCGCCGAATTTAACCGCCTCATGGCCCATTTTTACGATAGCGGACGCTATCGCGTCCACGGTTTTTTCGCTGTCAAATTCCTCAAGAGCATCTTCCGATGCCAACGTGAGATCCTTAAAATCCGTTTTCAGATTATATGTAATTCCTATTTTCATACAAATACCCACATCTTTTTAATTTCTGTTATTTCCCAAGACCGGAGTGGTTAAGGCTCTATATATTCATACCTGTCGCCGCGATAATTTTTAAGCGTCCACTTTTTGCCTTTATGCTCAACCACATAATTTGGAGAGACAGGGATCTTGCCTCCGCCTCCCGGAGCGTCGATAACATACATAGGGACCGCGTAACCGCTGATGTAACCGCGCAGTTTTTCAATTATTTCAACGCCTGTCCTGACTGAGGTCCTGAAGTGCGCGGTTCCTCTCGCGGGATCGCACTGATAAATATAATAAGGCCTTACCCTGTTTTTCATCGCCTTGATAAACAGTTCACTCATAATTTCCGGTTTGTCATTTATTCCCTTGAGGAGGACTGTCTGGCTGCCGAGCACTACCCCCGAATCCGCGAGTATGTTCAAAGCTTTCTCAACATCGGGAGTCAACTCGCGGGGGTGATTTATGTGTATGCTCATCCACACGGGATGATATTTTTTTAACATTGAAACAAGCGACTCGTCAATCCGCATGGGAAGAAATATCGGCACCCTGGTCCCTATCCTCACCACCTGAACACTCGGTATTTTTTTTATGCTTGAAAGAATCATCTCCAGCTTATCCTCGGCAAGAGTCAAAGGATCCCCGCCGGAAACAACTACATCCCTTATCTGCGGATGATCGGACAGATATTTTACTATCTTATCCATCATTTTCGCGGTAAGGACATGTTTAGAGCTGCCCGCAAGCCTCTTGCGGGTACAATGCCTGCAATAGGACGCGCATTCATCGGTAGCAAGAAGCAGAACCCTGTCCGGGTACCTGTGAACCAGTCCGGGAACAGGACAATCTTTTTCCTCGCCGCAAGGGTCTTCATAATCGAATTCGGTCACAACCCCCTCACTGGCTGTCGGAACACATTGTTTTCTTATAGGACAGTCGGGGCTGAAAGGATCTATAAGACTCAGGAAATAAGGCGTCACCCCGAAAACCAGTCTTTCTTTTAAGTCGAGCCCCTGTTTTTCTTCCTGAGTTAAAGCTACATACTTCGAAATCTCTTCCACCGTCGTAATCCTGTTCCTGAGCTGCCATTTCCAATCATACCACCTGGACTTCTTCACCTTATAAGAACTGGAACCATCAGACGATGTAGATTTCGCCGCACCATCTTTTTTCATTTTTTCCCTTCAACTTCCCTGGTTACAGATTTATCCCCGCTTTGCGGGGAAGCTTTCGATGTCTCCTGCTGTTTGTTTTCTTCTTTTTTATCTGCATTATCGGGGTGGACTGAGCTTACCCGTTCAATTTTCTTGCCTTTCCTGTCTTTCATCCACTCAAGGATCTCTTTCATAGAATACCTGTACTGTCTTCCGACCTTTGAAAAAGGGAACTTTTCGCTCTTCCTGAGCTTCCATAAGGTAGTCCGGGAAACCCGCAGGATATCCCTGACCTCTTTTTCTGTCATCAATTCTTTTTCTTTACTTTCACCCATAAAAACTCCCTACCACTTAACATTAAAACACAATAAACACCCTACTAAGACCTAATAATACATAACTTAACATAGTTTGTCAATAGTAAACTGCAAAAGACATTAAAAGACTTGCCTCTACATTGATAACCAATGCCGGATGTTCATCTTTGTTAATATTTGATTAATGTGAGATATATTGTGAAAGGATGTCCGTTAACACAGCAAAAAAATCCCCCCGCAGTTCCGCATGGCAGAGCGTTATCCGCGGGGGGATGATGTTACCTTCTTTCGATAATCCTCTTAATTACCTTCTTTGCGCCGAAAAACTTCCTTGTGAACTCGGCCGCTTTTTCCGGATCATACTCACCGCAGGAAAATATATTTATGTAGGATGTTCCCGTATTCTCGGCAAAATGACCCGTAATCGAACTGGTTTCTATAAACTGAAGAAGTGAATATCCCGCTGTGTGCTCATTATTCAAACCAAAATAGGGCGTCAGACACTCACCGTACTTCTCCATTTTCAGAAGCTCGCACAACTTGTCGACATATTCCCTCAGCTTAGCCTCGGATCTCATGACCTGAAGATTGCAATCATAAAGATCCAAAATTGTTTCAACACCGAAAGAAACTTTTTTTGCGGTAGTTTCAACAATCTGTTCTTTAACAAGCTCTCTCATTTTCTCTTTTTTCTCCTTATCACATCGACATTGTTGGGGAGACAGAAAAGCCGGCGTCAAAATCCGGATACAATTTACTGCCTCCAAATTCCGTTTCCCGCACTGCTCTGTTATCTATGTAAACCTTATTCAGGTTAATTTTATGCTTCAAATTTTTTCCTTCCGACATATAAAAACCGGCTATTGCGGAGCCGAGCGCCCGTGTTAAGGCTTCAACCAGCTTATTGACATAAAAATACCCGCGCGAAAAGAAGATATCGACTGCGGCATAATTTAAATAAGGACGGCTATATACGGCAAGATAAAAACGGTTCATTACGGCTATTCCGGAAACACATCCGGAACGCGCAAAATCCAGGAGCTTTGCACGCAGCCAGGCCGGTTCGCCCGCCGCGCTCTCATTCAGCATTTCTTTTAACAGACTCTCAACACATTGAAGGTTATAAATGTTTTTTACGTCCCGAAACCCCGCGAGAAAGCGCCTTGGCGCCAAGCCGGCATTTCTTTCCCCGTAAAAAACACCTTTTCGTTCTTCAGCTAAACCTTCCATTCCTTTTTTTTCCTCTACTCTATATTGTTAAAAAATCCCACCCCCTAAGTTTCTCAACCGGAAAAACACCCTGTTTTTCCGACATTCCGCGAATAAACCAGATAAGTTTATGAATTTTGCGGAATTTTGCAAGCATTTTTTTTAAAAAGAACCCTTTATTATACAACAACCTGTAATTTAGCGTCTTCGGAAAGCAAATATTTTGTCACATATTCCTCAATGGCAAGCGCGGTGGTGTACCCGGGTTCATAGCCGATTACGGTTTTTGCCTTTGACAGGTCCGCTTCAGTAAAGTTCTGATAGAAACCGTACGGATTGTCAAAGTAAACAGGCTTTCTGGCTGAATTAAGGACCTTATTCAAAATCTCTATTATTTCATTGAAAGATGTGGAACTGCCCGCGCCTATATTAACAACCGCGCTTTCCTCCGCCGCCAAAGCTCCCGCCGTAGCGGCAACAACATCCTTTATATATACAAAATCCCTTTTTTGCTCGCCCCATTTAAATATCTTCGGCCTTTTTCCCTCTATCATCTGCCTGGCGAGCTGGTATATCATGCTTGCCGCGAGACCCTTGTGATACTCTCCCGGACCGAACACATTGAAATATCTCAGTCCGACAACTTTGATCCTTGAATAATATGTCGCGGCAAGATTCTCCATAACCCACTTTGAGAAACCGTATATGTTATTGGGCCTGCCGCCGTCTTCCTCTTTCATTCTCCGGCTCTGGCTGCCGTAAACCGCCGCTGATGAAGCATAAACGACCGGCGCCGACTTTTCAACCGCGAGATCCAGTATGTTCCTGAAGCTTTCCACGTTATCATACATC
The DNA here is from genome assembly GCA_023228325.1 of bacterium. Taxonomy (NCBI): domain Bacteria; species bacterium. The sequence continues at coordinate 799,564 of JALOBK010000001.1, forward strand.
ATCTTCCTCTCATCCATGACCGTGGTATCGGTTATGGACGCGATGTGGAAAATGGCATTTATCTTTGCAGATTTGACGGCATTAATCCATTCCCTGCCGGCAACATTCGAGGCAATGACATCGCCTTTAAACCCTTCAAGATTCTTAAAACTGGATTGCCGGAAATCATCGACGACAATTATACGCGAATCATGGAAATGCTCCTGAAGATACATGGCAAGATTTGAACCGACAAAGCCCGCTCCGCCGGTAACAATGATACTTTTCATTATTTATATTTCCCTTATGTTGTATCTCTTAATATAAATAAATTAAAATTTAAAAAATTAATAACACATTTGGGGGAAAAAATAAAGCCATATTTACTAAAAAAACAATCCGGCGGCGCGGCTTCTCAGATTGAAGAAGCTAAATCAACGGCTTTTTTAAATCTTGAATCGTACGGGGCATTAACGGAAAACGCCCCGGTCAGCGAATTTTCCGGAAAAGACAGTTCCATCGCGTGAAGGCAATAGCCTTCTTTCCATTGCTTTATCCCGCAGCCGTAAACTGAATCTCCCATAACGGGATATCCTAAAAGGCTTAAATGAACCCTTATCTGATGCGTTCTGCCCGTTACAGGCTCGGCCCTGAGGAGAGAAAAATTTTTATAACGCCTGATTACATGGAAATAAGTTAAAGCATCTTTAAAAACATCTTTCTTGTTATTATCCCTGAAATAGGCATGTTCCTTTAAAGGCGCCCTTTTCTCGACGGAGTCAAAATCACATACACCGTTTACGATAACGTGGTACACTTTTTTCACCTTTCTTGTTTCAATGAGCCTGGCGAAAACCCTGTGGCTGTCAATATTCAGCGAGACCGCAATGCAGCCGCTTGTCCACCTGTCAAGGCGGTTTAACAATCTCGGCCGCACATCTTCGGGAAGATATTCCCGTATAAACTGTATAAGGGTATTTTCATTTTCCCCGAAGCAGGGATGGACCACTATCGGCGCAGGTTTGTTCAGAAACAGCACCCCGGATTTTTCACAAAGTATAAGTTTTGAAATGTCCATAAACAAAATTTGAACAAAAGCATACAACTAAAGATTGTTTTTTGCAATAATATAGCATACCTGAACGCGGGGGTGATGATGAAAAAATCGGTATACGCAAAATGCCCTGTATGCGGATCCATGCTTGAAGTCAACACAGATAACGGCTCAATAATAAGGCATTTTAAACCTAAGGAGAATAAAGAAGGAGAGGATTCCCTCTCAACAGCCTTAAAAGACCTGAAAGACAGGGAAACAAAACTCGATGAATCTTTTTCAAAAGGAAAAGACGCCGAAAAAAGCAAATCCGACAGGCTGGAAAAAATCTTTAACGAAGAAAAAGAAAGGGCGCGGAAAGAAAAAGACATCAAGCCCGGACTGAGGGAAATAGACCTTGACTGAGAACAGTTGGGCAGGAAAGGCTGAGATCAAGGTTTAGGATAAGGAAAAAAAATAAAAAAAGAATTTGTTTTTTAATTGTGAGGCCATGAATAAGGTTCCGATAAAAATAATACTTTTACTGCTAAACATTATTTTCGCCGCCCAAATCAACGCGGGCGCCGCCGATAAAAAAGACGACCAATTCATCAAATACCTTACAAGCGCGAAAAAACCCTATATTTTCACGGAACATAAATTAAAAAACGGGAAAGGCGGTTTTGTAAATACGGCTCTCTGCAGAAGTTTTTACGACCCGCTGTGCGATCCTCCTACCCCGTATACAAAAATCCGAAAAGGGGGAGAGCAGTTTGCCATAGACGCCGTAAGAGTAAATACGGGCCGCGATGAGATTGTTTACGTTATATCAGATTCCGACAACAAACCGTACGGCCCGGCCGACGGGTTTGAAGACGGACTGGGCAATTCGGCGTTTTTATACGACCAGGCTATGACAATATTCTGCCTCATAGACGCGGGGATGACGGACTACGCGCAAAAAATAATCAACACTTACGCCGGCAAGGTCTTCATAATGTTTGACGGCTACCAGTATGAGGAAAGGCATCCGAGGGACCAGGGCGAATGGCTCGCTCCGGTAGCCCATAATATGATAGCGCTGGGTTTCGATAAGTTCCAGGATAACGGACAAATCCCAAAGGAACTGGATAGTTACGATTCCAGGTTCGCGGGCTACCCGATCCTTTCACCGGGCTACGAATTCGGATACATAATCTACGGGAATACGGCCATAATGGACAACAAACTCGATTTCCCGAGAGTAACAGAATTTAACGATTATCAGGATTCTGACGATATCGAACACCTTAAGGAACTGGGAGTAGACCCCGCGACCCTGCCTCATCCCGAAGAAGGATTTTTCTACGGGGCTTTCTGGCCTTACGGGATGTTCTGCAATGTTTATGATATTGACGAAGAAATAGAAGAAGGCGCCGACATACCCAAAAGCGCGTCGAGGCTGTGGCCCGACCAGCTGGTGGGATACTCGAAATATTTCATGAATTATGAATATGTTTACCGTGAATGGGGGTCTTATTCGGGGGACAACCTGTGGCTTTGCCTGTCAATACTGTTTTACACTTACAAAACCGGCGATACGTCATACCTTCCCACCGCATATAAGATACTGGACACGATAGTTGATAACCTGCAGGACTTTAACGGCGGAATACATTTCGGTTATTACGGCCCGCTTGAAACAACTCCCGAGGCGACAGAACATTCGCTCGACTGGATGTTCTGCTGGAACTGGATAGAAAAACTTAAAAGCAAAGGGTTTATCGACAATGAACGTTACAAACTTTACAAAGAAGTGACCTACGGTAATTTAAACCTCAATCCTTCCGACATAAAAATAATAAATGTCACGGACCTGCCCGATGACGATAAAGCGGTCAAGGGAGCCAAATGGATGATGCAATTCCTGGGCATACCGTATTCGATAATAAACATACGGGCCGGAGATGTTAACCCTCCCATACTGGGGACAAAAGTCCTGATCCTTCCGAATACGCCCGTATCAAAATTAAACTGCATAACAAAACTTCAGGAATTCATGGATAAAGGAGGCTGTATATTCGGAACATGCCGCTCGGCGCTCTACAATTCCCTGATGGGGGTCAAGTTCCTCGGCGTCCAGGAAGTCGGGCCGATACAGAATTTCGGAAGAAATATCGTTATCACAAAAATCTATAAAGACGGTATAGACAACCCTTCGGAAATGATGGATGTCAACGAAAATTATATGCCCGACCTGTCCGAATCCAGGAAAGAACCCGAAGAAATAGACAACTGGGAAGAATTAGACGGAAGGCTTACATTCGCTTTCGAAGCCGCTCCCCCTTATGAAAATATTCTGGTCTGGTCATCCCCTGATTATAAACGAAGCAGGCTTGTTTACTACCTGCATGACCAGGGAACGGGAGAAGTGAGAGGGCCCATAAGCGAGTTGAATTCGGGGCATACCCCGAACATCAGCGCGAAAGAAGAAAGGACAAACAATTCGGGCAATCCCATATCGACCAACCATTATACCATCATCCCCATACTTTACGGGGCAAACGAAGACGGGAAAATATCACTCCTGCAGGCTTCCGTTGACCTGGACGGTATAGAGAACTGGGATTATCTCACCTATAAATACGAGCCGGCGGGGGATTTCCTCTATTTTAAAAAACACGGGAAAAACAACGAGGGCAAATCAATTTATTTCAGAGGCGATATTTTTGACTTTTTCTACAATGTAATGACCCAGCAGGAAGTAAAAGGAATAAAATACAGCCCTTACATATCAACTTACATCCCCAATATGAAAGCCCATTCACAGATACTAGAAAACGCCCTTACATGGTTTTTCACAAAAGACCTTGAGCCTTATTATACAGTCAACAAACCCAAACCGTTCTCGATGGATTCAAAGTCCTACGAAACCGACAGAATGGAGGGAAACCTGTCGGCATACCTCTGGAGAGAAAAAAACCTGAAACATCTCGGAGTAAAAAACTTTCTTGAACATTCAGTCTGGGGAGACGCCGATTACGGCGTCCGCCTTCCTCCCGGATATATCGAAACGGGAAGAGATGATAACGGCGACGGCGAGGCGGACGACATTTATTATGAAAAACCCTGGCTTTGCGACGCGCAGACATGGGGTTCTCCGGATACATGGGAAAGAGGAAAAATGTTCATAAGGGGGCAGTTTGATTTCGTCAAAGCGCTTGACACAATAGCTTCCTGGGCAGCTATTTACTTCATAGAAGAAGGGAACGAGCCCCTGGCGAGGGAGATGATGAAAGAAGCGGAACGGCTTATGAGAGTAAGTGTCACGGACGGAAACAAACAAATTTCCGCTTACGAATACTGGGACCTCCCGAACAACGCTTTTGATGATGATTTCGGCGACGCGATATGGCTTGAAGGGACAGGCCAGATGGCTTACTGTTACAAACTTCTCGGGGATTATGAGAAATCAATTGAACTTATAAAGGCGATTTACGACACTTCATATGAGTTCCCGAACGGCGCAAGAGGCGTTCCTTATTCCTGGCCCAAGAATAACGTCATAGATACCAGAGGCCCCGACATTATAGATGATGTTGTAAGGGAAGACGCTTTATGCCTGGCGGCAACAACATGGGCGTACCTTGCTAAAAATGAGGCGGAAATCTTCGCAAAGGCGCATTTCCCAAGGAAAACCCTGGATAAAAAAAGAAAGGCTCTCTTAAATAAGTTGCAATTTTCAACACAAAGTGAATCAGTATTTTCCAACCAAAATGAGCAGTAAGTCCGCTAATTGTGTCCATTATATCAACACATTAACTTGACACTTCTGTCTTTTAAGCGTATATTTAAATGTGAGTTCCGATAACCGGAGAAAATAAAAATGTCTTTTTTAATCATTAATTATGAACTCCCGACAGAAAAGATAGTTGAGATAAAGCCGTCTCCCGAAATCCTGATAGGGCGCGGAACGACCAACCACATAAATTTAAGCGATAAATCAGTCTCAAGAAAACACGCGAAGCTATGCTATGAAATAAACCGCTGGCGCATTGAAGATGTAGGAAGCAGTTACGGCCTGTGCATCAATGACAAGCGCATAAACGAACACTACCTGAAAACAGGAGACAAAATCACCATCGGGAATACCGAAATAATATTTACCGAGACTCTCACCGAAGATAAGAAATCCGGGAATAAGACGCTTCTTGACACGACAGGTTCCTCTACGCATGAAGTTGAAACGGATATTATGTCAATACTCGCGGGCGGCGATACCAGTTACCTGGAACAGACCATCAAGAAAGACGACGTCAGTTCCATAAAAGAGATGAAAATAAATCTCGCTTTCCTGTTCAAGCTGACATCGCGTATTGCCGATATCCTTAACAGGGAAGAACTTTTTGACGAGCTTTGCCATAACATACTCTCCCATTTCGAAGCCGATTGCGTCGCCATTATGCTTAAATCAGGGGGAGATTCAATCCTGAAAATCGCCGCCCTGCTCAAAAGAGAAAACGCTCCGGAAAGCCTGCCTTCTTTCTCGGCAACGACATTCGACAAGGTATTGAACGAAAATGTGGCTGTGCTCGCGACGCCGAAAGAGGCTTCGGCCAAAAACGGCCTTTCCGGAAGCATTATGGTCACGCCGCTGAGAATGAACAAAATATGCATAGGGGCCATACACGTAGAGTCAACCGATAAGGAAAAATATGATGATTCAACTCTTAATCTCCTGTCGGCGATTGTCCACCAAATCGATAACGCGCTGAAAAACATCGAATTAAAAGAAAAATTAAAGGAAGAGAAATACGAACTTGAAACCGCATTGAATATCACCCACCAGATAATAGGGAAAGATTCAGCCATCCAGGAATTATTAAGCAAAATCGCGGTTGTCGCGCCGACAAATTCAACTGTCCTGATAGAAGGGGAAAGCGGAACGGGAAAAGAACTGGTTGCAAGGGCGATCCATTTCAACAGCAAACTCAAGGATAACGCTTTTGTTGTCGTAAACTGCGCGACTTTTACGAAAAACCTGGCGGCAAGCGAACTTTTCGGGCATGTTAAAGGCTCTTTTACGGGAGCCGCGTACAACAAAAAAGGCCTTTTTGAAAAAGCCAACGGCGGGACTATAGTGCTTGATGAAATAGGAGAACTCGACTCAGGGGTACAGGCAAACCTGTTAAGAGTGCTTGAACACGAAGAGTTTTATAATGTGGGAGGCACCCAGCCCGTGAAAGTTGAGGTCCGGCTGATAGCGTCCACGAACCAGGACCTGGGAGAAGCCGTTAAAAGAGGGACTTTCCGGCAGGATCTTTATTACAGGCTTAATATAATTAACTTTAAAATTCCGCCGCTGCGGGACCGGACGGAAGACATCCCTCCGCTTGTAAAGCATTTTATGAAAATCTTTGTGGAAAACAGCCCGAGAAAAATCAAGGCCATATCAAAAGAAGCGCTGGATGTGCTGCAGGCATACAGGTGGCCGGGCAATGTAAGGGAACTTAAAAATGTTATTGAAAAAACAATGATTCTCGGGAAAAATGACCCTATATTGCCGAATGATCTTCCTTACGAAATACTCCGCGGGTCAGCAACCAAAACCATAGATACGGCTTCCGCCATGCTTTCCCTCAAAGAAATAGAGAAAAAACATATAGCAAGGACGCTGGAACTGACAGGCTGGAACAAGAAAAAAACCTCTGAGATGCTTGGGATAGACCGTACAACCCTGTATAAGAAAATCCAGGCATACCGGATAGAAGAAAAAAAATAACCAATGGACGACAAATTCGATAAATACGACCCGAGCCTCCACAAGACGGAACCGCCGGTGAATATTCCCGCCGGAACCGAAATCGAACAGGAGATGCCGCAGAGAATAAGCGATTACAAAATCATCGGGACCATCGGGCACGGGGCTATGGGAGTCGTGTATGAAGCTTATCAGCCGTCACTCAAAAGAAAAGTCGCGATAAAAGTAATTCCAAACTCGTTAAGCGCTTTTACCGAAATCGTCAAACGTTTTGAAATCGAAGCCACATCAGCGGCGCAACTAAGGCATCCGAACATAGTAACCATCTTCGAATTCGGCAAGGATAAACACATCTATTTCTATGCAATGGAATACATACAGGGGAAAACACTTGAGGATAAGCTTAAAAAGGAAAAAATCTCTCTTGAAGAAGCGTTGAACATAATAGTCCAGGTGGGAGAGGGGCTCAATTACGCCCATGAACACGGCATAATACACAGGGATATCAAACCGTCAAATATAATAATAGACGAAGAAGGGCACCCTTTAATAGCGGATTTCGGCCTCGCGAAAGTCGAAGCAACCGAAGAAATCACGTCGAATAAAGTGATAGGGACCCCTTCCTATATGTCTCCCGAACAGGCAGACCCGGAATTAAAGAATAAACTGGATAAGCGGTCCGATATTTTTTCTCTCGGCGTGCTTCTCTACAGGATACTTATCGGAGAAGTCCCGTTCAAAGGACGTTCCAACCTGGAAATAATCAAAAAAATTGTGGAGCAGGACCCCAGATATCCGAGAAAGGCAAACCCGGAAATCCCGGTGGATATAGAAGCGGTCATCTTAAAAGCAATGGAAAAAAAACCCGATAAACGCTACCAGACAGTACGCGAGTTTATCGATGATATCAACCGGTTCCGGAACGGAGAGCTCGTCCTGGCAAGAAGGCCGACCTCTTTTGACAGGATGATAAGAAGAATAAGAAAATACAAATTCCTGTCCATGGCAATCGCGGCCATCGTAATAATAAGCGGTTCCAGCGGCAGTTATATCATAAGCCAGAAAATCCTTGAAATGGCAAAATGGACTCCGATTTTTGAAGATGACTTCAACCGGCAGGAAATAGGCAGCAACTGGGAAGCGTTTGCGGGAAAAAAAGCAATAGACACGCAGGAAGACCACTCGGTCTGGAAAATAGAAAACGGGGAATTATCCGTTCAAAGCTGGGAAAACGCGTTTATAATCCTCAAAAAGATTCCTGTGTCCGGCGACCTGAAAATGACGTTTGACGCCTACACCGTCCCTCCGCACGACAATAACATACAATGTTTCATCTCTGACGAGGCAAGAACAACGGGTTATGTATTTCACATAGGCGGCTGGAAAAACCAGAAAACCGCAATAACAAAAGGTTACGCTCCCAATATCCTGAACCAGACATCGCTGCTTAAGGTCGAGCCCGACAGAAAATATAAAATAAGGGTGGAAAAAGTGGGAAAAGACGTGAGGCTCTTTGTAGACAACAGGCTCATATTGAGAATAGTGGATTATATGCCTTTCATATCAATGGAAAACCAGTACGCGGGGCTTGATACATGGGGTTCTCATGTAAGGTTTGATAATTTCAAGCTGTATAGATTAAGCACGCCTTTAAAAACATCCCCGCTTGTAGCGGGGGAAAAATTCCTGGAGAGAGGGCTGTATAATGAGGCTATAAACGAATTCAACGAAATAACCGGCACATACAATGACAGGAAAGAAATAGTTTCTCTCGGGCAATTCTGGATCGGCATAGCATATGAGAAAATGGAACAGTATCACCAGGCGATAAACGAATATAAAAAGGTTATCAATTCATTCCCTGAATACGAAGACCTCGCGGCTCATTCAATGTACCATATCGGCCTTTGCTACCTCTCTATGGGATTGGAAAAAGAAGCGGACAGGATATTTCTTGAATGCCTTAGAACATTCCCCAGGAACGCGGTTCTCAGCAATATAGTATCCACATATACAAATGTCATTAACCAAAAATTAAAAGAGGTGCGGGCCAATATCAGAGATATTTCAGCTTCGGAAATCGCTTCGCTTGAAGAAAGTCTTTCATTTCTGGTGACTAATTTTCCGGAGCATAAAAACCTCTATTGCGATACCCAGGTGCAGATAGGCGAAACATGGACTGAATTCGGAGATATGACAAGGGCAAGGCTCGCGTTCCAGAACGTCCTGCTGTATTACGGCTCCTACAGGGCCCAGTGCGCTCTTGCCTTAAACAAAATGGCAAACATCTACAGGCATCAGAAAAGATTTGAAGATGCCGTATCGACGTACGAAAAAGTCAACAGGACCTACGGCGACCAGAGATATATATGCGCATGGAACCAGATCGACCTTTCCCACTGCTACAGGCTTACGGGTAAAATAAGCAGATGTATCGAGGCATTAAAAGACTGTATGGGAAAATACAGCGATATGAAGGAGCAATACGGCTGGGCGTTGATATGGTATGCGGATGTCTGTTACGATGTAAATGACATAGATGAAGCCGAGAGGCTGTTAAAAGAGGTGGATTACCAATTTGCAAAATCCGGCTATGAAGTGATTTATTCCATCAGCCTTTTTTACCTCGGGCAGCTTTCATATGACGACCTGGAAAATGTTTTCTCAAACGGGACAAGCGAATTCAACAACGACCCTCCTTATTTTATAGGAAGAAAATTTTATTTTCAGGGTGATTTCGGCAGGACTGTCGAATATATGGAAAAATGCGTAAAAGAGACCAAAGGGATAGACTGGCCGTTAGAGCTGGCGCTGAAATATATAGAAGAGTTATCGGAACAATAAAAACAAACCGGTTTCCCGGGCCTCAGGCAATTCCCTTCGCCGCTTCCATGTTTATTTCCGAAAGAGTGGGATGGGCGTGTATCATATCCGCAATATGCCCCAGGTTCAGCCCGCCGGTCTTCGCAAGCAAAAGTTCATGTATTAACTCAGCCGCTTCCGCGCCGGCAATATAAACAGCGATAACAGCGTTATCCGAAGGATTGTACAGGATTTTGATAAATCCTTCGGTTTTATTTTCAATGACGGCTTTCGGACAAGCCTTATACTGAAAAACAATCTTTTTATAATTTGTTTTGCTTTTTATCAATTCGCCTTCCGCCGGCCCGAAACCCGCTATCTGAGGTTCTGTATAAACCACTCTCGGAACATTCGAAACATCCACACGTTTGACGGGATTTCCGCCCGCAATATAATCAGCGGCAATTTCAGCTTCTTTTGAGGCAAGATGCGCCAGAAGAGGAGAATTTATCACATCCCCCGCGGCAAACACATTTTTTTCATCGGTCTGATAATAGTCACCCACTGAAATAAACCCTTTTTCCGTTTTAACTTTTATGTTTTCAAGCCCGATGTTTTCCGTATTCGGGACCCTGCCCGCCGCAACGAGTATTTTCTCCACTGCGATATATTCTTCCTTCCCGTTCTTTTTTACCTGAACCTTAAGAGTTTTTTCATCCCCTAGCGCCAAAGCCACTGCGCTTCCCGTATAGATTTTGATACCTTTTTTTACAAATGCCCTTTTTACCACCAGAGAAGCTTCTTCATCTTCCTGCGGCAGAATCCGGTCCATAATCTCGGCAATATGAACCTCAACCCCGAAAGAGTTCATTATATACGAAAATTCCGCGCCTATCGCGCCGCTTCCTATGATTAATACGCTTTTCGGAAGCCGCTCAAGCATCAAAGCGCCGGTGGACGATAGTATCTGTTTTTCATCGATATCAAATCCTTCAACCGGCCTGGGCCTTGAACCGGTGGCAATAATCATTTTACCGGAACTGATAATTTGTTTCCCGTCAACTGATATTTCATTCGCGGATTTTATAACAGCATTACCCGCTATAAGTTCCACACCAGCCTGCCTGAGCAGATAACGGACACCTTTGGAAAGCATTTCCGAAGCCTGTCTTGATTTTTCAAAAACCCTTCTATAATTAAAAGCTCCGGTATCTACTTTAATCCCCATGTCTTTCAGCGTTTCCGACGAATTAAAGATACCGGCGTGGTGAATCATGGATTTTGTAGGAATGCAACCCGCATTCACACAAACTCCACCCGGAATATCCTTCTCAATAACAGCGGTTTTAAGCCCCAGCCTGGATGCTCTTATGCTTCCAATATAACCTGCCGGGCCGCAACCTATTACAACAACGTCGTAATCAAATTTATCCGCCATGACATATTCTCCTCAAGGTAATTCAGAGATTTTGTCAGAAAAAGTCCATTATTGCAACTATATTATTCTCCGGTTTAAAAAGCGGCTTATATGGCAGTTATTACCACATGTTTTTCGAATATGTAGGCATTATCAACACATATCAATGCTAATTCTAATAAAAATTCGTGTTATCAAAAAAAATAACACTATATCTCTTTGCGCTACAGGATATTAAATATATAAGTTAAGTTTTTCAAAGTTCTGGCACAAGACTTGCTCTATATAATAACGGCTGTCAAAAAACGGAAGGAGGAACAAAATGAAAAAGCTGTTAATAGCAACTCTAACGCTGATACTGGTACTTGGGTTTTACTCAGTGTCCACAGCGGCAACGGAACAGGAAATGCCTTTCAACGTCTACAGTGACAACATGTCAAGAGGAAATCATTTTATCCCGTCGGGCTGGATGGGAGACTTTCACGCAATCAAATTCTCTCCAACAGCAAAAGACAATCCTCAATCAGGCAATCATTGCATTAAAATCAGCTATAATCCCGGTGAAGATGTTAAAGCCGGCTGGGCCGGAATTTACTGGCAAAACCCCGCGAATAACTGGGGAAAAGTCAAAGGCGGATTTAACCTCATAAAAGCAAAGAAAGTAACTTTCTGGGCAAGAGGCGAAAATGGCGGGGAAATAGCTGAATTCAAGGTTGGCGGAATCACGGGTGAATACAGCGACACTGATTCGGCTTCAACGGGCCCTGTTGAACTTACAAAAGAGTGGCAAAAATACGAAATAGACCTTGCTGAACTTGATCTTTCTTACATAAGCGGAGGATTCTGCTGGGTTTCCAGTTATATGGACAATCCTGACGGTATCACATTATACATTGATGAGGTGAAATACGAATAACGGATAACAGGCAGATTCTTCTACCCCTCGTGAACGCCCGGTATTTTCTGCCGGGCGTTTTTTTAATTTTATTTATAAACAGCAAAAAATTTCATAATATATATATATGAAGAAATTCAGGATAATAATCATATCTGACGCCACAGGAGACCTCGGAGAGCGTTTTATAACTTCTATACTCACCCAGCTTCCAAAGGAAACCTTTGAGATAACGATTGAAAATTTCGTTAATACGCCGCAAAAACTGCGCGCCGCGCTGCAAAAAACAACTGCCGACTCACTTATATTCCATCTTACTATTTTCCCGGAACTTAAAAAAATGATAGAACGGTTTTCCGCCGAACGGAATGTGCCGAGTTATGACCTGACCGGCGGGGCTATGGATTTTATAGTCCGGGCAACAGGAATAAAACCCAGATGGAGCCTGAACAGAATACACGAGATTGACACCGAATACATCTCGAAACAGGAGTCTATCGTTTTCACAATCAAACACGATGACGGCCTGAGGCCCGAAGACCTGAACAAAGCCGATATAATACTCGTAGGCGTATCCAGGACATCAAAAACCCCGACATCCATCTATCTTGCCGCTAAAGGATATAAAGTCGCCAATGTCCCGTTTGTTTCCGTATTCTCTTTTCCGAAAGAACTGCAGGCCGTCAAATCAAACAAAATCGCGGCGTTTACCATTAATCCCAGGACCTTATTCTCCATAAGGAAGGAACGCTCCAAATCTTACAGGTCAAAGGAAGGGGAGTATTCCTTTTTAAACAGCATATCCGAAGAAATCAAGACCGCGGAAAAATTTTACGCCGGTATGGGCTGGCCCGTCCTGGATGTAACCGACAGGGCAACCGAAGAAAACGCCGCAATGGTGTTGAAGTTGCTTGGGAAAAAGAAGGGATAAAAAAAGTTCTTCCCCTCTTTTGATTCATGGGCAACATAAAAGTCGGATAAATAAGTATTTTTCACTCTCTTTTTAGTCCCCGCATCTTCATTTTGCTTTGCAAAATGGCAGGGGACATTCTCGCGGTTCTCCTCGTCCCCCTTGATTTGTTTTTAAAAATAAAAACAAATCAAAACAGTGGGGACAGGTCAATCACTGAATTTAACATTCAGTTCCCGAATCCGTTCAAAACACTTCCTTATCCTCCCTGACTTAATGTATATAGTCTAACGCTAGGCAGGGAGTAAGGTTTAAGGGGTGTCTTTTTTGTAAGCGGCCATGGTGCCCGAATGGCGAGCGAGCCCTCCACAACGCATCGGCGGGCAAGCAAAAAAGTCAAGTGTGGAAAGACTCGGCGGGGCTTTCAAACGTCCCCGAAAAACTTATTCCCTGCCTAAAGCTGTATTCAGGCCAAAAAGAGAGGAAGAACTTTTTCTACCAGCGTTTGTAAATCCAGTTCCATTGGTCGGGATACTGCCTGATAACCTGTTCCAGGCTTTCGTTCATCTGTTTTAGAATATGGAGCATATCCTTTTCCAGATTGCCGGTTCTTTTCGGCCAGATAGTCCTTTCAATAATAAACTTATGTTTCGCGTCTTCTTTTTTCCTTACAAAATAAAGGCAGACTATCGGGCACCCTGTTTTCAGCGCAAAATACGCAGGGCCTTTGTAGGTAGATGCCGGTTTGCCGAAAAAATCCAGCATAATGCCGCGTTTACGGGCATTTTCATCAAACAGAAGGCATATCACTTCGTTGGCGCGGAGCCGCCTGACAACAGAGGACAGGTCTTTTGAAATATCTATCAGTTTGTTGTTGCCTCTCAGTCCAAACCATATTTTATTCAGATAAGGGTTAGTCGAAGGTTTAAACAGGATTGACATATTAAAACCCAAACGCGACCCGAACTCCGCGAGCATCTCCCAATTACCCATATGGGCGCTGGCAAAAATCACGCCCTTTTTATGCTCTAAAAGTTCCCGGAGATAATCTATCTGTTCCTTCTTATAGTCTGTCGCCGCAAAAAACTCGTCATCCGTCATATGAGGCATCTTGGCGAATTCAAGCGAGGTGATGCCTATGTTTTTATACACATTTTTCGCGATCAGCCGGATCTCCCCGGCGGACCTTTCTTCCCCAAAAACCCTGGTAAGATTATCTGTCGCCCTTTTTTTAGCGTAACGGATAATATAAAAAGCAAATAACCCGAGCGCCTTCCCGGCTTTTACCACGACTTTCCACGGAAGAATTCTTACGATGAAACAAGCGCTTATTGAAACGACATAGACAATATACCTGCGGATATCGGTAATAAACTTATTTTTTTTTATTTTTTTAAAAAAATCCATCGGCTTTGATTAGTAAAGCGCATACATTATTCTTTTATTAACCACAGATAGCTCAGATAATCACAGATTAAATCCTATTTTACATAAATAAAATTTTGATAACTTGTGTGCTTTTAATTTTTTTTATCTGTGTGTATCTGTGTAATCTGTGGTCATAATTTCTTTGTTTTTCTGATTTCTTGAAACTATATACTTCTATCCCATTGTATTGCAGGACTCGGCATAGCTTCTGAAAGGTATGACAAAACATCCACACATCTTCACCACTTTCTTCGTGCGGGGGTCTATTCTGTAATGGTGAGTCGCGCAATAAGGCATTTTTTCCCACGCGAAATTATATTTATCCGCGCCTACAAGATAATCTAATTGCACTTTGCTGTTTCCGGTCAGGTAATCCCTCATTTTCTTTTTCCCGAAAACTGACTTTACAGCCGATGAAAAGACTTTAATCAAAAACGAAGGCCTGATATAAAACAGTGTTATTACAAAGCCGGCGGGCACAAAGAAACCCAAATCCATCACCTTCCATAAAAACTTGCCAAGAAAAATACCGGAAAGCCCGCTTTTAATATTCCCCATCCGATGGATAAGCCCCGTTATTTTCGCTCCGTACCTGTAAATATTCTTATCCGGATTTCTGATGATCATATCAATAGCGGAGAAAATCGAGCCGTCCTCGTTTCTGCATATAAAACCCGAACTCCCGCACATGGGATGCGGCATACCGTACATCCAGACGTCTTCGGACAATAATCCCGCCAGTTTCAGAAATTCCAGCAGACGCGTGTAAAAAACCAGCGCCGCGGTAGCCGCTTTCATATTGAACGCCTTTTTTACCGTACTTTCGATACACTCCGGAGTAATCCTTTTTTCCACAAGTTTTTCGGGATGTTCCTGCCTTCCGCAAAAAACCTCAACCGAAACAGAAACTTTTCTCACTACGTCGCTGTTATCCAGGGCAAATTTTATAACCTCCGGCAGTTCGCCCTCGTTCAACCCCCTGACCATAGTAACTGAAAGCACAATTTTGGCTCTTTTGAATTTTCGCAGGTTTTCTATAGTTTTTCTTGACGCTTCGTAAGAACGGTAGCTCCCTCTTATTTTTTTACAGGTTTCTTTGTTAACACCGTCAAAGGCAAGGTAATACCACCTAATGCCCGCGTCATAAACTTTTTTGCAAAACTTCTCATCCGACAATGTAATTCCGTTGGTGGCAAGATAACATCTTTTCATAAGGCCCGCGTCCCTGACCAAATCAAGTATTTTAAAGAAATCCTTATGTATAGTGGGTTCGCCGCCTATTAATACAAGATGTGTTTCGGGGTCGCTCTCTTTAACCTTTTGTATCATCCTCTTAATATCTTCAAAGGGAATATCACTGCCTTTTGTGCTGGCGTCTATATAGCAAATGGGACAGTTCATATTACATCTTGGAGTTACCTCGATAAATACGATGGGGGACCTGCGCGAAATATGGTTCTGACATGAAAAAATACCGGCGCCGCATTTGTCTATACTGCAGTTTTGCGAACAATCATCCCCGGCAAGACCCATTTTCCCGATAAAAATATCTTTATTTGAAGAAGCAATGTCATTTACCTCCCCATGTTCCGGACACTCCTTTTTTATAAAAACCTTGCCGTCTTTCTCATAAAAAAGCCCTTCGATAGGTTTGTCGCATACGGGACATATGCTTTTAAACTTTTTCTGCCACATTTTTCCCTCTTGATAACCCTTTGTCAAACCCCGGTTTATTAAATTTTTCGGCTATGTCCTTCATTACTTTCTTCTTATGGCGTTCCCACGCGCAGACCGGAATATACTTAACGTCCCCGTCTCTGGTTTCAGGATAAACAAAAGAGGATGTGCACATTTTTAACCGGACAGCTTCCGTTGTATCGTAATCTTCAAACGGGAGGACCATTACCTGAAGAGCCCCCTTCATATCCGTTTCTTCCCTGATTACATCCTTAAGTTTACGTCCAAGGAGAACCTTGCTTATTATTTTCACCCATTTGAGAAAAGCGCTTAACCCTTTCCTGCCTACAGCGTTCCCGAAATTAAAATTGCTGAACAGAATATTCAAAATCGCCAGATAGACCTTGATCTTGAACAGAAAGCCTATTTTTTTATGACGGGAAATCTCGTCCCCGACTTTTTTCAGGTCGCCGACAAGATTAAACAATCCTTTTTTAAGGAATCTTGAAACAGGGAACAATCTCTGCCCGTCGGAAACAAGGACTGTTATGCTTTCACAGTTAGGATGGACTCCTACAAAAGGCATCTCTTTTAATTTAAGCACCTTATTGAAAACCTTTATATCAAGAGAACCCAAAGGCACAAATTCAACTCCGCCTCCCACCGCATCATCAACCATATGTTCCACATCTTCGGGAGTGGTCCTCTCGGGATTATAGTCCAGCCTGTCAGGCGACCACATATGCGCCAGGGGCATAATAAAAATACCCCTTGTAATCTTCTTGTTTTTCACACAGTAATCGAACAGCTTCTTTAAATCTTCGTTATCCTGCTCTTTCGAAGCCACCGTCATTAAAATGACTTTGCCTTTCTTTCTGTGAGCAAGGTTTTCAAGGGCTTTCAGCTTAAGATCCAACGCCCCGGGCATTCCCCTGAACATCTCATACATTTTCCTGTTAAAACCATCAAATGATATAAGGATTGAGACTCCTTCTTCCACCAGCTTTTCACAATAATCCCTGTCAGCAAGTTTCAGGCCGTTTGTGACAACCCTCACCGAGAGGCCGTATGATTTAGCGAGTCTGATAATATCAAAAAGGTCTTCTCTTACAGTCGGTTCTCCTCCAAAGAGCTGAACTGACGGTTTGGGATCCAGATTTGAAAGATTTTCAAAAATAAGCCTGAAGTATTCCATGTCCGGTTCAAATTCAAATCCCATGGAAGGAACGTTAGTGATACAGATAGGACAGTTCATGTTGCACCTGTTTGTGAGTTCTACAAATGCAATATTCGGGGCTTTATGTGTGCATTCCAGACAATTTAACCCGCAGCCTTCATAAATAAGCCCGCCCATAACATTAAATTTTTGCTTATATGCTTCGGCGTCGCTTGAAATTAAAGTTTCATTATCGCCACATTTTGGGCATTGCTTAAGAAGGTATACTTTGCCGTTCCGCACAACATGTTCGGCGGGCACTGTCTGCCTGCATTTATTACAAAACGCGAAATTAGCCATAAGTTTCAATCTCCAGAAGAGAAGAAATACGAAATTCTAAATACGAAGGCCCCCGACACCGGCCTGCCGGCCTTTAGGAATCTGAAGGGTTCCGGGAGCTCCGCCCCCGGGATCCTGTGAATTTTCCGGAACCGGAAATCTTTAGATTTCACGGGGGATATTCGATATCCGTGTTTCAATGCTTATATTTAATTAAGCGGGACATTCAAGACCTGCCCCACTTTCAGGTCGTTCGGGCTTTTAAGCTTATCTTTATTCGCGTCAAATATCCTGGTCCACCTTGTGGGATCGCCGTAAACTTTCTCGGATATTTTCCAAAGTGTGTCCCCTTTTTGGACAGTGTATTCTTTAATTTCAACCCTGACTTCGGGGGCTATTTCCTTTACATCTTTCATCGCGGCTTTTGTCCATTCCGTCATCGGGACTTCAATTATATCAGCCACCATAAACTGCGCGTTCCTGTCTTTCTGCATCCCTTCTATGTCGCCGACGGGAGCAACCGCATTTAATTTTCCCTTGCTTACTATGCGTATTCTTTCTTCAGGAACACCGTGCTGTATCATATAATTTTTAACAGCTTCGCCTCTTTTTTCGCCCAGCAGTATGTTATAAGCTTCTTTGCCTCTAGCGTCGCAATTTCCCGTTATAAGAACGGCGCTCCGGGGGTTCTTGCGCAGAAGTGTCACTCCTGTTTCAAGCACGGGAACGGCGTCATTTCTTATGTCGGCTTTGTCTGTATCAAAATAAACTTTCACATTCTTGAATATTTTTTTTATGACTATCGCCGGTTCCCCTTCGGAGCCGGGAATTATTTTATTCACATATATAAAACCCCTGTTGCCGTAAGGCCTGATCTGCCCCGGATAATCCGGCCACCACCAGTATCCCCCGCGGTCATCATCTTTTACAGGACCGGGTTTGGCATCCGTAGGCCACCATTGAAAATCTTTATCCGAATTTTCGGCAGAAACCGCAAAAAAAACTGTTCCTATAATAAACAGAAACGACAGAATAGCAGCTGTTTTTTTCATATTTTCCTCCTTCATTTCGTTTTATAATATAATACCTTCCGATTAATAGCAATTATAAAATATCACAAAACCCGGTAAACCGGAAAATGTATATTTTTCATTGAATATATTTTAAAAATGAGTAAAATCGACTAAGGTTTTACATTAAAAGGAGGAATTATGGCCGAAGAAACACAGGAAAATAAGATTGAACAGAAAGAGCAGAAAAAAGACGCGGCGCCCGCGGGAACGCCGGCGGCGGAAAAAGGGCGGAAAAAACTTTCCAAAATGACACTCAGTGAAGTCGACAACGCCCTTAAAGCCGCAAAAGATTCCATGGGAGGCGGCAAATCCAGATATATAGAACATCTGGAACAAAGGAAGAAAGAACTTCAGAAATGAAAAAACGGGCTGATTTTTATCAGCCCGTTTTACAAATTCCGCGGTATGTTAACGGTCTTTCTTAAAACATTTCAGAAACAGGTTCCGGGCGGATCTTTCACCGACAAACTGCACCGCCTCATTCAAAGGCATATCGCTTTTTGTGACATTCGAACCCACATCCCCGTGCCAGAGTTTCCTGCCCTTGCCGTCGGTAATATCATATTCAATCTCGTTTTCGACATAATTCTGGTCTATCGCAATATCCATGGCAAGCCCCACGGGATTTACGGGAGTCATCCCCACGCCTATAATCCCGTCATAAACAGGGTCTTCTTCCGAATACAGAAATTTCTTTATGTCGGCGTTAACGACAATGTCCGCTTCTGACGGATCGGCAACGATCATGAAATTATGCGATGTCCTTTTCTGCAGGGCATTGACAAGTATCTGCTTCTGCACTTCGGGGCCGGCGTCGGCATTCCCCGAAGAGTTTTTAAAATCCATGATACAGACCTTGCATACTTCCAGATTATTGACATAATCGGTCAGTCTTCTTTCGTTCCTTCTCGCTACAGCGGTATCGGCGGACAACACAAAAAGCGCCGCTGTCGCAAGAATGACGGCAAATATTTTTCTCATTGATACCTCCTGTTTAATTTTGAATATTCTGAATTAAAGGATAAACCAATATCGCAAAAAAGTCAATTAAAGTGAATTGACATGGATTTGCCTTTCTGTTACCCTGAAACCCTGTATTTTACGGTTATCTATGAAAAAAGACATATCGCAATATCTTGACAGAAAAAACGTTATTTTCCTTAAAGCGTCCGCAAAGAAAGAGGCTTTATCGGAATTAACCGACGCGCTTGCGCGAAATCCGGGGATTTCGGATAAAAAGGAACTTGAAGAGGGGATATGGCGGCGCGAAAAACTTATGAGCACGGGAATCGGACTGGGCATAGCGGTGCCCCATGTCCGCATTAAATCCGTGCAGGAACCGGTGTTAGCGGTCGGACTGTCTTCCGAAGGGATAAAAGACTACGAATCCCTGGACAACAATCCTGTTAAGATAATAATCATGATAGCCGCCGGCGAAAAACAGCATGCCATGTACATAAGCCTGCTTTCAGCGGTAACCTCTGTTCTCAAAGAAGCATCCGTCAGAGAAAAAATCCTTTCGAGCGCTTCAACCGAAGAAATATACGTTACCTTGACAGGAAGTTGATTTTTCTTATGAATACTATGAATACATTGTGCGGGATCAACCTTATATCTCCCGGAACAAACCTGAATCTGATGCTTCTGCTCGGCATCTGCATACTTGCGGGCACGGTGGGAGCCCGCATATTCCAACGCCTTAAGATACCCCAGGTGGTAGGCTATATTGTCATAGGCCTCATAATCGGGGAAGCCGGGTTAAAGGTTATCTCCGCCGAAACAATAGAAGTTTTAAGGCCCCTCACTTATTTCGCCCTCGGGATAATAGGTTTTATAATAGGAGGGGAATTAAAAACAGACCTTTTCAGGAAGTTCGGGAAGCAGTTCTTTGCAATGGTTATCGGGGAAGGGATGGGGGCTTTCCTGATTGTAACACCGGTTACCGCGCTGTTCGTCTGGCTTACAACCGGTAATTTCGCCCTGAGCATTGCCATATCCATAGTAATCGGGGCAATTTCATCGGCTACAGACCCCGCCTCTACAATCCAGGTTTTATGGGAATATAAAACCCGGGGACTCCTGACCACCGCCGTCATGGCAATAGTCGCGCTTGATGACGCTCTGGCCCTTACCCTGTATGCCTTTGCCACAAACATCGCCGACATCTTTATCGGAAAAACTTCCATAAGCATATCCCATTCTATATTCCAGTTTTCATATGAGTTGTTCGGCGCGGCGGCGCTCGGCGTAATATTCGGCTATATATTAAAAAAATCTTTCAGATACCTCAATGAACATGACAAGATGCTGCCTTTTTCAATCGGACTGATCCTTGTGACCATAGGATGTTCCAGCGTGTTCAACCTGGATATAATCCTTTCCTCGATGTTTTTTGGAATAACAACCGTCAATCTAATACCTAAAAGAAGCGAAGAAACATTTGAACTGGTTAAAAAGTTCGCGCCGCCCATATATGTGCTGTTTTTTGTATTTGTGGGAGCCAGGCTGCAGCTTTCACACCTCACATTCATGATTGCAATAATAGCGGTTATATATATCATAGGGAGAAGCTTCGGCAAGATAATCGGAGCCTATATAGGAGCAAAATTCTCGGGGGCTTCGGATACCGTCAAAAAATATTCCGGATTATGCCTTTTCACGCAAGGCGGCGTCGCGGTAGGGTTATCCATTATGGCCGGGCAGAAATTCAGCCCCGAAATAGCTGACATCATTATAACCGTTGTGACCACAACCACCCTGGTTGTCCAGCTGATAGGGCCTTCTTTTGTGAAATACGCGGTAAAGAAAGCGGGGGAAATAGGCCTGAATCTAACCGAAGAAGAGTTAATCGCAACTTATAAAGTCAAAGATATAATGGATATAAACCCGCCGGCCATAAGAACCAACTCCGTATTGGGGGATATATTAAAAACTTTCAGTAAAAGCGATTATTTTGCCTATCCGGTCATTGATTCCGAAAACATGCTCGCCGGGTTTATAACCTTCCAGGAAGTAAAACACGTGCTTACGACAACCGGACTTGATACGCTTCTGCTCGCGCACGATATAATGAATCCGGTCATAGACATCACAACACCGGAAACTCCGCTTAAAGAAGCGCTTGGACAGATGAAACAGACAAACACAAATTTCATCTGCGCCGTAGAAAATGCGCAAAGCAAAAAGCTTGCGGGTTTTCTTGAACTGAACAAGGTAAATATGAAGATTGCCGAAGAGCTGATTTCGCGAAGGAAAAAAGCTGAAGGCATAGTTTGATTATGAAACCCGTTATAAATGTCTGCGCGGCGATTATCGCGCAAAATTCGAAATTTCTCCTTGCGCAGCGGCCCGCGGGCTCCCACCTTGAATTACAATGGGAATTTCCCGGCGGGAAAATAATGCCCGGGGAAACGCCGGAACACTGCATACAAAGAGAGCTTAAGGAAGAGCTTGCCATTGAGGCCGAAGCGGTAAAACACTTTGATTCAGTCTTGTTTGCCTATCCCGAGAAAGATGTGCAGATAAGTTTTTATATATGCAAAATAAAAAGCGGAACGCCGCAGCCGCTGCAGTGCGCATCTTTCGCATGGATAAAACCGGAAGAGATAAATATTGCCGATTTAGTTCCGGCAGACAGGGTTATCCTGCCTAAACTGTTGAAATTCATGGAGCCCGGCAATCCGTCTCTTTAAATTTATGCGCAACTCTTTGCCGGAAAATAAGTTAAACAATATATTATAAGTTTTATCGTTATCTAAAAAAAGTCTTTTCTTAATCTATATCCTCTTGCGCCGTAGTGAGTTAATATTGTTTGACCTTATATATGCCTGATTTTTGGACCGGTAAAGAGGTTTATTATCTTGAAAACAAAACTGTTTTAAAATAAGATATACCTATGCCAAAGAGCAAGACAGAGCTAAAAACGGATGAAAATCCTTCCCGTTCAGTTGAAGTATTTACTGAATACGCAATAAAAAATAATTTTAATATGTCCGGTAATATGTTTGAACCTCTATGCGGCTCCGGTTCAAACGGGATAGTTTTCGCTAGAATGAACATAAATTTCTTCGGACTTGACCCGGATATGGAGCGTCTTAAAGAATTCCGGGCAAAAGCGTCTTTTGAAAATCTGCTGGGAAATGTCCATCTTTATAACCAGGATGTCGCCAAAACTTTCCCTTTTGAAGATGATTTCTTCGATTTTGTGCTTGATATATCAACGTCATCAACATTTATAAAGGAGGATGCTCTCCTTTTTTACTCATCGGAAATAACACGCGTCCTTAAGCCCGGGGGGAGGTTGATGATATCATACTTTTCCGGGGATGACGGCGGGCTGAAGAAACCGAAAAAATCCTCTTCTCCCGATATATTCAGCAGCAAAATAAATGATAAGCCGATCAGGGTTTTCTCACCGCCGGATTTCAGGGAAATCTACAACCTGAAACTTATTCCCAGATTCCAGACTAAAGTTGAATACGAAGAAACGGCGGGCGGGAAAAAACTCAACAGGAAACTTTTTGTAATGATACTGGAAAAATTCTGATATGCAGAATTTTATCTCCGCTTTTCAGCAAAGCTTCACATCCGTCATTTCCATTTTCTTCATAGGAATACTCGGGTTCTATATACTTAAGAAAGGTATTTTAGGCGAATGCTGCCTGAAAACCTTAAGCGATCTGGTGATAAATATCACTGTTCCGTGCCTTATTTTCAACACTATAGTTGAAAACCTTAAACCGTCCGACCTTTTTAAAATGTGGATATTTCCCGTTATGGCAATCGTAATTTTCGTAACGGCTCTTTTAATCGCTTATCTTTATACCCTGGCCGATAAATCAATAAAGGAAAATAGCGGCGTTTTCAAGGCCCTGGTATCTCTTCAAAATTCACTTTTCCTGCCGCTGCCGATAATAACCCTGTTCTTCGAAGGAGAACAGGAAACAATAATGCTTGTGGCGCTTTTTCTCTACGGTTTGGTAAACGGCCTTCTGACATACATATT
The DNA here is from genome assembly GCA_023228325.1 of bacterium. Classification (NCBI taxonomy): domain Bacteria; species bacterium. The sequence continues at coordinate 823,018 of JALOBK010000001.1, forward strand.
CGCGCCTCTGCTGATGTCCGTCCGCGGCAAAGAACGTATTTCCACTTTCAAGCTGGTGCTCAACATGCCCACCCTGGCTACCGTCTTTTCGATAATCTTTGTTTTTCTCAGGCTGAGACAGTTCATCCCCCATTTTATCCAATATCCGATTGAACTGGTGGGAAACGCGACCGTGCCTCTGATAATGATATCCATAGGGGGGTTTGTCCTTGTCTACTTCAGGAAAAAGCCGAAAATCAATTACCCGTTTATAATAAAGACCGTGGTCTTTAAATTATTTGTCCTGCCCGCGGTATTTCTGGGGCTGATTCTTTTTTTCAGGCCGGAAGAATCCGTAAGCTTTATGCTTATAATACAGGCTTCCATGCCGCCGGCAACCGTATTGCCGCTCCTTGCGCGGGTGTACGGCGGAAATCACGAACTTTTGAGCCAGTGCCTGATTTATAACCTTCTTGTCACAATTATAAGCTTTCCCCTGTTCATCAGCGTTTTTAAAGCGCTGTTATAACATCAGCCGAACACTTTATCCTTAAAATCGGGCACCCTGTTTATAAGTTTCCGCCAATCAGCGGCAAAATCGCCGTATTTTTTAAAGCGGTCATCTTCCTTCTCATAATCACTTTCAATCTTCGAAAGGATATCATCAACTTTGCCGGAAAAACAGTTTTCCTGAGCATCGCCGTGCCTGGATTTTAAAAACGCCGCCGATGATCTTATCCTGGGAATAAGGCCGCTTTCCAGAAACTTCCCCGGATACGGCTGAAGTGACGTAATGTACACCCTTGTGAATCCTCCCGGGTCCTCACTCTGTGTCCTTATCTTTTTTCTCATATGTATAAAAGAAGCCGCATCTTTCCTGAACCTGTCATATTCCCCGGCCTCATCATATGTTCCGGTTCCCGCAGCCAGAAACTTACCGCATATGGCAATTCCCGCGCCGTTCATTTTTGCCGAAATCATATAATCGGTATCTTCCCGGCTTTCAATAAAAGGGTCGAAAGGCACTTTCTCAAACAATTTCCTGTGAAGGACCATACATCCGCCAAAATCAACTCTTTCCCCGTCGGGGATAGCGCCGCCGCCGGAGCGCTCATAAAGCTCTTTCACGGTGTTTTCTTCATCCCATGAACAGCCTTCCGCGTCAGGAAAACCGCCATATTTTTTTCTACGCGTAAAACCCAGCACACCGTAGATGATACTTTCATCTTCAAGCCTTTTTTCAATTTTTTCCGCCGCGGCGTCCAGCGAAGGTTTTGAATCGATAAGATTAGGCCCGTCTACAAGGACTATGATTTCCGCGCCGGCGATATCCGCCGCAAGAAGCCCGAGGTTTTTCACCTGTGAAGGGTTGCCCGGCTCCACATATTTTGTCAATTCTCCGTATCCGTTTATGGTCAGGATATCTCTTACCCTCGTCATTTCCCTGTAACTGAAAACCTTTATGTCGAGGCTGCCTTTCAGCGGGCCGGTTATCTCCCTCACTTTTTTCTGGGCCTTCAGATCGTAAGCCTTATGGTTCGACACCCCGACAACTATAACTGAAGCTTCGGGTTCAATTCCGGCAATCGCGGCGAGGATTGAAGGAAGGCCGTTTTCGGCGTCAATCGGCGTAAAATAACCGAACGCATAATCTTTCTTCATATTTTCCGCGCTGTTTGAAGGCGGCCCCCAGTAAGACAAAATCACAAAAGTTTTTTTCAATGTTTACCTCCGTACGTCAGGGTTTTTCTGTTTTTTCGGGATAAGAACATATTTTAGCGATACTGCATTTATAACAAACAGGCCTGCGGGCCCTGCACACCCTCCTGCCGTGAAAAATAAGCAGGTGGGAAAACATAGTCCACTTAGTTTTATCCAGGATTTTCATTAAATCAAATTCTATCTTTACCGGGTCTTTTTCCTTTGTCAGGCCGATCCTGCCGGACAGCCTTATGACATGAGTGTCTACAACTATGCCCGGAATCCCGAAAACATTTCCGAGTATGACATTTGCCGTTTTCCGTCCGATACCCGGCAGCCCGGTCAGCTCTTCCATTGCAGACGGAACCTTTCCCCCGTGTTTCTCCACAATACCTTTGCAGCAGGCAATAATATTTTTTGCTTTGTTCCTGAAAAAACCCGTGCTTTTAATTTCCTGTTCGAGTTCATGCCGCGCCGCATTTGCGAATGCCGCGGCGGTTCGATATTTCTTAAACAAGCGCGGGGTAACGATATTAACCCTCTCATCCGTGCACTGGGCGGATAATATGGTGGCAACCAGCAGCTGAAGCGGGGTAGAGAAGTTAAGCGCTGTTTTAGCGTCCGGATATTCTTTTAAAAGCAAACCGTATATTTTCTTGGCTCTGTCCTTCAGTTCCATGAATTTCCCCATTTCGAACAAATCTATTAAACGCTGATTTACGCTGAAAAAATTATGATTAAAATACGAAAAAACTCTTGAAACTTTTTAACCACAGATAGCTCAGATAATCACAGATAAAACTTTTAAATTTTTATTATATAATTTTTACTCTCTCTTTGTTCTTTTTACTATCCCCGCCTAAGGCGGGCAAGTGTGTAAATCCCTGCCTGCCGCAGGCAGGTGTTCAGTATTTCGGATTCAGCGCTTAGGATTTTCTTATATTTTCTAATCATATCCTTCCTGTGCCGTATCTGTATCCTGTTTTAATTACCGCTTTTTAATATTATCGAAAAATTTCTTAATTTCATCGGCCGACATAGTATTCAAAACATCTTTTTTCTCAAGCCAGCCTTTTCTCGCGGCTCCCACGCCGTAAATTATATCATCCAGGCCGCCGGCATTATGGGCATCGGGATTGATTGATACGGGTACGCCGCATTCCTTCGCCAGTTTACAGAATCTCCAGTCCAGGTCAAGTCTCTGGGGATGAGAATTAAGTTCTATGGATTTCCCTTCCGAAGAACATGCTTCTATTATTTTTTCAACATCAACTTCGTACCCTTCCCGCGTCAGCAAAAGCCTCCCCGTCAGATGTCCGATCATTGTTGTATATGGGTTTTTAACCGCTTTTATTATTCTTTCAGTCATATCTTCCTTTGTCATCTTAAATTTTGTGTGAATGGAAGCAATCACAAAATCGAATTTTTCAAGCACGGCTTTATCGTAATCTATGCTGCCGTCGGGGAAAATATCGACTTCAATGCCTTTGAATATCCTGAGGTTTTTGGTTTTCGCGTTCAACGAGTCTATCTCTTCCCATTGTTTCCTGAGTTTATCCTCGTTCAATCCGCCGGCATAATAAGCGCTTTTTGAGTGATCGCATATTCCGATATATGAATAGCCTCTCTTTTTTGTTTCGGCCGCCATATCCTCAAGCGCAGTCGACCCGTCCGAATAAGAAGTATGGACATGAAGAAGGCCTTTTATGTCTTTTTCTTCGACAAGGCGGGGTATTTTCCCGTTTGAAGCCGCTTCTATTTCACCCCTGTCTTCTCTTAGTTCGGGCGGAATAAAAGATAAACCCAGGGCGGTAAATATATCTTTCTCATTTTTGCACGGGATATTTTTACCTTTCCTGAACAGGCCGTATTCGTTCATTTTCATGTTTTTTGCTTTGGCCAGAGACCTCATTGCCGTGTTATGCTCCTTGCTTCCGGTAAAATGATGCAGAGCGTACGGGAATTCCTTATCCGACACAACCCTTATATCGGCATTTATCCCCATGTCCAGTTTAACGCTGGTCTTTGTGCCGCCCCCGGCTATAACATCCTTCACGCCTTCCAAAGACGCGAAAATGTTCATAACCTTTTCGGAATCAGACGCGCCGGCGACAATATCTATATCGCCTATCAATTCTTTTTTTCTCCTTAAGCTCCCCGCTATTTCTATTCTCTTAATATTGCCCTTTCCCTTTTTCTTCAGAAGGCCCTGTATCCTGACCGCTTCCCGCAACGCGTCGGATACCAGGAATTTATTCCGGTTCGAGCTGAGGTACTGAATTCCCTTGAGGATGTTTTCCTGCGTTTTGCCGCCAAACCCGTCTAAAGACGCTATTTTGTTTTTCCTGCATGCTTCTTCCAGGCCCCGCACGGTTTTTATCCCGAGCTTTTCATAAATCGCCCGGATTTTTTTTGGCCCAAGCCCTTCTATGGAAAGCATCTCCGTCATTCCCGCTGGAATCGAGCCCTTAAGCTCATCATAGTATTTGATATGTCCGGTCTCTGAAAATTCTTCTATCCTTTCAGACAAGCCTTTGCCTATGCCCGGTATGCCGGAAAGACTTCCTTCTTTCACGGCTTTTTCCAGCGGACCATGGTACTGTCCTATCGCTCTTGCGGCGTTATGATAGGCTCTGACCTTAAAAGGATTTTCACCTTTAAGCTCTAAAAGCGTTCCGATACTTTCCAATAATTCCGCTAATCTGTCTTTATCCATATTTTACTTATGTATTTTACCTGATTATTGTATAATGTCTTTTACCAAATTAAACTATTTTTTGCAAATCTCAAAAAATATTATGGAAAAACTCATAGAACAACTTTTAAAAGAACTCGGCGAAGACCCGAAAAGAGAGGGCCTGGCCAAAACTCCTTTAAGGGTAAAAGAGTCTCTTCTATTCCTGACAAAAGGGTATAGGGAAGACCCGAATAAACTCCTGTCAGAATCCGTGTATGAGGAAAAATATGATGAAATGGTCATTCTGAAGGATATAGAAATGTTCAGCATGTGTGAACACCACCTGCTGCCGTTCTACGGCAAATGCCATGTCGCGTACCTGCCGGATAAAAAGGTCATAGGATTGTCTAAAATACCAAGGCTCGTTGAAATTTACAGCCGCAGGCTTCAGGTGCAGGAAAGACTGACCACCCAAATCGCGCAAACCCTTCAGGATGTAATAAAACCGCTCGGAGTGGCCGTAGTCATAGAAGCCTTTCATCTCTGCATGGCAATGAGAGGGGTGGAAAAACAAAACGCGTACTGCACTACAAGCGCGATGCTCGGCGCTTTCCGGTCGAACAGCAAAACAAGGATGGAATTTATCAACCTGCTCGGGGCAAGAAAGAACTTTTAATTCATATGGAACAGGAAATAAATGTTACATACTTTCTGGCATTTTTTTACGGGTTCCTGTCTTTTCTTTCGCCCTGCATTTTCCCTCTTATCCCGTCCTATATATCTTTTATGACAGGAACTTCGATTGACCAGTTGTCATCTTCGGGCAACAGGTTGAAAAATCTTCTGACCATGATCTTCAGTTCCCTGCTTTTCATACTCGGATTTTCCCTGGTATTCATCAGCCTGGGCGCCTCAGCTTCAATAATAGGGACAGCATTTTTCGGCGCTAAAAGAATTATTGAAATCATAGGCGGCCTGCTGCTTATCGTGCTCGGTATCCATATGAGCAGGCTGGTAAACATACCTTTTCTTAATTTCGAAAAAAAAATCCATATCAGGAAAAAACCTTTCGGTTTTCTCGGCTCTTTTGCTTTAGGCCTTGTTTTCGCGGCGGGATGGACACCGTGTCTCGGGCCGCTTGCCGCGGCGGTTATAACATTCGCAAGCCAGACTAAAAGTATTTCCCAGGCTGTCTTGTTAATGCTGATTTTCTCGCTGGGAATAGGGCTGCCTTTTATGATCGTATCGGTCGGGCTGCAGAGTTTTCTTCAATTCAGCTCTTTCCTGAAAAAATACCTTGGCAAAATCCAGGTAGCATCAGGCGTGCTTATACTGCTTACGGGAATCCTGTTTATCAGCGGCAAATTTGAACTGCTGACATCCTTTATAACCAATCTTTTTTATTAAACGGAGGTTAATCATGAAAGTCATAGCTGTGTTATCCTGTTTTATTCTGTTTGTGCTGGCCTTCACGGACTGCATGCCGGAAGAAAGAATTATCCGCAGGACCTATCGTTCGGGCGGACCTTTTTATGAATCCGAAGAGATAGTTACAACAGAGTATGCCCCCGTAACACGCTCTTCGCGCACAACAATAATAGAGCGCCCCGGCGAAACAGTGGTGATTTATCCTTCAAGAAGGGTTAGAGTAAACCCGAACAGAGGCTATATTTACCAGACCGACCGTTACTCGACTTCTACAGTCACGCAGGAAACTGTCGAGATAGTAGAATAGGATAAATCAGTGCAAGCGGTTATTTTTAGGAAGAAAGAAAGTTTGTTCCTGGGTTGATTCCGAAATGTCTTCCAGTATATCCGCGATTTCCTCAAAATTGATTTCGCCTGCGGGCGAGTCAAAAAGAAGAAACGATATCATGTTTTTTATCTTATCAACAGCTTCTTCAAAATTGCTGCCACGGGCCGAAACACCGAGTTCGGGACAATGAACTTCAAAACCCGAACCTTCTTTTTGGCTGACTTTTATTGAAAAACGCATTGTTATCTCCATTTAGTGAAAAGAACCTGTTAATTTATTCATTAGTGCATTTGCACATCTTTAAAACACCCTGCCATGCCTGGTCCGTATCTTTCTGAATCTCTTCAAGCAAATGTTCATTCCCTTTTTTGAAGAGATGCCTGAACCGAGCCTGTAACTTTAAAAATTCAGATACGGGTTTTTTCCGGTCTTTTGGATCGTACGTCAGTGTATACTTACCGTTTTCAACTTCATATAAAGGCCAGAAACATGTTTCTTTCGCGAGGCGACCTATTTCAATCGTTTTACTGGGATCGTATCCCCAGCCGAGACGGCAGGGTTGAAATACATTAATGAATTTCGGCCCTGTTATGGAAAGAGCTTTTTCCACTTTCTTTGTAAGATCCGCCCATTCGCCGACGACTGTCTGCGCGACATACGGCACATGATGCGCGACAAGCACCGCGGTAAGGTCTTTTCTTTTCTGTGATTTACCCTGTTCGACTTTACCCGCGGGCGCTGTTGTCGTATTCGCGCCTTTCGGAGTAGCGCTCGACCTTTGTATGCCCGTGTTCATATAAGCCCCGTTATCATAACAAACATAAAGGATATCATGGCCTCTTTCCATTGCCCCGGAAAGCGATTGGAGCCCTATATCATATGTTCCGCCGTCACCGCCGAAAGCGATAAATTTCAGATCTTTATCGTATTTTTTCTGTTTTTTCAATGATTGATAACAGGCTTCGACGCCGCTTACGGTCGCTGCCGCATTTTCAAACGCGCTGTGTAAAAAAGGGACGTTCCACGAGGTGTAGGGAAATATGGTGGAAAACACTTCAAGACATCCCGTCGCATTCACGACCACTGCATTCCCGTCCGTAGCCATCATTACCTGTCTTGCCACTATAGCGGCCCCGCATCCCGCGCAACCGCGGTGTCCGTTCGTAAAAAATTTAGGTTTTTTCGCCAATTCCTTTAAAGTAGCCATTTTCTTCTCCTATTCCCTAACACCAAGATAGGTGACATTTTCATCAAATTGCTTTTTTGCCCGGGCTAAATCATCTATATCATTATATATCGATTCAAGTTCGCTAATCTGTACGTCTCTGCCTCCTAAACCATAAACATAAGAATGTATTTTGGGTTTCCTGTCATTATTATAAAGAGCCGCTTTTGTCTCAACGGCAAGAGGCCCTTCAAGCCCGCTCATAGCGTCGGACCTGTCCATTATAGCCAGAGCTTTAAGACCGGAAACGACCTGCGCCAACTCATCGGCGGGGAAAGGCCTGAAAACACGCATTTTTATAAGCCCTACTTTTTTGCCGGCCTTTCTCATGTTATCAACCGCGACTTTTGCCGTTCCCGTTAATGAACCCATTGCAAGAATGGCGACATCGGCATCATCAATTTTGTAAGTGTCAAAGAAACTGTATTTCCTGCCGAACTTAGTCCCGAATTCTTCGCAGCACTCTTTAATAACGCCCTTTGCCCTGCGCATAGCGTCAATGGCAACCATCTTATGCTCGAAATAATAATCCTGCAGGTCAAGACACCCGATCGTTATCTTTTTCTCCGGATTCAAAAGCCATGTTTTCGGGTCGTATTTGCCTATATACTTTTTAACCTCTTCATCGGGTATAAGATCTATATTCGCCATGCAATGGGAAATAATAAAACCGTCGGTAGAAACCATCATGGGCAGTCTGATTTTTTCCGCTATTTTAATGCCCATCAATATACTGTCATACGCTTCCTGCGCATCCTCGCAATAAATCTGCATCCAACCTGAATCCCTGACAAACATCGTATCCGAATGGTCGCAATGGATGTTTATGGGAGCCGAAATTGTCCTGTTTACTTCAGGCATCACTATGGGAAGCCTGAGCGAGCTCGCGATAGGAAGCATCTCGGCCATAAGCATAAGTCCCTGGCTTGAAGTAGCGGTCATACACCTGCCTCCCGCGGCGGCGGCTCCTATTGTAGCGCTCATCGCAGAATGTTCGCTTTCCACAGTTACAAACTCGGTATCAACCAGCCCGTCGGCGACAAATCCGGCGAATATCTGGGCGATTTCAGTCGCGGGAGTTATGGGATATGCTGCTACTACGTCAGGATTAATCTGGCGCATTGCCTCAGCCATTGCCTCGTTTCCCGTCTTGGCGACTGTTAACTTTTTATCAGCCATGTTTTTGCTCCTTTTTACAAAATTCTATTTCTGAAATTTTTTTTCATCTTCCATAATTATAGGGCGCTTGGAAACATCGTCTTTGCCTTTTCCCTTGTTTACGGGGCATTCATTCGCGCATATCCCGCAGCCTTTACAGTGATCGTAGTCATAACCCGTAACTTTACCGTCTTCCACTATTATCGCCGCATCGGGACAGACAACCCAGCAGGTAAGGCATTGGATACAATTTTCCTTGTGGAAAACCGGCCTTTGGCTCCGCCAGTCGCCGGTTTTGAACTCAGCAGATGTGCCTGCTTCTATCGAATCAGCATCCGGAAGTTCTTTCCATCCCAATTTTCTCTTTTCCATCAGCTTTTTACCTCCTCATAAGCCCTTTTGATAGCTTTAAGGTTCCCATCAACTACTTCAGGCTTGTTCCTGAATTTCTTTTCGAGCTTTTTCTTCATATCCTCAAGAACATGTTCTATGTTAAGTTTGCCGTAAACTTTCACAAGGGCTCCCAGCATCGGGGTGTTGGGGATATCCCGCCCTATTTCCTTTTTGGAAATGCCCGAAGCGTCCACCGTGTAAACCTTGATGCCCTTGTCCTTAATTTTCAGTTCTTCCGCAATTTTTTCAGGTGTCTTTTCGGTGTTGATTATTATCGTGTCCCCTTTATCCAGACCCTGAAAAACATCGACGGTAGCGATCAGTGTCGGGTCAAGAACGACAACTATATCGGGATTGGTCACGCCGCAATGCAGGGTAATGGGTTCCTGGCTTATCCTGTTAAACGACTGGACAGGAGCTCCCATTCTTTCGGGACCGTATTCCGGGAATGCCTGGATATGCTGACCAAGACTCATAGCAGCTTCGCCAAAAAGCAATGCTGCCGTCTTGGCGCCCTGTCCTCCCCGCCCGTGCCACCTTATTTCAGTAAGATTGCCCATATTAAATCTCCTCACAATTGTATTTTATATTGCCGGATTATATTTGAATGATAGAAAAATATCCCGTAACGTTATCACGAGCCGATTATTTAGTCAAGCCCCTTATTTAACTGAATTTTTTAAATATATTTTCCGGAACCGGTTATATTTCCCGCCTTCCTTCAAGAGCTTTTGATATCGTTACCTTATCCACATAATCAAGCAGTCCGCCTACGGGCAAGCCGAACGCTATCCTTGTTACTTTAACTTTGAACGGCTTGATTTCTTCGGCAAGATAAACGGAAGTGGCTTCCCCGTCAACATCCGAATTAGTCGCAAGAATAACTTCTCTGAATTTTCCCTTCTTAATTCTTCCCAGAAGCTGTGTTACCGTAAGGTGTTCGGGGCCTATCCCGTCAAGAGGAGAAATCCTTCCTTTAAGGACATGATAAAGCCCGTTGTAATCCGAAGTCGCTTCAATCGAATATACTTCTTTCGGCTCTTCGACGATACACAGCATGTTCCTGTCCCTGGTTTCGGAAGAACATATATCACAAATATCGCCGTCGGAAAAAGAGTGGCACAGCATGCATTCCCTGACGGAAGAAAAAACGTCGTTTATTGAACCGGCAAGAGCAAAGGATTCTTCTTTCCCTCTTCTGAGCATATCGAGCGCTATCCTCTCGGCGCTTCTTTTGCCGATTCCGGGAAGCTTTTGCAGCTCTGATATCAATTTTTCGATAGATTTGGGATAACCGGGCATAATTTTACCAGATTCCTTTAAACAGGTCTTTACATCAAACCGGGAAGACCGCCCGCAGGGCCGGAAAATTTTCCCATAACTTCCTCTGACGCTTTCCCTGCTTTGTCCTGGGCGTCACGCAGCGCGGCAAGCACAAGGTCCTGCAGCATATCCACGTCGTTATCTTTTAAAACTTCCGGGGATATTTTAACATCCTGTATTCTGAGTTCGCCGTTACAAGCCACTTTAACGGCGCCGCCGCCGGCGCTGCCTTCAACGGCAAGCTCTGATAATTTTCTTTGCGCTTCAAGCATATCTTCCTGAAGTTTTTTTGCCTGCTTCATCAGTTTTCCGAAATTAGCCATTTATCTCTCCCTTCCGAGCTTGACATCCGTTATCTGAGCATTAAAAAGGTCAAGAATCTGATTGACATGAGGATCTTTTTTGACTTCCTGTAACATCCCTTTGCCCTCTTCAAGCGGTTTTTCCGCCGGGGCAATATCAACTTTGCCGTTAAAATCAAATGTCACGGAGAGGGCCGATCCCAATCTCATACCGAACTGCCGCTCGATAATTTTAATGTTTTCAGGGGTTTTGAGCGCGTCCAGATGTATCTTCTGGAAATCTTCGTCAAACCCGATTACAAGGTTTTCTCCGTCAAACATTAAAGGCTTTCCTTCCACAAGATACGCCTTTAAAATAGGTTTCATGCGGCTTATTCCGGCAATCGCTTCATGCCATATATTTTTAACCTGTTTAAGATTCTCGTCCCCTGATGTATTTGACGCGTTTACGGGATATTCGGTTGAAGGTTCTTTTAAGAATTCCGGTTTTTCATCGGGGATTTGCTTTTTTTTTGAATGGACGGGAGTTCCGGCATCAGAAACATTGATTTTTTTTCTGAGGTCTTCAAGTTTTTGCACAAGTTCATCAATGGGTATTCTCTGTCTTGTTTTTACCAGTTCCAGCATCCTGACTTCCAAAAATGTCTTTACGGAAAGAGAACTGCTTATTCCCGCTTCGGTATCGATCAGCAACATTATAATGTCATTCAAGGTGTCCATGCTCAGTTTTTCGGATACAGCGCGGAAGGCGGCGGCTTCTTCCTTACCAACGCCCAGTTCATCCATATTCAAAGCAGATGCCTTTATCATAAGCACCGTACGGAAATATTCTATAAGCCCGCCCAGAAATGTTCCGGGGTCTTTCCCCTCATCAAAAACCTTTTCAACCAGTTTCAATATCTCGGGAGATGCGCCCTCAACAATCGCGTTTGCGACTTTATCGATCAGATCCTTCTCCACAACCCCAAGCATGGATACAACATCCTGTTCTTTAATATCAGAGTTAGTGAAGGAGACTATCTGATCCAGAATAGATTCCGCATCTCTCATGCTTCCGTCAGCAAACCTGGCAATCATAGACAAAGCGTTTTTTTCCGCCTTTATCTTATCGTTTTGCGTTATCCTGTTTAATTTATCGGCGATAATGTTTACGGGTATTTTCCTGAAATCAAGGCGCTGGCAGCGCGAACGTATGGTCAAAGGAACTTTAAGCGGCTCTGTTGTGGCAAAGAAAAATTTAACATGGGGAGGCGGTTCTTCAAGGGTTTTAAGAAGCGCATTGAACCCTTCTTTTGTAACCATATGGACTTCATCAATGATATATACTTTGTATTTTCCCCGCGCAGGCATATACTGAACGGTTTCGCGAATATTCCTTATGTCGTCTACCTTGTTATTCGAAGCTCCGTCGATTTCAATGACATCCATGCTGCTGCCGGATGTTATTTCCAGACAGCTCGGGCACTTGCCGCACGGTTCGGCATCTTTGGGTTGGCTGCAATTCAAGACTTTCGCGAATATCCTTGCCGTGCTCGTTTTTCCGATGCCCCGGGGCCCCGAAAGGAGATAAGCATGCGCTATCCTGTCATATTTGATGGCATTTTTCAGCGTCTTGACTATATGTTCCTGACCGGCAATCTCATCGAACTTCTGCGGTCTCCATTTCCTCGCAAAAACTAAATAGTCCATTTTTCCCCTTAAAATATTTTTCTAAGCCGTGCACCCGGCTTTGAGATCTGACGAAGCTTCTTTCGCAGCTCTCTCGCTCCGGCCAGGCAAACCCGCGACATAAGCAAATTTTTGCTTACCGCTGCTTCCTTCCGGACCTGACGGGGTTCACAAATATGCCTTCCGCGGGACCCGACTTTCACAGTTCGAGAAACTGTTTCAAAAGTATCCGCCGAAACCCTCCACCAGGAATTAAACCCTGCTAAAGCGGGTTGCAGGTTACAGGGCACCGCTACCTCCCCGTCTAGCACGGCAAATTTCAATTTCAAAGAAATAACATTTTCGATTATATCATAATTGTGGCGCGCCCGAGAGGATTTGAACCCCTAACCTTCTGGTCCGTAGCCAGACACTCTATCCAATTGAGCTACGGGCGCAACCCAAAACATTCGCTACCCGAAAACCTAAAATTTTATAAAACCGTTAATATTACACCCTTTTTTCACCCGCCAATGCTTTGTGGCGGGCTACGGGCGCTCCGCGAAACTGTAACTTATGGAACATCAGTGAACGTAAGTTGCCAAGTTGAGCGAATCCCCAGCGTTTTGATTTGCAAAGCAAATCAGCAGGGGAAAGAAACCTATAATAAAGAACATAAAAACCTTTTTAAACCACAGATTACTCAGATACACACAGATAAAAAAGCAAAAACTTAGAAATCATTAAGATTTTTTAGTTCTACCAAAATAGTGCTCAACTGTTAAACTTAATGCGCTTTTTCCCACAAAAGCGATTAAGGGTAACATAACCGCAATAAAAAAATCAAGCCAGTATTGATTTGCCTTTAACGCCTGATATTTTAATGTTTTTTAAACCGGACGGCTTGACAGAAACGGTGTTGAGTCGTATATTTATGTAACCGGTTACATAACGTGCAAGGACTGAAGCTGACTTGACAAACAGGATTCCATCATTATATTAAAGGATAACTGTCGAAACGTTTTTATGAGAAATCCGGATACTATGAAAATTATAACTGGGATCTTTTTCACTTTTATTTTTCTATTTTATGGCTTATACGCGGAAGCCTTTGATATTAATGGCTATGATTCTGCCCGTCATGACAGGTTTAACCAGGGATTTATGTATCAAATCCCCAGAATAATCTCTTGTTCTATCTGTCTTCATACGACCGGTCTGGAGCAGGATGGGAAACCAACTCTCCTTAAAGAAGCATAGCCATGTTTTTCGTTCTTCCTGATAAAAACAGTTTTTATTTGGATTTCACGGGTTATTTTATATAATATTTACAGGTAAATTATGCGGATAAAAATTTTATATATGATTTTCCTTTTAACTTTTATTGCCGCGGTTTTTTTATGCGCTTTTTCCCTGAAAGAAAAAATAAGCGGCACACAAAATTCTGTCTCCTTCCAAATCGAATTCCTTAAAGCTAAATAAAAATCTTTAAAACTCTTCTACATTTTAGCCTTTATTTTTTGTATAATCCTTTGCCTATGACATTAATAAAACCGGATTACATGGCTGAAGCCCTCAAGGAAGCTGTGAAAGCTTTCGACAAGGGGGAGGTCCCTGTAGGCGCCGTGATAATAAACAGGTACGGGAGCCTGATTGCAAGAGCGCATAACCAGTCCGAGACATTAAAGGACGCAACCGCTCACGCTGAAATGATAGCCATTACACAGGCCTCAAACGCGATAGGCGGCTGGCGGCTGGCGGACTGCACAATGTATGCAACAAAAGAACCCTGCACGATGTGCGCGGGAGCTATTTTTTTATCCAGAATAAAAAAAGTCGTTTACGGGTGCCCGGAGAAAAGGTGCGGGGGGCTCGTTCAGCTTATTAAAACGGGGAAGTTTCCCGAAATAGAAGCTTCGCTTGAAATAGAGTTTCAGGAAAACCGCGCCTGCGCGGAAATACTGGAAGAGTTCTTTGAGAAATTGAGGAAAAAGTAAAAAACAAAAATAATAAATATTTAAATTAAATTTTTTGTATTGATAGTATTTATCTGTGTACATCTGTGTAATCTGTGGTTTAAAAAAAGCTTTTTATGCTCTTTTTTATGAGTTTCTCCCCCCTATTGTTTTACTTCGTAAAACAAAGAATTGGGGGTATGTTCAACTAAATAACTTACGTTTACTTCGTTCCATAAGTTACAGTTTCATGAAGCAAGATGTTTTATGATAAATTAGGGCTCACCCCCTACTGATTTGCTTCGCAAATCAAAACGTTGGGGGTCCGCTCAACTTGGCAACTTATGTTCATTAACATTCCATAAGTTACAGTTTCGCGGAGAGGTGGCAGAGTGGCCGATTGCGCCGGTCTCGAAAACCGGTTCCCGCTTTGCGGGACCAGGGTTCAAATCCCTGCCTCTCCGCCATTCCGCCACAGGCGGAATGGCGGAACAATTGAAAATTGAGCAATAGATAAAAACAAGATTTTCAATTGTGGTCTATTTTCGATTTCTCTATTGTTCGAATAAATCAGTAAACACAACCAAGCCCCATAAAAAGGAAAATAATGAACAACAAATGCAAAAACTGCAGTGAATATAAAAGATGCAAAGACACTTTTGCATCGTGGATATTTTTTATCATCGGATTAATCGCGACAATCGCTATGCGCCTTGTAACGGTATTCATACATCTTAACCCTCTATACGGCAAACTGGCATGGTATGTAGGCGTAGGCGGCTTTTTTATCTTCTTTGTTTACAAATTCAGGGTAAATAAAGCCCGGGGGGAACTACTGGAAAAAAATAACTTAATAGACAAACTCCGCAATAAAGAAACTCTTTCAAGCGAAGATTCTCAATTAATAAGTTCCGTATTGTGCGGCATTAGATCCGCTAAAGAACAGATAAATTATTTTGTTATCTTCATTCTTTCGGCAGTAGCCATGGCTGTAGCTGTATATCTTGATTTTATCAGGTGAAAAATCTAATCGTCGGAGGTTATGCCGTATCCGGGGCCGGGCGAGTCATAAGGTTTGGGCCCGTCATTTATCTCAACGGCTGAAGGCTGGTTGACCGGGCTGTCTTTCCCAAACGGCATCGCGTCCAGCCCTTTTTCCACCGAAGGGATATCCGGCTGGTTGTAGGACCCGAACGGTTTGGGACCCGAACCTTCATGATCTGAAGTGCCTTGCACAGACTGTTCTTCCATCATCGTTTCCCAATCTTCAGAGAAAGATGCGCCAGAAATAATAAACGCAAAAACTAAAAAAAAGAAAATAACTCTGCTCATATTTATATTCTACCAGAATTTCCTGATTATGCGTGAAAATTATAAAAGTTTTTTCTTGTAAGAAACCGCAACAAAAAATAGAATTATATAGTTATACATTTATGGGGGGAAGGGAAATGATCAAACAACCCAAGCTGGTTGTTAAAGGTCGTCGTAAAGTCAGCCGCCTGAAAGTCCGCGGTAAAATAAAAATACTGGAAAAATCCCTATTCGCGAAAACCGAACCCTTCGAAGTAAAGATGTATGACATATCCGAAGGCGGCGCGAAGATAGTCTCGGAAAAACAATTAAAATCAAAACAGGAAGTAGTCCTTTCTTTTCAGACAAAAGAAATGATAAAACCGATTGAAATGAAAGGGGTTATCCTCTGGACAAGAATCCTGAAATCGGATAATAAGGATTACACGCTCGCCGGATTAAAGTTTACCTCACAAAATGGGAAACTATTCGAAAGAGTAGCGACAATGTTATACGCAAGGATGTTATAATCTTCCCGGGAAACACTGTTATGAAAGAAATAAAATGCCCCATCTGTAATAAAAGGATATCAAGCGATGTTCTTACCGTTAAACTGCACACGGAAGAACATATTGTCGAAGAAGTTAAAAAAAATCACCCTGAGTGGATTGAAAAAGACGGCGTATGCCCTATATGCCTTGAGCACTACAAGAAACTCTTCAGGAAAAAAATCGATTCCCATCAGAAGAAGAAGCGGTGAAAACCCCGCTTTCAGGCCATATTCGCGATAAGCATTGTGGCAACCCTGTCAAATATAGCTCTTGTCGCGTTCTTAAACGCAATTCCGGCAACGGTAAACCTCTTTTCCCCGGAACTTGCCGGACGCGTCCAGCAAACCCTGCCTTTGATTATAATGGGCACTATCATATCCCTTCCCTGAAAATGAAGATTCACATCACAGGAATCCTTCAGGGGAGATGGAACCGCGACTTTAACACCGGCTTCGCATATGTCAAAAACCCGGGCGCTCATAAAGTAGCCTTTTGAAAAAAGTTTTTCCTCCCGCAGGCGGATTAACCCTTTAACATTCATCCTGCTCTTTCTGCGTCTTTCATAACCCCTGATTACTTCTTTCATAGTTTCGCCTCCTTTCCCCACAATGTCACCTTTATATAACACGCGGAGAAGGAGTTGGAAATTACAAGATCCCGCTATTTTTGTAATGCCTAACTCGTAACGATAGAACAATATACACTTGCATTTTTGTCTATGCCGTGTTAAGTTAATTTCCCGTTGGGGCAGAACCTGCCTGAGGGCAGAGTTATTGAGATAGTAACCCGCCACAAAGCGTAGGCGGATAAACATACAATTTGTCTAAACCAATTGCTCTTTTTTTATAATATAATTGTTTTACAAACGGAGGAGTGACAGAGTGGCCGATCGTGGCGGTCTTGAAAACCGTTGTCCCTCACGGGACCGTGGGTTCGAATCCTACCTCCTCCGCCATTACTTTTTATCACGCCATAACATATCCTATTGACAAGCATTTACAGAAATGCTATTATACCAAATAAGTTGATGTGCCCATGTTGTGCCCATAAAATGGATATGAAAATGTGATGAAATAATGGCTACTCTCCGAAAAAGAAAAAATGCTTATTACATAGATTACCGCGTTAGCGGACGCCGGCACCGCAAAGCCGTAGGCAAATCTAAGAAGATAGCCGAACTCGCCTTGAAAGATATTGAAGTAAAACTCGCCAAGAACGAAATAGGTATAATTGAAAAAGACCACCAGTTAAACAAACTTTTTGAAGAATTCCTAAATTACACAAAAACAAATAATGCTCCTGTCACTCACCGGCGTTACCATGCAATCATTAATAACTTCAAGAACTATATAAAACAATACCCGTTTATCACAAAAATATCCCATCTCAGCCCCAAATTATTAGAAGACTATAAATCCCATAGGAAAGAGCTCGGCGCTTCTAATAGAACTGTAAATATGGAGCTTCAGATGATTAAAACCACGCTTAATTTGGCTATTAAATGGGGGTATTCAAAAGAGAATCCGGCTATAAATATAAGATTTCTTAAGGAAGATAAAAATAAAAAGGCACGTTTCCTTTCAAAAGAAGAATGTCAGATTCTTTTAGAAAAGTGCGACAAATCCCTATATCCCATTTTCTATACCTTTCTGTACACTGGAATGAGAAAAGCAGAATTGGAAAATCTTAAATGGGATGACATAGACTTTGAAAGGCGAAAAATTAAAATCCGCATTAAAGATGACTGGAGGCCCAAATCCTCTGAAAGGGAAATACCTATAAGCAACGGTTTATACGATGTTCTTAAGAAACAGGAAAACCTTAAAAAAGGCCCCTATGTATTTCATTATGCCGGTGATAAAATACCGCCTAACAGCTTAAGAAAGAAGCTCCTGCGCATTACAAAAAAGTGCGGTTTTCCTGAGGTAACAAAAATCCATACTCTAAGGCACACTTTTGCAAGTCATCTGGTTATGAACGGCGTGGATCTGCCAACCGTAAAGAAGTTGATGGGCCATTCGGATATAGCAATCACTATGATATATTCGCATTTAACAGATGATCATGTTGATAAGGCAGTGGAGAGGTTGGATTTTTAGGTCAAACCACAAAATCAAATGCTTAGTACAAGTATCGCTTCTAAAATGGATGGGGTTTGATTAGTTAAATTACTTTGTTACATATTCTCATATAATGCCTTAATTCTATTTTTCCCAGAAATCAATTTTAGCATTTCATGACTATCCGTTGTAAAACTTTGGGGGAAACCGGATAAATGTAAAAACTTAGAGAATTCTTCTTTATCATTCAATAAATTTGGGTATTTGAGACCAAACCATAGTTCAAACATTATTGCTGAAGTTGATTGTTTGTATTTTAAATGTATATTTGATGTTAAGTGTCTGTAGAGATAACAAGCTTCGTAGATATGAAAGGATAAGGCTTCCGTATCATAATCTAAAATGTCGTTCAAATCTCGATCAGCATGTTTGCAGAAATTTTGGGCTTTATGAAGATGTTCAATCCATTTCCCTTTATATTCAGATTTAACTTTATCTGAATCATGTAAAGGGGCTTGAATACCTCTTGCCTTTCCAATAGCTCTTAGAATCCCTATCACAGCACCTATTAACGTTTCAATTATCATAGGATGAGCATGGTCAAAAAATAAATATATGGCCTCAGTTAATTGTATTTCCGCAACTTCAATTTTTGATAATTTTAATTTCATAATTTATTTTTATCTAACAATGAATATCCACCTATCGTTTTTTTAAATAATTTTATTGCCGGGGTTATTTCACAAAACAGCTATTATTCTATTTTTTAATTTTTTCCATTTTAGGATAGATTTCATCTATCATTTTTTGAATTTTTATGGTTTTGCTCAGGGCTGTAACAATGCGACAATAGTATGGTGCATCATCCATACTTCTCCCTTTTCTGTCTTTTAAATATTTTTGTAACACCTGGTATCCGCCTATGTGATAATGCCAGACTTTTGGGACAACGCCTTCAAAATATTTATCCTTATTAATGTAAATGCGCTGTTCTTTTTCATTAAAAATAATCTTTTCAATGCAATCATTAGAACCACTCCCCTGATATTTTGCAACAGGTAGATCGAGTAGCGGACTTTTGAGCAAATGTAGATCAGCCAGTTCTTTGCCCATTTTTCCCATTTTTTTAAACAGGACATAATCAACGGTAAATGGCACGCGCGGAAAATCAATCTTTAGAAATTCGGCATATGTTTCGCGATAGATGTTACTGTAGAACACGCCGTAAACGTAGTAGAGAATCTCTTCAGGTGTGGGTTTCTTTTTATAAACGGATTTTAACTTTTCAAAAAGGGCTTGTGAAATATTTGGCTCTTTTTCGGTTTGATGCTGATTGAAAAGATCTTTTTTGTTCTTATCAGGATACAGATATAAGGGGAATAGATAGTTTATATCATAAGCACTAACAGTCTTGTGTCCGATTATATTTTCAGTTACTAAAGCACCCGGTTCTTCCTTAAATTGTCGTGGTGTAATAAGACCAATATTTTTTTTCAACATATGACGCATATATTCGGGTCTTCCCCAATCCACCATTTTTTCAGTGTAATAAATCGTTCTGATGTCAAAAGGGCGATAAAGAAATTTTTGATAATAGGAATCCCAGTCCAAATCTTCAGATAATTTTTTTCTTGCCGATGATATTTTCCAGCCTCTTGTATCTTTAAGATTATAAGCTTGCTCAATTATTTCATCTGAAAGAGCAAGGTTTCTAAATTGAAGTATTCTGTTTCTGATTTCGTTTTTATTAAAGCCAATTACAAACTTGTCTCGGGCCGTAACAATTCCGGTAACATTAACCGGAAATATTTCATCAATCCTTTCCCATTCTAAATATCGCTGTATATTCGAAGTATTTCTGGGAATAAAAAAATACCAGGGGGAAGTAGGTATAATTTCATGATAATTTTTTACATTAAACTCATTGTTATCCAGCCAATCATATTTTTCCTCTCTTAATCCATATTTATCCATATGAAAAACTCTTGGCTTTTTGGCTTTTTTATTTTTGATAAACAGAGCAATCATTACCCCCTGGCGTATATCAAATACATTTTCATCTTTTCCGCCTTCGGGTGTAATTTCTTTTTTCAGGTTGTTGCCATGCAGATCAAGAATATAAATTTCATCAAAAGTTTTCGTTAAACTCTGTCGCATGCCGCGAAACGTCGGGTTGTCCAAATAACTGTGATTGGTAATCATACCCACGATTCCATATCCAGATGTCTGGATTTTCCATTGGGCAAAACGCAGAAATTTGACGTAATCATCCTGAAGCCATAATTTTTTCTCGCCAAGCGGGTGCTCGTCTACTTTATAATAACTTTGCGTACCGTCAATATCTTCTTTTAACAATTGTTCTGTCCATTTATTGATATTGGCGGAAATACCACTGTAGGGCGGATTACCTAAAATTACTAGCACTGGTTGTTCTTTTTTTACTTTGCTCGCCAAATGGCTTTCTTCGCTTAAAGAACTTAATCCTGGAATGGCAATCTGTTCGATTTCTTCCATTTCTAGCGTATTGGTCAGGTAGAGTTTAAAGCGCTCGTTATCAGCCATTTTATAACCGAGTTCATCAAAAATAAATCCCATTTTTAAATGGCCGATAGCATAGGGTGCCATCATCAGTTCAAAAGCATAAAAGTTGGCAAGGATATGTTTGCTAATCCAGCGCTGCAAGCCACCTGCACCAAATTTTTCCTTGAATTCAGCGGCTGCTAAACGAATCGCTTCGGCAGGAAAGGTTAATGTCCCACCCGCTGGATCGAGCAATTTTATATCCTTATTGGCAAGACCATCTGCCAAACCAAAATGCGATTTTAAAAGGGAATGTATGGAACGGACGATATAACTGACCACGGCTTCCGGCGTATAATACACGCCACGACGTTCGCGGATTTCGGGATCATAATTAACCAGAAAAGTTTCATAAAAATGAATAATTGGGTCTCTGCCTTTTCCTGTCCGGCGATATTCATGCAAGATTTTATTAACATCAGTAACCTGTAATATTTCAGCAATATCTTCAACCATAATTTGTAA
The DNA here is from genome assembly GCA_023228325.1 of bacterium. Lineage (NCBI taxonomy): Bacteria > bacterium. The sequence continues at coordinate 844,080 of JALOBK010000001.1, forward strand.
TGCTTTGGGCGGTTCTTCCAGAGAGATAAAGCGAAAAACATCGCGCAAGATACCAATGGTATGGGGAATATAATCAAACGCCACTCGGCGATTAAATTCCTCTCCATCAATAGGTGACCTAGTTCGAGACGCAAAAAGGCCATAGGTAATGGTTTGGGCATAAAGATCGGCAAACTGTTTTTCAGTTAGTGTCCCAATCAAATATTTCTTGAAAGCCTCATAGAAACCAATGATTTGTTTATGTCCTTTACTATTGGTTTTGTCAATCTCCACAGCGATAACTTCATCTCGCAGAAAACGGGTGCGTTTGGCCAATTCAATGGCCAGCGAACGTGCCGTTTGAACTTTTGGCAGGGAGAAAGAAAAAAATGTTTCAAATAATTCTTTGAATTTCTCAACATTTTCTAGTGGGGGCGGAGTTTTTAATTTTTGAGCAATAATCGGGCGCCCGATCATCGCCTGTGCAATTCGTTGACCGTCGCGATAAAGCCGAAATTCATGAAAGTTGGTCAGAATAATGTTTGGGAAAGTGGAACAGTAACGTTTTAATTGTTCAGTGCCTTCGATATAATCTAGATTGGTAACGGAAGGATTTTTGGCTTCGATATATCCAGTGATATGGTTTTTCCCATCCCAAATGCGAAAGTCAGGATTACCTGCTTCTGTTTTTTTGGGCAGGATAGTAATATCAATATTTTTTATTTTTTGAATTTCTGTATACTTTTTAATTAAATCATTGAGATGTTTGTAATAGCTTTCTTCTCTGGCATCACCACGCTTGGTAGTATCTGTGAGGTGTTTTAGATATTGTTCCAATAATTTCTTCACTAAATAGTTTTCCTTTTGTAACAGAACTTAAACAATGGCAAAGATACATAAAACGGCTAAATCACTATTTTTATATCATACAGCAATTGGTATATGACTATCATTTTTTAAAAAAATTTTATTGCATTGATTTTAGCCCCATTTCTCGCTTTCTGTCAATTTATACTGAAATATATTTGCCCGAGGAAACTAAGCAAATCCCTTGTATTAATCTACGCCTTACATCTCAAACGAATCAATTAACCCCCTTATTGTAGGCTCAGGAAACCGCCAAACACCACCAACTCTGTAAACTTTTTTAATTCGACCTTCAGCTTTCCACAATTTCCACTTATTATAAACTGTCTTTTTACTTAATCTAAGCAATTTGGCAATATCTTCAAGGGAATATAATTGCTCAATCTTGGGTTTTTTATACACTTTCAGCCTCCTTTTCTGGAAAAAGGGCACAATGTAGGCACAAATTAGCGTTGCGTAATTATAGTATCTTTATTTGGAAGGTGTTCCAGACACATGCGGAAAATATATAATTCTAATATTTTGAGTTTAGCCGCATTGCGAAAAGTAGCGGAAAAAATGTCAGGTGGAACAATTTGTTATATATTCTTGTGCTTATTTTACCAACATTATTATTTCCAACGGTTTAAATAATCGCTTATCTTAATAGTATTTATTTCCCCGGTTCCAATTGATTTTGTTTTTTAATTATTCTATCCAAAGTTTTTTCATATTCTTGAATTTCATGCAAAGGAACATGAAGTTTACTTATTTGTGAATTTTCACATCCTTTTGTGAGCAACAATACACTATCAAACGAAGAGTTTTCAGGACCAACAATTCTATCCAATAAGGTTTTAAAATTTTTTAAATCATTTATTGGTACATAAAGCTTGTTTATGGGTGTCCCGCCAGAAAGCAGATTTGACTGGGTTGAAAAAATATCATATTGGTGGCCCACTATATTCTCAAGTACTTTTTTGAACTCTTGAATTTCTTTGATAGGCACTCGTAATTTATCAATTGGAGAATTGCTAACAAATGTTACAAAGTCATCGTTGCCAACAATGTTATTTAATATAGATTTAAATTTCTCAAGTTCTGAAACTGGAATAGTTTTTTGTTTTTTAAATGATTTAATTAAGTGTACTGATTCTTCAATAGCACCTTTCAAATTGAAAATACTTTTGTCTCTTTCTGCGAAATATGCAAGCTGTTCCTCTTTTGTTACGCTGATGTCTAAAAAATCTAATCTGACACCGTAGCAAATAGGAGAGTTAAGCAAGCTAGTGATACGTTCAATATGATAAATTTCTGTGTCCTTGTCGGTGTTTAGTTTTGAAAATATTTCTCTCTCTTTAACTGATATTTCCTGGTTCGTAACAAAAACAAAACCATCAGAGTTATGTTTAATTACCCCTTTCAAATCGTCATTGAATTTTTTCTTAATCTTAGCAAACTTTTGTTGGCCTCTTGGGAAGTAGCAACCACATACCCAACTCTTATCATCCTTTTTCGAAATAATGTCTTTTAAGTCGTCTCTTCCCCCAAGTGGGTGAGATGGATCAATTGATCTAAATCCGTCAGCTCTTAAAATATGACCGGATAAACGCTCAGATGCCTTCTGCCCTCTAGTCCATTCTTTAAGGCGAGCCCAAGTTTCGTCTCCTTTTTTTCTTCTATTTTCAGTCATATTCCTCCTTTACTCCTAACGGCTGAATACGCCACGTGGTAAAAACAACAGTTATCGCGAAACGCCACAAGCACCTATTCAACGTCCACTTCAGTGATTTGTTATATTAAATCAATTTTCAGCACGTTTAAAATTTTGAAAAAATTCCTCATTTTCTTTCTGTTGTTCTTTAAAAAGCTTATAATACCTAAAAATACATGCTCTATGTTTGTATATAATTATATGATTTGCATCCGTTAAAACATTTTTTCCATTAATTGGAACATAGATACCTGTTGCATTATGAAGATTATGCTTTGTTTGTATATAATTGTTTTCGAAGTCATAATCTACACCTTTAATCCAATGCATGCGTGCATAGTGCTTCCCATTTAAATCATAAGACGTATAAAAAACATCAACAGCAATAATTTTGTCTTTGAAATAAGTTCTAAATAGTGTTTTATCCTCATTCGGTTCAAATTTTGGAGCTGTCTCTTTGATTTTTATGATTGGCCATCCTATTTCTTGTATTGTTTTATAAAGGGGAAAGCACAAAACTAATACCAAGCAAATGTATGGCAAAATACTAGTTATTCCTTCAGATTTTTTCTCCAATATTTCCTTAATAGTATGTATTAAAATAGCAAAAACAAGAAATATGAAAAAAACTATCTTAAAGCTGTCAAACCAAGTATTTCCATAAATATAGCGTGCAATCACACAAATGATAAGATAAGAAACTAGAAAGATATAAAACATGCTTTTATTATAAAATTTTTTTTGGGCAAATAAAGTACTTTTCAATTTAGAGACTGTCCCGTCTTTTTTAATTTTCATCACCATATAACGACTGAAATCAGCGACGTTGCGAGCGCGTATGAATCAAAAAACTTGTTTTTTTGCGCAAGCCTTTATTCAACGTCCACTGGATTGATTTGTTATGTATTTTTGCTTAATACATATAGGGTTACAGCACTCCCGCTACTAGAGAGAAAGATAGTTTTAAATTTTTTCTACCAATAAATCCTTTACTAATGCTTTTTCATCCCCATTGTTTCTAAACCCAATTGTTCCATACTCTAAATCTATAGGGAAAGGAATTGTTACTGTTTCATTTTCTTTTCCAAATTTAAAAAGCACAGCTCCAGAAGGAATCTCCCATTTTTGAGTAAAAATAATATTATTTTTGTCTAATATCTTCATACTTATTATTTTTTTGTCGCACAAAATCTCACATTTATACCATGTATTTTTTAATAAAGCTTCACGAAATTCAAGCCCTGCATCTTTTGCTTCTTGAACCTTCCAACCACTATTAATTCTCAGATGAGGCCTGATTCCTTCACAGTTTATCTGCATCATAACATAATTAGACAAGTTTATTGCTCTTAGTATAATCCCTAAACACGTATTTATAATTTGAAAATCGAAAACTACTCTATAATCAGTCCAGGTAAAGATTTTTTGAAAAATAAATCCTGAATATGAACGTGTGATCATGTAGCTTTTATCAGTGCGAAAATATTCAAAGTTGCCTTCCCCAGCCCAATCATCTTTATCTTTTCTTCGATCAAAAGGAATATGAAAAAAAGCTCTCTCTTTCAGGCGAAAATATATCGTCAACACTAGGCCAATAAAGACAACCAATAATGATAATGACATTGAAATTTTAATATTATTCACAAAAATTAATGACACAGCCGTAAGAATAAATGATATTATTGCTGTAGCAATTTCATTTTTATATCTTTTTAAAAAATATTTTATTTTCTTTCCCATCACCCGTTTTCACTATTTTTTCACATAACTAATGATTATACGGATAAATTTCCGCATAAATCTTACCTTAAAATTACTTATAACCCTTCTAACAACTTAAATCAAGTGTATTTACAACATTATTGATAATTTCAAAGATAGTAAATATAGATTTCCGGTAAACTTCCCTGAAAAGGATTGAAAATGGCACATTATGGGCACAATTTTAGGGTACACATACATAACTTACTACTATATGGCAGGTTATGAATTAGGGCGTAGAGCTATCAATTCTCACCCCCATAAATTTGCATGAAAAATCTGATAATTTTTAATATAATTATTTTAGGGGTAAATCATGCCGGAATTAACCAAAGAAGAAGCTTTGACTATTGCCCAAAAGCATATTTCCTCTCATCTAAATAGCAATATCAAAATCACCTACATAGAGAATACGCTTCGCCACGGTAGACTTTATGCCACCCCAAAAGATTGCTGGTACATTTATTTTGATTCAAACCCTGATATAATAGGGCTTAAGAGTTCAGATCTAATCTGCATTTCAAAAAAGACCGGAGAAATAAAATATATGGGATCAGCCAGTGATGAGGGGTAAAACCATTTAAATATCAATTTTATATCGGGCTCTTCCGTTAACTCTTCTTTTCTGTATCCATTGAACCACCCTTGCCTCTTCAAACCTTATACATTTGCCCATACGAACATGCGGAATAAACCCTATATGCGCCCAACTGTAAACAGTTGAGCTTCGTATACTCAATTTCTGTGCTATTTCTTTCGCTGTAAGCAGGTCTTCCATAATATCCGTATCATTAAGTTTTGCCAAGTTCTTCTCTTTATGATTATTTTGTTTTTGCGTCTACGAGTTCAGCGTTTTTAGTCTGCTCAAACAGAATATTTATAATTATCTGGACGCCTTCACCAGATTCTTCTTTGCTTGATAACCTGCCTTTGAGCAATTGTGTGAGCTTTAATGCCGCAAGTCTAATGCTGTTATCGGGAACCATCCCAACACCCTTTTCATATTTCTCAGCTACCCGCAATTTCTTAAGAAGCTCTATGTCTGCTTCATCCGTTATGCCCATATGTTCAAGTAATGAATTGACCGTATAATCAAGTTTAATCAAGTTCTGGCTTGCTATAACGCTTGCAACATGTCTATTCTTGCAGTTGTAAACTCGCATAGCAACTTCAGTTGGAGAAATGCACTCTCCATTTGAAAGCGATTTAATTAACAAATTACGGAACAACGCTAATTTGAGAGCCGGTGTTGCCACCGCTGCTTTTCGATTTTGGTGCTTTGTTTTCTGCTTTTTCATTTTTGTCCTCCTTTTTGAAGTTATGCTGTTTTGCTGCTCCATAGTTAAGCTTGATTTCTTCAAACCCTAACTAAACACCGTATTTTTAAATTAAAAACTAACAGGTTCATGTCCTACGCATTTCCGCACTGTTTTTAATAAAACCTCATCTTAAGTTGATGATTTTATACGTTACCGGGCTTTTTATTGCCTATCCCCTTTCTATTTGGATTCCTACCCATTCTAAAAGGGTAAATCGGGCAATCTGTTATAGGGCACAACCTTATTTCCTTTAATTGCCCATTAGAGCAATCGACACATTTGGCTCTAATTGCTTTGATTGGTGTTAATGTTTTCATTGTTGAATACCTCCTAAATTTAAGCTCAACTGTACAAATTACAGAACTGTTCTGTAAAAATCTAAGAACTTTCAGCTTTCAATACCCCTTTCTTCTATGAAAATGTCAGAACTTTATATTTAACCCGTTTTTAAAATCTTCTGCACAAAAGACAGAGTATATAGATCTATACCATACCTATGAGCGAATATCGGGATCGAACTTCCCCGTGAGCTTGTATCTGCACATCCCACCAAATAACCCACCTTTTTTTGTTCTTTCGATCCACCCCTTTTTAATTAAGCCTTTCAGTGCTTTAGAAAAGGTATGATCTTTAAAAACAGGCCTCATTTGTGTGTATGTCAAGGGGATATCTCCATTATTTAGTCCTGTATAATTTCTTTTTAAATACACATATGTAATCTTTTCGGAATTGGTTAAATCAAACCAATCTTTACCAATTATCATTCTTCTGTTAAGCATCACAAATGGGGCTGATTTTTTCTTTTTCATCTTAATCTCTGTTCATTTGCTACTTATTAAAAATTAAGTCTTTTAAGGTTTTTATGGCATCTGAAAACGCCTTAGCATTTATCAGCGCTTCTTTTCTCCAATAAGAATCTGTGAGTTTCCGGCAAACGGCAACTTCTTCAAAAATAAAGACTTTTCTATTATTTTCGTTTTCTAACTGTAATAACTTACTGTTTGAGGCATAAAGGAAGGCTGCTTCATAAAGATCTCTTGTTCTGTATAATTGTTTTTTCATCTATTTCTCCTACTATTCATGTTTTTGATATACGACATACTTATGATATAATAGGAAAATAGTTGACATAATATTATGTAACTAACGTTTATATAAATAAATATGGATATTATATGAAAAGCAACAAAGAGAAACGCTGGTTGGAACCCCAAAACAATTCAAAGAAAATCATCCGACGTTTTAAGATAGCTAAAAGCTTGTGGTATTTAAAACTAAAGAAAGAGATAGAGATAGAGAAACAAGTACCACTTGAGGAATTAGAACCCTTTATTATAGAAGATATAAAAGCCATAAAAAATCTTATAAAAAAACATCCACAATACAATAAACTCCCCCGGGAAATAAAAAATAAGCCGGAAGAATTAGAATCTTTTGCAAAAGAAATCCTTGCTTCATATAAGCAAAAGCTGTCATCTTATGTAAAACAAAAGGGGGTGGTTAAAGAACTACCCTCATTGGAAAAATCTACAGATCTTAAAATTAAAGAATATATCAACCATTCTAAAAAAATAAAATTAGCAGTAAGCGATTTGCCTCTTATAGAAAACATATCCGATAGCCTGCCCGAGGAGATTGCCTACAAACCATCTAATTTTATTCAAAAAATAGATCCTGCTGCATTTAAAAAAACAAAGGAAGATAGGCATATCGAGGATATTGGAAAAGATATTCGATTAAAGCATAATAAAAACCTACTTGAAAAACATCCGGACATGCTCTCTTCTATATATGAAGTCTGCTATAAAGACACGAAATCGATTTATTCGATTGCAAAAAATGCCTCCGTGCCCTATAGAAAGTTTTTATATATTATTAAAAAACTCAACCTGCCCACAACAGAAATGGCCTATGGCAGAAAAGATATTCTTATTGATGAGAAATTAGCAAAATCGATTCTTGAGATATATCAATTAATATTGAAACAAACCGAGGTTTATTCTTCCTGGATTAAATTTTTAAAGAGAAAAAAATGGTCGAAAAGCAGAATTTCTCACTTCATGAAAAGGAAAACAGACAAAGGAATTGTACCTGAATATTACTTTGAATGGATTCGCCCCTCGCGGAAAAAATTTAACCGGATAAAAAAGAATGTCCCTCTTCGCTTAAACGAAATTTTCCCTGATTATACCGAGCAGCAGAGGATTCCCAATCTAATGACGAGGAAAGAAATTTTATCAAAACTTAAACCTGAACCCCTAGACTTTTTTGATTATTTGCGGAAGAAAAAAATCTTATAGCGACCCCGGGAATTTCTCCTCCTTTTATACAACAATCTCAACAAACCCCGCGTTTTTAACATCATTTGCGCGGATAAAAGCTCTAAATTCGCTCATTGACCCTTTGTGTAATTCAGATATACCCTTCTGCAACACCCAAAGCATCCCTGATATAAACTGTTTATGGCTGAATAGGGCAATGGTCTGTTCTTTTCGTTCTTTTGTCTTTTTTATCGTATTGTGGACTCGATTGAAAAAATCCCTGAAAGATTCTGCTCCGGGGCCGTCACAGTAATCATTATCGCTCTTGTCCCAATATCCTTTTACCATAGGAAATCGCTCTTTAGGGGTTGTATTTTGGCACTTTGCCGGTGATAAATAGGTAAACTCATGGGTATCCCACTCTTCGCTTGGGATATGGCTGAATTTAGCTATCACGGGCCCTGCGGTCTGCTTTGTGCGGATATAGGAAGATGTAACAATCAAATCAGGGGCTTTGGGGATGTTACTTGCCAGTAACTCTGCCTGCTTGAAGCCAGTTTCAGTGAGTTTTATCGATGCCGGATCGGATGTCGCAACCCCGATATTAGATTCACTCTCAGCATGCCTGATTAACCAGATTTTTTTGTTCATTGCTTTACAACAATTATAAATCTATTTTTCCAACACTATTATCTTTCTTTAGATAATATAATCTGATAACCCTGTTTTTTAACTCTTTGTAAATTATCGTTGCTCCAAATTGGTATTTATATCTATCATCTTCTAAAAACCGAATGACGATATCTTTGTCTTCTTCAGAATCTTCATCTTTTTTCGCTTCTATAACAAGGTAATGTTGCGCTCCTTGAACTTCAGTTGCTCGGGAATGGATTAAAATATCCGGTCTTACAATTTCTTCTTCACCATTTGCTTTCCTCAAATATTTTTGATTTCTATAATAGCGGTTATATTCAATATCTACTTTATAAACATTCTTATAGACTTTGGTAATTTCTTTTTCTAAGTATAAAGCAAGTCTATGATTTATACATACCTCATGAAGTTTTCTTTCAAGTTTTTTTCTATGCTTGTCATATTCTTCTATTTCTGCCTCCTTAGGCAGTTTAATTAGATCCGAATCATTCAACATGAGTAAATCAAATGAGTTAAGTATGATTTGTTTTGCTTCTTTAATTTGCTTCATTAACACCATGCAGCTATCCCTTTTCCATTGTGGAAAATATTATGTTTTATTTTTTAGAGGATTTCTAATTTATATAACATTGTTTGATTCTGGATGAAGTTTCCACCAATTTCGAGGCAACCGTAAGCTATTTCCAATAGATCTATTACAGTTTTCGCAAGCACAAACAAGATTATACTCGCTATGTGACCCGCCTAAATCTTGAGGAATAACATGATGAATCTCTATTTTTTTTTCAAATCCACAGTATTGACATAGAAATTTATCTCTTTGGTATATTTTGTTTTTAATATTTTTGTTAAATCTCTTGTTTTGCCCTTGAGCATAAAACTTATCCCATCTTCGTGCAAAATAACATGGGTTCAAGGCTACATGAAATCTACTATCCAACAAATCAATCTTTCTTTTAATTTCGGAATTATTTTTTAATGTTCTGAAAGATGTTAATAGTATTAATTCGTTAATTTCTATTTGTTTTTTAATAAATTTCAGAAAAGATTGAACTTCACCATTAGAACTAACAATTATAAGCTCTTCTAGTTTTTTAATAGATTCTTTCAATTTTACACTTCTATATTGATATTAGTTGTGTCACTTATTATCTCATACATTTCATCTGCGATTTTTTGTGCTCCAGGTCTACCTGATTTGCCCGCCGTAAAGTCTCCTTTGCTATCCCAACAATTTTTAATTTGTCGTTTAACCTTCGAGAGTTTCATCTGAAAACCCTCTTTTTTTAAAGATTTGGTTGTCAATAATTCGCTCATGAGTTTTCCTCCAATGATTCCCAATGTTTGCATTCCAGTATTTGTCATAAGCTTGTAATTTCTTGAGTCCATCCACTCAGAAGGCCAAAGTTCATGCACTGCGTTAAAATAATTAACAACCGCTGAAAATAGCGTGTCTTTATTATTGATACTTGCATGTTGTGGAAAATTTCTCAATAATTGTCGAACCCCATCTAATAAGCTCTTCTGCTTTATAAGATAAGTTTCTCCTTTTGTTTTCTTGCCACCTTTATGTATTTGACCACAGAAGGGACTTTTACCGTCATTGCCTAACTTGGTTACTATCCATAAGGCTTTATTGTTAGTCCATAGAACATCGTCCGGTGTAAGTTGTTGTTCTATTCTCAATAGATGTGAAACATCTAGTTTTTTTTGTTCAGCGTTAATTGTTCTGAATATGGATCTTTCATTCTCTATTGCAATATTTTCTATAATACAAAAAGGCGAATATACTTCCCTTAACTCCGTATATGTCTTAGGTCTGATTTCACCACCAGCAAAGTATAATCTATGATTTCCATCAACTCTAGAGATTGCAATTTTATTGTTTTTTTTATATTCATTTAATTTATCCCAATTTATCTGGATTTTTACAAATGACAAATTGGCATCTTTTGGTCCTTTAGCACGTGCTTGGTCTTTTATGCGGATCGTATCTTTGATCCGTATATTAAGAATAATTTCCGGCCATAATGAATTTTCCTTTTTATAATTATTTTTTGCAAATTCATATGCTTCTCTTGCATGCTTTGGTTTTAAATTTCTTTGGGTCCCGTTAGGGTTATTATTTTGATGATACTCATCTGCCTGAGACATCTTAGACAATATCGATAAAGGAGCAAACCCGCGATAACACTGTACTCCCAAGCAAATACCAGCCATAGCGTATATCGGACTAATTTCAATCTTATTTTTTTCAGTTTTTTTCTTTTGTGACATTTTTCCTCCTTATTTTTTAATTGAACAAAATCTATAACCAATTGCATTATAAAAACCATTAAGCCGGAGGAAAAACAGAGGTGAGATTTCAAAACGGCATAATAATAATATTCCTTTTAAATTATGGCGTCAACATATTGAACTGATTATTTTGAGTTATGCCTATAACAAATAACTTGACTTATCTGTATATTTTTGGTATTAATTGTATATTTATTGGAGATAATACAAATATGAGCAAGAATAAATTCAATTTTGAGGAAGCATGTATATACCTTAACCTCAAAAAAAACACTCTGTATAAGTATGTGGCGGATGGGAAAATCCCCTGCCACAAAGAAGGGAAAAACCTATATTTTATTAAAACAGAACTAGATAGTTGTCGGTCTTCTCAAGAAATTACTTCCAAAACACTCTCTTTCCTGAAAGATTGCGTCCATTATATTAAAAGTTTTATCAAACTCTTCTATAGACTTGCAAAAGACAAAACTATCTCACCGGCAGCACGTATCACCGCAGGCGTTGCTGCGCTATATATCATTACGCCGGTAGATCTTATTTTTGATGGACTGCCTTTCATCGGTTATTTTGATGACTTATTATTTTCAAGCCTCGCTATAGGTATTTTGTTAGGAGCCGCTGGAAAGGGTAAAATTATAGGACACTGGAAGGATATCACTGGTGAAGATAGTGAAAAATTCGACATTCTAATCTTCAATATCGAGTGTTCTGGTAAAAGTTATATGAAAAGCATTCGCAAATACGAAAAATTAAAAGCTATTTTTAAGAAAAACTTGGAAAAAGGATCTCTTATAGATAATAGCCAAGAAAACCATATAAAAGGATGGTGTGATGAAGATGAAAAATCTGCGTGAAGGAAAACTGAATCTCCTTCAAAAAAATCCTAAAAATAGCAAAACCCAAACAAATAGAAAGGGAGACGCTAACTCTCATTACAATACTACTTCTTTTAAAAATAATGCCGAGGTTCTAAACTATTTATTTTCTATGATTAAAATTAAAGCTAAGATGCTTGAGATAAAAGAAAATATAGAAGATGAAAACAAAAAAATCAAACAAGTCACTAAACTAAATCACAGGTTTAATGAACAAGAAAGAATCTTTAGCAAAAGACTTGCATTATCAGCGCATATTTTCCCAATACAAAAAATAATTAATAGATATCGGCTCACAGAAAAAGAATTCTGGTTAATAATTGCTATTCTTTATAATGAATGTCACCGTGGGATACATGCTTATGACTACCCTATAGCACTTGTTTCTTCCAACGAAATAGACTTCCTGAAATCACAACAATTATTACAGCCGGGCAGTAAATTGATAAAACATAATCTTATTATTATTCAGGAATATGAATTTTTTGATAGTGGTTTCAAAATATCTCAAGACTTAAAAACTTTCCTATTGAATGATGTACCCACAAATTTAGATCTGGAAGTGAAAAGACTGTTAATTAATAACTGCTTAGATATCAAAGATAAAGAGGGCTTTAGAAACCTTTTAAATAAATAAGGAGGGTTTATGGAAAAAATCTCTTTTGAAAAGGCCGAAGAAAAAGTAGACCAAATATGTAAAATTTTAAAAGATTTCTTCAGTGAAGAAACCTATACTACTATTAAAAAAGATTTAAATGGAGAACATTTTATCAATATTCATTTAGATAGGATAAAAAAACGTAGGGTTTTTATGTCAATTAACATGAATGGCGATTTAGGTGTTCACATTGCAAAAAAAACGCACCACACCGAACATAAAAAATTTCTCTTAAAGCTTAGGGAAAATGGGTTTAAGGTATATAAACAGCCGCCCCCATCTACTGTTAAAAACGATTATATCCGATGGGATATTCCAATCGAAGAATTAAAGCTCCTTATAAAACTTTTATACGAGTACTGGGCAGACGTCAGGGGATTTAAGAAGAGAAAGACCCCGCCGAGGTGTTTCCAAAAAGCAAAACATTTATTACACAACATACGAGAATGGGGAACCAAGATAATGAGATTGAGGGAAAAATATGAATCATGAAAATGTTACAAAAACCATATACTTTTCAATCTTAAGTGAGAAAATTCACGGCATAACTTTATTCGCCCTGCTTTGTTCAGGCATAGCATTTATTTTAACTTTTTTGCCCTACGACCTTCTGTTTGTTCCCCAAAAATGGATAGACTCTTTGCCCCTTATATTTACACACATGGCAATTTTGGTCTTTTTAGGAATTATAGGTACAAAAATAGGCAAAAAAGCCCGGTTGTTATGTGAAAATCAAAGAAGCAACAAAACAATATCCACTATTGCAATATTACTGGGTAGAACCATTGTTATATTCTGGATATTTGTATCAATATTTCTATTTATACAGGGGTTGCCATTTATAATCGGGTGGCTTGGGCCGTCAACATATTGAGCCGATTATTTCAACTTGCGCCCAAACTGTGCCCATCCGATGTATAAACTAACCGTAATAGAAATAATTAATGTAAATAATGTAATTTCATAAGGGGTTTTGGGGGAAGGGGTAAAGTCATAATATGTTAATATACAGGTGGTTATACAAACTGTTCCTGTCTGAATCCTACCTCCTCCGCCAGTCCCGCCTTTGGCGGGAGAGGGATGCCGAAGGCACCATCCTACTTGCCTATACTTCCCAATAACTTCCCACTTGCAATTTTACCCTCATCGTGCTAATTTATTCAGCCTGCCCCACAAGGGGTGCAGGGTTCTCAACTTAAAACAAAGGAAAATAAAATGTATAGACCGCAAATCAAGGTGCTTGACTGCACGATAAGAGACGGGGGGCTGATAAATAACCATCTTTTCGACCACCGTTTCGTAAAAGAAGTCTATAAAGGGATTTCCGCTTCGGGCGTTGACTACATAGAGCTGGGGTATAAAAACTCAAAAAGCCTGTTCTCCCCCAAAGAATACGGGGCATGGAAGTTCTGTGAAGACGATGAAATCAAAAAAATCAAAGAAGGTGTCGAATCGAACACTAAAGTCGCCGTCATGGTGGATGTGGGGCGCGTTAACTTAGATGATGTAAAGCCTAAGGCTGAAAGCCCGGTTGATATGATAAGGACCGCCACTTATGTAAAAGATATTGATAAGGCTATACATATGGCCAACCATTTTGCCGATAAAGGGTATGAAGCAACACTGAATATCATGGCCATATCACGTGACAGGGGTTCTGCGTTGACAGAAGCCCTGCACCAGATAGAAAAAGAAAGCAAAGTCATCGCCGTTTATATCGTGGACAGTTTCGGGACGTTATACCAGGAAACAACCGAGGAACTTGTAAAAGAATTCAGGTCTATTCTCAAAACAAGGGAAGTCGGGTTCCACGGGCACAATAATCAGCAACTTGCCTTCGGTAACACCATTGAGGCGATTATACATAACGCGAATTACCTCGACGCTACAGTGTACGGAATAGGCAGGGCCGCCGGCAACTGCCCGCTCGAACTGCTGGTAGGTTTCCTGAAAAACCCTAAATTCGATATACGGCCGATTCTTGATTTGATATCAAAGGAATTCATACCTCTCAGGAATGAAATCGAATGGGGCTACATCATACCCTACGCCATAGCCGGAATGATGGGCGAACACCCGAGGGCGGCCATGGCGCTGCGCAACAGCGACAAAAAAGAAAATTACCGCGAATTTTACGAAAGCCTGACTAACACGGGGCTGTAAATTTATTATGGATATAAGAGAGTTTAAGCAACTCCCTATTATGGGGATACTGCGCGGAATTGAAAAAAGTTCGATAGAACCCCTGACGGAACAAATCATATTATCCGGGCTAAAAACAATTGAAGTCGCAATGAACACAAAAGACGCCCCGGAGATAATCCGAAATATAAAGACACTGTCCAAAGGCCGCCTCACCGTCGGGGCGGGAACAGTTCTTACGCTTGATGACCTGCGTTCGGCGCTGGATGCCGGAGCTACTTTTATCGTTCTTCCCGTTTTGATAAAAGATGTCGTGGAATACTGCGTAAAAAACAATATTCCTGTTTTCCCGGGAGCATTAACGCCGCAGGAAATTTATAACGCATGGTCAATGGGCGCGTCTATGGTAAAAGTGTTCCCCGCAAAATTCTTCGGCCCGGCTTATTTCAGGGAAATAAAAGCCCCGTTTAATGATGTCGGGCTTTTAGCCTGCGGCGGCGTGGATAAAAATAATATAAAAGAATTTTTCTCATGCGGCGCGTCCGCCGTCGCGTTCGGCGCAAGCATCTTTAAAAAAGAGCTGATAAGAGGCGGCCGTTTTAAGGAAATAAGAGAAGACATAGAATCTCTTATCAACGCCTGTGAATAGCCTTGTTTATTTTTTCTTTTTATTTCATCACGCAGATGGTATAAAATGACCGTTATGGTTCGCTTGGCATTTTTCTCTTTTCTGGTCATGTTGTTCTCTGTCTTTACAGACAGCCCGAAGCATAATGCTTTCGCTGTCTCTCCCAACGCGCTGATGCGCCCCAACCTTGAAATCGTCGTAACAAAAAGCAAGACGGATTCCTTCGACGGGAGCGACTATGACAACCGCCAGCAGACGTTCGAATTCACCGTAAAAATCAAGAACAAAGACTTCAGCAAAGACCTTGAAAATCTGAACGCGGAATTGTATGTCATCGGAAAATACGTAACCTCAAACGAATATGTATTGCTCGACAAGGTAACTTCGTCTTTCGGCCTCCCGAGAGGCAAGGAGCACAGTTTTAAAGGCAACCCCATAGAACTTTCGTATGACGACAATCAGGCCGCCCGTTTCGGCGTAAAATATAACGGGTATCTGGTTTTTGTTGAAGACCAGGACGGCAATATTATCGCGGAAAAGGGGAACAAGACATCGTTCCTCAAATATATGGATAAACTCAGAAACCTGAGCAAAGAACAGAGATTCAACAAACAACTCGATATTACCGACTAATCCCTTTTCCCGGTTTTCTCTGTAATATCAACAACCCGAATCGGAGGGATCAAATATGGTCAATTATAAAACTGAAAACAACAAGCTTATCTGTTCATTTTCGCACAGGCTTGACAGCGCTAACTGCATCAAATGGGAAGAAGGCCTTTTCGAAAAAATCAAAGAAGCTAAAATGCCGGTTGTTTTTGATCTTGAAAAAGTAAACTACATAGCTTCTCATTTCCTGAGAATCTGCGTGAAAACCGCGAAAGAACTCGGGAAGAACGATTTTCTTATAATAAACTGCCGGGAACCGGTGAAAAAAGTGTTTAACATATCAAATCTGGAGAACGTGCTGGACATAAGATAATTTCTTTGACTATGAAAAAAAACTGCTATATCATAAGGCATTATGATACCCTTTGTTAAACTTCCCGTAAAAATCGTAAGGCTTTTCGATTCTAATACCTCGCCGTCTGAAGTAGCCGCAGGCTTATGTTTAAGCATGTTTATGGGGTTTATCCCTTTAAACGGCCCCATGGCAATTGTCCTTTTCCTGTGTTTCTTCCTGTTTAAAATCAACCGCCTGGCCGCAATGCTTGTTCTTCCGTTATTCAAACTTTTATACCTCGCGGGAATATATAAACTTACAGACTGGCTGGGGGGCGCTTTACTGATAGACGCGCAATTTCTTACATCGTTCTGGAGTTGGTTAACCCATTTGCCCGTACTGGCATTGTTACAGCTCAACAACACGCTGGTGGCAGGCGGACTGGTCTTATCCTTAATATTAACTATTCCGGTTTACATTGCCGGGAAAAAAGGGTTTTTACTGTTAAGGGACAGGTACTTCGTCAAAATCAAAGAATCCAAACTCGTAAAATTCATAAAAAAAATGCCGCTCGTCAGCAAATTAACCGCCCTGGTGGAAAAAGCGAGAACTATGTATTAATATGAAAATCATAAACATAAAAGGGATTTCCATAATATTAGCCGTTTTGCTGGTGCTGCATTTTGCGGTGGGCCTGATTATCTCGCCCGCGGCGGGAAAATTCATAATTAAAACAATCAACGAGAACAGCAACGCTAAAATATCTGTCGGGAAAATCAGCGTTTGGCCTTTAACATTATCATGCTCTTTGTCCGATGTAAAAATATTCGATCCCGAAAACGAAAAAGAGCGCATAATATACGTCCCCAAAGCGTCCCTGAGGCTAAGCCTTCTCGCTCTTCTCGGAAAAAGAATAGCCGTCGGCAAACTGAGCATATCCGATGCCGAGATAAACCTCAAAGGCGAGCCGGACGGCAGTTTCAATATACAGAACATCACGAAAAAGCCGGAAGCGGCGGACAAGGCTGAAAAAGCATCAGCTTTAGAACAGATGAAAGGGAAAAAAGACCTGTTTTCCAAAATATATGACAAAATTAAAAAGGAACCGTCAGGCAAAAAACCGGATGAGAAGGCGACACAGAAAGAAAAACCCAAAACTGTTGTGAGAGAAGTAACGCCCCTTCCCAAAGGAAGGTTCGTAACTTTTAAAAAACCTGAGGATAACTATCTGATAGAGATAAGGACCGCGCATATACATAACGCTTCTCTGCATCTTGAAGACGCAGAAAAACAGTCTATAGACTTCAAAAATGCCGAGATAAAAGCGGGCGGAATAGGAATCGACGCTGTTAACGGGGCTGCTTTCAGGGAGTTAAAACTTAAAGGCGCCGTAAACAAGAACGGCGTTGACGCGGGAAAGATTACTTTACATTACAGGCAATCGGGGTCGGATAAAACAGATATAGTCTTAAAAGCAAATGAAATTGATGTCCCTTCCGTAAGTTTCATATTTGAAGATTCACTGCCGGTAACAATAAAGAAGGGGAAAGTTGATATTGATTCGGAAACAAAAATAATCGGGACCGGCCTTGATTCGGAAAATTCGCTGAAGTTGAGCGGCCACGAAATTTCTCCGCGCAATAACGCGGATCTGGCCGTAAATATGATTCCCATGCCGCTTATCTGCGATGCCGTAAACCAGGTTAATCCTTTTGAGCTGAGATTTAAAATTACCGGCACTACCGAGAACCCCGAATTCAAAGGCTTTGAGGAATCCCTTTTCAAAATAATTAAACCTTATTTATCAAATGTTACGGAAAACCTGAAAAAACAGGGTGAAAATTACCTTAAAGGCCTGTTCGACAAAAAATCCGAACCCGCCGCGCCGGCGGCGCAAGAGGAAAGCTCTTCGCAAGACATAAAAGAAGACACGGTGAACAAGCTTAAGTCCCTTTTCAAATAACCCCCGGAGAAAGCTTCATGATATTCGAAGCCATTATGCTTCTATGTTTCGGAGCCGCATGGCCCGTTTCCATCTGGAAATCCTACAAATCAAAAAGGAATGAAGGGAAAAGCCCGTTTTTCCTTTACATAATACTTCTGGGATATGTTTCCGGGGCCATTTATAAGATATTTTATAATTACGACGTGATAATCGCGCTTTTTATCCTGAACATACTTATGGTTTCCGTGGATATAGGTATTTATCACAGAAACAAACGGCTTGCGGAATCAGCCTGATTCCGGGTTACTCATCGCGCATACTGCGTCTCAAAGTCCTTCTTTCCATAACCTGCTGCTGTGTTCTTTTGCGGGACTTTGAACTATTCGCAACCGCATACCCTTTATAGGTTTTTGCGGTCATATTGCCTTTATTATGAATTCTGCCGGAACGAGTATCGCCGGAATCTTCGTTTTGAAGTTTTCTGCATCTGTTTCCCGCAACACACACGCCGCCTGAAATCACCAGCATAAAAATAAGCGCGAATATAATCTTTTTCATTTAATCTCCTTAAATAATCACCGGCACATTATGATACAATAAAACGTCTTTTATGGCAACCGGCTATGTTAAAAATAGGCAATATCACAATTAATTCGCGTCTTATATTGGCTCCTCTCGCCGGAGTCAGCAATCTGCCGTTCCGTTTGATCTCAAGAAAACACGGGTGCAAATTCGCTTTTACGGAAATGATAAGCGCGCGGGCCATGTATTATAAAAACAGAAATACCCTGAAGATGCTTGAATCCAACCGGGATGATAAACCTCTGGGAGTCCAGATACTGGGCGATGACCCCGACATTCTGAAAGATTCATTAAAAATACTTAAAATTTTTCCATTTGATATATTAGACTTTAACGCCGCATGCCCGGTGGGAAAAGTATCTTCAAAAGACAAAGGGGCAGGCCTGCTGAAAAACCCGGCCAAACTGATAGACCAGTTGTCGGTTGTCATTGAAAATACAGATGTCCCCGTAACCTTAAAAATACGTTCCGGGTGGGACGAAGGAAATATCAACGCGGTTTATATCGCCGCGCAGGCGGAAAAAGCGGGAGCAAAAGCCATCTTCCTGCACGGCCGGACCAAAGTCCAGGGCTATGCGGGAAAAGTCGATTATTCAATCATAAAGGAAGTGAAAAAATCGGTCCGGATACCCGTTATAGCCAGCGGAGACAATGTAAACCCGCAGATGATAAAAAAGATGTTTGATGAGACAGGGTGTGACGCCGTTACGATAGCAAGGGGCGCTCTGGGCAACCCGTGGATTTTTGAAGCAACGGAAAAATACCTGGAAAAAGGCGCGCTTCCGGCTCCCCCGCCGGTAACTGAAATAATAAATACTATGAAAGAACATTTAAACCTCCTGAAAAATTTCTACGGCGAGAAAAAAGGCGCGGCTGTTTTCCGGAAATTCTTCGCATGGTATTCGAAGAATTTCAAAAAAGTAAAATCTCTCAGGGAAAAATCATTAAAAGCAAATAACGTTGAAGATATGCTCGCGGTCATAGAAGGATTAAAAGGTCTGCCGCAGTAAAAGGATGAAGACAAAAAACCAATTCCCGGTAGAATTCACTGCTGTAAAATCTTTTCTTCCTGTTTTCTTTTCGCGTCGGATTTGGACAGCTCGAATTTATCGAGGAATTTTTCCTGAATGTCCTGCATATAAAGGAACAGCCCCGGCGTAATAAACAATGTCACAACCTGGGCAAACGCAAGCCCTCCGACGATAATCAAACCGAGCGGCCGCCTGGCGGCGCCGTCGGCGCCGAAACCGAGCGCTATAGGCATGGCTCCTATTATCGTTGAAGCCCCCGTCATAAGAATAGGCCGGAACCTTGTTTTACAGGCATTGAATATCGCGTCGGAAGCATTCATGTTTTCTTCTTCCATATTCTGTTTAGCAAAGTCAACCATCATAATCCCGTTCTTAGACACAATACCCAACAGCATAAAAATACCGATATAAGCGTAGAGAGAAAGTTCCGCTTTAAACAGGAAAAGCGTCATCAATCCTCCGAAAGCCGCCGGAGGCAGTGTTGTCAAGACGGTTAAAGGGTGGATATAGCTTTCATATAAAATGCCGAGAATAACATACATTATGAATACCGCGATAATCATCAGTACCGCCAGGCTTTTCACTGCTTCTTCAAACTCCTGGGCCTGCCCCTGCATCTGTCCCATAACGCCCGGAGGCAATATCCGGGAAGAGAGCTGGTTAATCGCTTTTGTCGCGTCTCCGAGAGCGACCCCCGGCGCAAGGTTATATGAAATCGTGGCGGCGTTCAGTTGGTTATGATGAGGAACGTTCTGAGGGCTGATATCCTGTTCCCATTCGGCGATAACGCTCAGAGGAGCAAGTTTATTCGTGGTTTTTGAGCGGACATATATGTGTGTAAGGTCCTGCGGTTCTCTTCTGAATTCATCAATCGATTCAAGCATAACCCAGTACTGGTCTATATCGGTAAGATACAGGGTTGTTTTGCCTTTTGCAAACGCGTAAAGAAGCGTGTTTTCAATATCCGCGGCGGTAATTCCGAGAGAAGAAGCCCTGTCACGGTTGATATTGATATTCAACCTGGGCAAATCAATTTTTACACTGCTTTGAATCCCCGAAAAATACGGGAGGCCTTCCATTTTTTCCTGTATCTCTTCCGCGGCTTCATATACTTCATCCCGGTTTTGTCCGGATAAGACATATGAATACTGACTTCCTGTGGCTGTGCTTTCGGCGCCGGCGCTCAATTCAAGAGAAGGTTTCGGCATAAGATAAACAAACCCTAAATCTGAAAGCCGCATAAGGGATTTGTTAATTTCCCGGACAACCTGTTCTATCGGTTTTCTTTCATTTAAAGGTTTTAAGGTCGCTACAACCATACCGGTGCTTTGGTCCGCGCCGGTTTGCTTTCCCGTCACGGTAAAAAGGCTTTCAATGGCCGGGTGTTCGGCAATTATATCGTTCACTTTATCCTGGAAAAACCGTATTTCTTCCGTTGATGTTCCCAGAAGAGCCTGCATCTGCCCGAAAAAAAGTCCGCTGTCGCCTATCGGCATAAATGTTTTGGGAAGAGTCGAAAAAAGCCACAAAATTCCAGCTACACACCCTATCCCTCCCCAAAGCGCCGTATAACGATGCGACAAAACCCACTTGAGGGGCCCTATATAACTGCTGACAAGTTTCCCCACAAATTTATCGGTAAACTTTTCCAGCCCTGTTTTGGTGTCTTTAGCGCTTTGAAGCATTCTGGCGCACATCATCGGTGTCAGAGTTAAAGCTATGATGGTAGAACATATAATGGCAAAAACAACCGTTAAGGCAAATTCCTTGAAATTACGGCCAACAACGCCGCCCATAAATACAAGCGGTATAAAAACCGTTATCAGGGCAAAACTTGTCGATATAACCGTGCCGGTAATTTCTTTCATGCTTTTTACGGCGGCTTCAAACGGTTTTTTGCCGGCCTGGATATGACGAACGGTATTTTCAAGAACAACTATGGCGTCATCAACAAGAAATCCGACAGACAGGGTAAGCGCCATGAGAGAAAGGTTGTCAAGGCTGAACCCGGCCGCGAACATAACCAGGAATGTCCACAAAAGCGTTGTAGGCAAAACCATTGAAGGAACAAGCGTGTCTGTAACGCGGCCGAGAAAAATAAAAATAATCAACATAACAAGGCCAAGCGCTATAACTATAGTGGTTTTAACGTCGTTGACGGACTCTTTTATCTGGATTGCCTGATCATAAAATATATTTACTTCCAGCGCGCCTGGCAGCGTTGGTTTTATTTCATCAAGAAGGTCGCGCACTTTTTGCGACAGAGCCACCGTGTTGGCGCCGGAGGATCGAGTCGCGGCGACACAGATTACCCCCGGTTTTATCCCGTTTTCTTTGTTCCCGTACATAAAATTTATGACATCGTTTTGTATACTGTCAACGCACTTTCCGATATCTTTGAGGCGTATCGGAGCGTCATTCCTGTAAGCAATTATCAGTTCTTCGTATTCAGAAGGTTCAACAAGCTGTCCCTGCGGCTCTATTGAAAAAGCCCTGTATTTCCCGTTTAAATCTCCGCCCGGGGTTGTTACCGTGGCCGTATTTAACGCCTGAGCCACCTCATCAAAGCCCAACCCCAGATAAGCAAGTTTGTCGGGATCTATAAGAATCCTTATTGCCCTTTTCGCGCCGTAAATGTCAACTTTTGAAATTCCCTCTATCATATTGATTCTCTGGCCGATTGTCTTATGAGCGTAATCGTACAAATCTCCCTGGGTCATTGTTTCCGACCTGAGCAGGATATATATTATCGGCTGGTCGGAAGGATTGGTTTTTTCATAAGTCGGCGGTTGAGGCAGGTCGGAAGGCAAGTTGCTCTGCGCGCGCGAAATCGCCGCCTGAACATCAGGCGCGGCCAAATCAACACTTTTATCGAGGTCAAAACTAAGGGTTATTGTGGTCGAGCCGGGAGTATTATCGGAAATGATTGTTTCAAGGCCGGGAATCTGCATACATTCATCTTCGAGAGGCGAAGCGCAGGAAGACGCCATCATCGAAGGCGTAGCCCCGGGATATGTGACGGTGACCGTTATCACGGGATAATCTACCGACGGCAAATCACTTATGGGAAGAGCAAAATACGCCGCGAGTCCGAAAAGAGATATGGAAACAATAATCAGAACGGTCATTATGGGACGGCGGATAAAGATTTCGGAAAAAACCATTTTTTAATCCCCGGCAGAAGCCTTTTTCTTGCTGTTTGTTTTGTTTCCCCCGCCTTTTTCAGATTTTTCATCGGCGTTCTGGTCGTCAATATTCATTACCGGGATTCCGTCCCTCAAACCCAACTGCCCGTAAGTAACAACCTTTTCTCCGGAAGAAACTCCTTTTTCTATCACCAAATCCTCATCCTGCTGAAGACCTACGACAATATCCTGCCTTAACTCGGCGGTATTTTTATCGGTAACAACATACAGGTACATGCCTTTCTGTCCAAACTGAACGGCCGTTACGGGGACTATAACAGCATCTTTTTCCGTGTACACAATTAAACGAATGGTCGCATATTGTCCGGGCCAAAGGATTTTTTCCGGATTCTGGATTTCCGCCCTCAGAAGAATCATTCCGGTTTGGGAGTCGACAGCGTTATTTATCAAAGTCAGTTTTCCTTCATATGAATTTTCATCGCCGGCCGGATTAATTTTAACCACCAGCGTTTCTTCTTTCATCTGTTTGTGCACTTTCGGAAAATCTTTTTCGGAAATCGCGAAATCAATGAAAAGAGGGTCTACCGTCCTGATGTTTACAAGCGTCGGCCCCGTGTTGGCGGAAACAATATTGCCCGGGTCCACAAGGCGCTTGCCCGTTACGCCGCCTATGGGAGAACGGATGGAACAAAATTCGACATCCAGTTCAGCCTGTTCAACCGCGGCGCGGTCAAGGCTGACTTTAGCCTCCGCCGCGGCGGCATCCGACTGATATGTTTCAAAGTCCTGCTTGGAAATAAGATTTTTCTCCATAAGTTTTCTGTTTCTTTCAAGAGTATCCTGCTTCAGTTTCAGGTCAACCAAATCTTCGGCGAGCATCGCCTGTTCTTTTTCAAGTTCGGCTTTATAAGGCCTGACATCTATACTGAAAAGCAAGTCGCCTATCTTCACTTCATCGCCTTCGCTGAAATGGACAGCCGTTACTTCCCCGGTAACCCTTGACTGGATATTGACATTATAATAGGCATTTATTGTGCCGAAAGAATCGATATAAACAGGAACATCTTTTTTAGCTGCAACCGCCATTTTAACCGGTCTCGGATGAACAGGAGGAGCCGGCGGTTTTTTTGAACAACTTTTAAATATTAATATAAATACAATCGCAAGCGCTATTATCCATAACAACCTTTTTTTATTGAGATACATTTATTTACCCTCCCGAAAACTAATAGGCCGTTTCATCTTTAAAAGACCCCAATGAGCCCGTAGAGTGCGCAAGCTCGGCAACGGCAATGAAAAGCCCTTTTTGAGAGTCTATTAATTTGCTTCTCGCATCTGATAATTTAGTCTGGGCGTCAAGCAGATCGAGTATATCCTTCAACCCAGCCCTGTATCCTTCAAGCGCGAGTTCGTAAGATTCTTTGGAACTGGCAAGAAAAGCTTCGCTGAAAACCAGTTTCGATACAGCCGTTTTATACCCGTAATATTTAATCCAGACATCGGAACTCGCTTCTATTTCAGCCTGGATAAGTTTTTCTTTTTCTTCTTCGGCTTCGGCCTGAGCCTGCCGTTTTTTATTCAGGTTATAAAACCCGTCGAATATATCCCATTCCACCTTGACATAACCCATATATTCATGTTCCCTGAGGTTATTGTCCGTCTCATAATCATGATACCAATTCTTATCAGCCAAAGCGCCGCCTGTTATGGATGGCAACAAATCCGAGGTTGCCGACCTGACAGCCGCTTCTTTCGCGCGGACACCGGCCCTGAGAGCGCTTATGTCAGGCCGGTTTTCCAACGCATTGTCTATCAAAACCGTTATTTCATCCGTTTTAATATCACGCGGGGTTTCGCTTTTCGGCGGAGCTATCGAAAACTGCGTGTCAGCGGAAAACCCTATAACTTTTGCAAGGTTTCCTTTTGCGGTCTGTACATTTCCTTTAGCGTCTTCGAGAGAATACAGGGCATCATCAAAATTCGATTTCGCCTGCAGAACATCAAGCCTTGTAACAAGCCCGGCTTCGAATTTTTGCAGGGCTATAAGATGCGCTGTTTTGGCATCGGCAACATTTGCCTCGGCAACTTTAACCGCCGCCTGCGCGCTGAAAAAGGTATAGTAAGACGTTTCAACATTGAGCAAAAGATCCTGTATTGACTGGTTAAACTGGAAATTAGATGCGAGAAGTTGTTGCAAAGAACCCTCTATATCCGCATTTCTTCCCCCGAAATCAAGAATGAGAAACGTAATATCAACAGCCGGCCCGTAAGTCGCGAAATCGGTATCCTGCGAGCCCCCCAATTGAGACTGACCGGAGAACGGTTCGTTATACCGCTGTTTCTGGCGGCTAACCTGGGCTGAAACATCTGCCTGTGGATACCATTTGCTTTGCGCCTGTCTCAATTCCGCTTCCATGGCTTTTGCCGACTGCCAGTACCGTCGCGTGCTCGGATTGTTTTCAAAAGCAACAGCGACCAGTTCCGCGAGTGTTAGAGGCTCATCGCTCTGAAGTTTTCTATCTCTTATAGCCGGCCAGACGGTGTCTTTGAGTTTTGTTGCTTTAGACCAATCCGGCGCCTGCCATGATTCATAAGGGGTCTCGGGAGCCCTGAGGGACCTGCATCCTGACAGGAATAGGGTAAAACAAACCAATAAAGATAGTGCCACTCGATAAGAGATTTTTATCATATGTAAAATTTAGTGTTTTTTTATACAAAGTAATATAAAATAAATTCATTTAAAAAACAAGATTAGTATTTATATATTTGTTATTTAATATCCAAGGGAGAATGTAATATGGACCCTATTCTTATTGTGGGCTTGGTTTTGTTCGGCGGGTTCGTTTTCGGTGAAATCGTTTCAAAGTTCAACCTGCCGAAAGTCACCGGTTATCTTTTGGCGGGCGTGCTCCTGAACCCTACCGTTTTTAACTTCATACCGAAAGACGCTGTAAACCATACAAACCTGATAACAAATATATCTCTCTCATTTATCACGTTTTCTATCGGCGGGACTCTTGTTTATTCACAGTTAAAAGCCCTCGGTAAATCCATTCTTTATATAACGCTTTTCGAAGCCGAATTCGCGTTAATAGCCCTTGTAGCCGGTTTCCTTATCGTTTCTCCTTTCCTCGTTCACGTGCAGGGCGGAACATGGATAAGCGTATTTATACCCTTGAGCATTCTGATGGGGTGTCTCGGTTCTCCCACAGACCCTTCACCGATGCTGGCGGTAAGCCATCAATATGACGCAAAGGGCCCCGTAACATCGACTATCTTAAGCGTAGGGGCGTCAGACGACGTTATGGGTATTATGAATTACAGCATAACCGTCGTCATAGCTCAGGCATTTGTACTGCATAAGGCTTTCAGCCTGTCAA
Source organism: bacterium (assembly GCA_023228325.1). Lineage (NCBI taxonomy): Bacteria > bacterium. The sequence continues at coordinate 870,242 of JALOBK010000001.1, forward strand.
ATACTATCTTAAAACCTTTGCTTCAAATATCAGGTTCTTTTCTGATGGGAATAATTTTCGGATTTTTGTTCATAGTTATAACCTGGTTTATAAGAAAGGAAAAAGAAGGTGTCCTGATTGTTCTTGTTTTCGGGCTGCTTTCGGTTTGCACCGGCGTGGCAAATCTTTTGAATGTAGATGAACTATTATCCACAATGACGATGGGCGTCATAGTCGCAAATTTCCATCCCAGAAGCGAAGCTATATTTAAAATGCTTGAACGATACACCGAAGAGCTTATTTTTGTGCTCTTTTTTACCGTAAGCGGCATGATCCTCGATTTCGGCGTGCTTCTCAAATCCCTGCCTCTCGTATTCTTCTTCATTATTTTCAGGCTCGCCGGCAAATTCACGGGAACTTATGTCGGCGGAAGTATTTCGCACGCTCCCGCAAAAGTGAAGAAATACACCATAGGAGGCCTGGTCCCTCTCGGTGGAATCGTCGTCGGCCTTGCGCTTTTAATGAAACAGGACCCGGCATTCAGCAAATTCTCGGACATTATTTTAAGCGTTATCATAGGCTCAACGATTCTTCATGAATTTATCGGGCCGATAAGCGGCAAATGGGCAATCAAAGCGGCCGGAGAGATGGGGAAAGCGGGCTAAACGCGGGCTCCGGTATTTTAATATTCGGCCCAGAATTTTTTGTAAGCTTCGACGGAAATCTCTCTTTTGACAAATTTTTCCGCTTTTTCGCGGGCTTTTTCAAAAAATTCTTTCCCGAGTTTTTTTGCCGCGGGACATTCGTCATCGATATCTATTTCCAGCTTCCCGTCGTCGTTGATATACGGATACAGAGGATATATCCTGCAGATAGTCGGACGGATATCGTGTATTGAACATTTCCCGTCGCTGTAAAAAGGGCACGGGTCCCCTTCGAAAACACAATAATCTTCTCTTTCCTCGATATGCCGGTCATGTCCCGCTTTGCAAAGTACTTTCCTTTCGGCTTCGCTCAGGATAAAATACCCGTTACAGCAGGGATCCTCGCATTTTTTACATAACTCTACGAAATCAACTTTTTCCATATTATAGATACCCATGGTTTACAGCGCGCAAAATATAAAATTATAAGGAAATCCGGGGATTTGTCAACCTTTAGGCCTGTTAAGGCGGATAAATTTTTCCTCGGGGGATTCTCCGAACACATACCTTATATACTTTAATTTTGAAAAAGATTCAAACATGATCTCATGCGTTTTCATAGGAGGCGCCACATTTTCCACACGCCCCGCTTTAACCGCATTTATTATTCCTTTTACTGATTTTTCCTCTACATATAAAAACGCGTAATTCCTGCCGAACATATAAAGTTTATGGCTGTCGGAAAAAGACAGGAGCGGAAGATTATGTTTTTCCGCGGCAATAGCCGCCTTTTTATTCGGGTTAAACCACCCGGTAAAAAAATGTGATATTTCAATACCGTCAAACATGGCAATGTTTTTTTCAAGTTCTCCGCCCAGACACTTGCCTGCCCAGAAATAAGGGTGGGCCGCCACCACCAGATTGCTGTCATTTTTCATCTCACTTAACTTTTCGAAAGAGTCTATCCACGAACCTTTCGGGAAATTGTACAAAAGGACGTGTTTCCCGTTAACGCACATTTCAATGCCGGGGAAAAGGATTATTCCGTTCCGGGAAGCTATACCGGAGTATTTCTCATCGTCAAACCACGTTGAATGATTCGTAAAAGAGATAGCGTCAAACCCGAGTTGTTTCGCTTTGAGGATATATTCCTCAGGGGTGGGCAGTTTTTCTTTCTCCATAACAGTTTCGACATAGTCCTCGCTGCTGTGGATATGAAAATCTACTTTTATTTTTATTAAGTCAGCCATACCGGGATATAAAATTATATAAAAAGCTTAACTTTTGCCAGTTTTTATTTATAATATACAGATATTTTTTAAAAAGGAGAAGAAAATTGATAAAAGACACTGGTGATTTCACACCTATAATAAGGGTTAATGATTTTATCACGGCAGAAGTTTTTTCAGGCGTTTTAAAACAGCACGGCATAAACGTGGCTTTAAAAGAAGATATCCTCCCGACGGCAAACATCCACGAAGATGAACCGTCAGAAGAAGCGTGGGGAACCCTGCTCGTCGAAAAACATAACGCGGAAACCGCCAAGAGAATCCTGAAGGAATTCATCAACTCCAAAAGGCAGTAATTCAGGTTGTCGGTATATCTCCTTCTTTACTATAATATATGCAGCCTTATTAGTTACTAAGTTATTGCGTTATTTAGTTACTGAGTATCAAAACTTAATAACCAATAACTCAATATCCGGTAACCAATCTCAGCGGAGAGGTGTCCGAGTGGCTTAAGGAGCACGCTTGGAAAGCGTGTGTGCCGTAAAGGCACCCAGGGTTCAAATCCCTGCCTCTCCGCCATTGGAGACTCCCAGGCGAACCCGTCTGGTTTAACGAGGGCATTTCACCGTTATTGGTGGGATGCCCTTCTTTTTTAAGTGGGTCTTCAGGGGAATCTTCGATGGGTTCTTTAATATGCATATTTATGGTCACTTTATCCTCATAAACTTCCACACTTTTCACTAGCGCTTTGATTAGGTTCGTTTGGGCTTCGGGTGATGATTTATCCATGTTTTTTAGTACAAACTTAATGTTTTCACGCAGGTATTGTCCTGAATGGGCGTTCATGTGTGAGATGCGTTTCTTTTCGGTGAGTTTTTCTATTTCGTATTCTACACGGGTGATATCTGCCTCAAGTGTCAGCATTTTCTCGGTATAAGTTGTGCCTTTAGGTATGGAACCATTTAAGGCTAAACTTAAGAGTTTCTGTGTTTTATTACGCAGGGTTGTAAGTTCTTTTGATTTTTTTGCTAATGTCTTTTCAACAGTTTCAAGTTTGATCTGGGAGTCAAGTATGGCGTCTCCGATAGCTTGTGTTATAATCTCCTGATTCTCTGAAACTTTCGTTAAATAATCTACTATTGCTTGGTCAAATATTTTAGCAGGCAATCTTTCCGCAGAACATCCCATCTTTTGCCGTGCCCGGCTACATTCATAATAAAAATATTTTCCTTTTCTTCGTCCGGAAGAATGTGTACATACCATATGACTTCCGCATAATCCGCACTTTATCAATCCAGCTACTTTATGAGAATAATCTCTCGGTTTGGGAGAGAACCTATGTTTGGGTAATCTTGCCGACAGGATCTTGTTGGCTTTTTCCCACGTCGGTTCATCTATAATCGACTCATGCTGTCCTTTGTGAATTTCTTCACCATATTTAATATACCCTTTGTAAAACGGATTTTTTATCATTTTTGATATGCCCTGTATTCGCCAGTCTTTACCGGTAGTTGTTTTAAAACCACGAACTCTAAGTTCATGTACTATTTCACCCAACGACGTGTTTTGTGCCGACATTTGCCATATCAGTTTTAAGTATGGAGCAACTTCTTTCACTATGACTAATTTATGTGGTTGTCTGCCGTTGGGCAGGGGATCACCGTTGTTTACAAGCTCGTATCCGTACGGAACTGTTCCACCCGGCCATATTCCTTGGCGCACACGAGCGATTGTAGCGGCTTTTACTCTTTCGCCGGTTAGCTCACGTTCAAAAGCTGATAATAGTCCAATTATGCCTATAACAACACGTCCGATGGCGGTGGAGCTGTCGAGGTTTTCTCTTACCGAAACGAAGTCTATGTCATTGTTACGAAAGAGGTCAATCATGGAATAAAGGTCTTTGGGATTCCGGGTTAATCTGTCCAGCTGAAAAAAGATAATCCCATCAAACGATTTTTTTCCATGTACATCGTTCAAAATTGCCTGTATTCCCGGTCGATTGAGATCTTTGCCGGAATAGCCGTCATCTGTGATAACGCCGTTTTTGCCGAATTTGGCAAGAGTATATCCAAACGCTTCAAGCATGTTTTTGCAGTGATGGGTTTGAGCATCCAGCGTTGTATAGTCGCCTTGCGCCTGATCGTCAGTGGAACAGCGAGTATAAATGACATATCGTTTGTTACTCGCACTATCGGTTCTTTTCATAATCATACTAATATTCTCCTTTCTACAACCCCTATAACAACCCCCGGTACAAGTCAAGCTATATAACCCCAATATCGCAGAAATAGCCTTTCATTGAGTACCTACGTATTTTTCGAGCAATTTGTATCAAGGCTGAGACAGTTTGTCTTAAAAGCACGTAGGTACCTGATGAGGGGTGATAAAAATGGGCAGAAAAGTAAAAACAAAAAACAGAGATATTGAACTCCATTTTGAGGATACGGCAACAAGTCCGGAAGATCAAAAGTATCGAAATAAAACGTTAAGTAATTCAATCTTTCGCATATTTAAGGATTTGTCGGGCAGAGAACCCACTTATGAGGAGATTACGGGACAGGCAGATATCCAGCTAGATAAGCGCATTCTGAAGCGAACAAGGACACAATAAAATCCTCCGGGAGGGCTCCGTGATGGAGATAGGGGCTTGAAAGGGCTAGCATTAAGTTAGGCTGATGATTGAGACACTCAAAAAAACCTTTAAAAGGAGGAGTGTCTCATGAATCGAAATTACAGCGGCTTATTTGAAAATTGGGAAATCGCAGTTGCTACAAAAGTTATCAAGCGTTATCAGAATGACGGAACAAGTCTCAGGTACGAATCATTTGAAGATTTACTTCAGGAGTGTTTAATCCAGTGGTTTTATTCCCGGGACAAATATGACAGCGAACGTGGAGCATTAAAGACAACGTACATGTCGAGAATTGTTACCAACAAACTGCACGACATTTCAAGGAAACGATCCACAGATAAACGCAAAATCCTACACGAAAGCTATTCCTTAGATCATCTTTCAGGAGATGAGGATTCCGAGTCAGAGGTAGATGGTTTATTTGCCGATACGGATACCGTTATCCAGACCGATCTCAAAATTACTCTTACTGAAACATATTCACAACTTACAGCAGACCAGCAGAGACTTTGCGCTTTGATGAGGGATGGATATTCCAACATTACAGAGCTAAGCGAAATCATGGGGATAGGAAGGGCAACGGTATATAGGGAGAAAGAAAGGATCAAAAATGTATTTGAGAAGGAAGGGTTGAAAGATTTTTTGAAATAACCTGAGACACTTTCGGAAAAAAGAACGTAGGTACTCAGTGAAAGGAGAAAAACATGCGAGTTTGCAGATTTAAATTTAAACAGAAAGTAAGCAAGGAACAGATAGAAGAACTGATAACTTTTGCGGTTATATCAGCGGAATGTACATACGGACAGGCAAAAGTAAGGCTGAACGCATCTTATCTCGCATCAGACAGCAAAGCTGTTATCGATGTTTCAAGTCCGGTAGGAGAACACATAGCGGAAATATTTACAGGGTTACTTATCAGAGATTATGGGGAGCAGTCATTCGATGTCGAAAGGGTTCGGGATGAAAGTCATTAAAGGTCTTAAAGATATTTATAAAAACCTTAGCGACTACAACAGAGAGAAGTTGCTAAGAGCCAATTGTAAGAAGTTAAGGAGAAAGAAGTGAGATTGTATGATCACCAAAAAGAGGCGATAAAATTCGCCGTTAACAACAAAGGATGTTGTGCGTTATTTCACGATCCGGGCTTAGGCAAAACCCTTTCAGGGTTAGAGATATATAACCATTACAAAACTATAAACCCAGAGTTAAGACTATTAGTTGTATGTCCGCTTTCCCTTGTGAATGCGGCTTGGGGTGAGGATATAAAAAAGTTTACCGGGTTTACATACTCACCATTTAAAGAGCTGAAGAAAGCAAAGACACTGCCGAATATAGTCGTTATAAATTATGAAGCCCTGATCTCGAAAAAGAATTTACCGGTGATTGAGACACTTATAAGAACTTATCCATTTATGTGCATACTCGATGAGAGTTCTCGCTTGAAAAATAATAAGAGCGTTACGACTAAAACACTTCTAAAGCTATCAGAGTATTTTCAGCACAGGATTATTGCTTCAGGTACGCCTATGCCTAACTCAGAAGTTGAGCTATGGGGGCAGATGAATTTTGTCCAGCCGGAGTTGCTTCACAAATCGTTTTATGCGTTTAGAAATACATATTTTCATTTGGAACGTAATGGCATCATGCGCCGTGGCAGTACGTATATGAGCAAGGATGAATTAAGGGAGATATTCAGCGAGGGATGGAAGTATGCCATTACAGACGAGAACAGAGAATTCCTCATGAATGAGATCAAGCCGTTCACGCATTGGGTTAAAAAAGAAGAAGCATTGGATTTGCCGGAAAAGATAGATGAGACCAGAGATGTATCACTTTCAGCACAGGAACGTCAGGCATACAAGGAAATGGAAAACACGCTCATAACCGAGATTGATGGGGTTGAGGTAGGTGTACAGATTGCGCTTTCAAAACTGATGAAACTCAGGCAGGTCACAGCAGGATTCATCTATTCAGAAGATGGAGAACCGCTTCCTATTGGTAAATCTTCAAAGGTTAAAGAACTGGAGAACGTTCTGGAAGAGCTTGGGAAACAGCAGGTTATTGTTTGGGTGCAGTTTCATCATGAAGTACGTGAGATCGAGAAACTGATACGTGAAAAGTTCGGCAAAGTTGTGACTCTGTATTCAGGTACGAAAGATCGTGAAGAGTCGATCAGACAGTTTAAAGAGAATGAAGCACAGTATCTGATTGCGCATCCCCGGTCAGCGGCTCATGGATTAACGTTTATAAACTGTTCAGCGATGGTGTTTTTTAGTCTGGATTATTCATACGAAGCCCATGCGCAGGCACGTGACCGTATTCACAGGATCGGGCAGAAGTCGAGTTGTCTATACATATATCTGGTAGCGACAAATTCAATTGATGAAGAACTCATTCAGGTATTACATCGAAAAAAATCATTACAGGACGTGGTTTATGGAATCGTCAGAAAAAAGACTCAAAGAAAAAGTTCTCGCAATGCTTAAAAAGGAGTTTCGAGATGCGTGGGTATATAAAACAGCGGATAGATGGAAATCAGGGATACCCGATGTCCTTGTGTGCAGAGGAGGACGCTTCTTTGCGTCGGAACTTAAAGTCGGGAAAAACAAAGCTACGAAGTTACAGCTTAACGTTCTCAAGAAGATTAAACGTGCCGGTGGGCGGGTGGCTGTGTGTCGTAGTGTGGATCAGGTCAGGAATCTACTTAATAACGAAGGAGGTGATTTAAATGATTAAAGTAAACGAAAAACTTCTCATAGCGGTAAAAGTGAAAAGCATCACTGAGTCAGAGGAAGGTATTTCGTATCGAGTTTGCCCGCTTGGCAAAGAGCGTTACACAGCGATGGACATAATCGATACGGATATTCAGTCGTGTTTGGTAAACGAAATCGAAGGAGGGAAGAAATGAATAAAGACAATGAAAGAGAGTTACTCTGCCGTTTCAAATGCGCTAAAGAACGCCGGAACGAAATGAAAGAGGCGTTAAGAGTAGCGCAGGAGGAATACGAGCAGATGGAATCTCAGCTCATCGAGTTTTTGGAGACGAATAGTGCGATATCTACAGCGAAGTATGAAGGTATAGGGTACGCACAGATTCAGAAACCGAGACTTTATGCGAGTTGTAGGCAGGAGAGAATAGAGGATCTATTTGAGTTTCTTAAACAGCAGAACCGAGAGGATCTCATTAAGACCACTGTCATGCCACAAAGTCTTTCAAGTTTTACGAAAGAATGCATAGAGGACGGCATAGAGGTTCCGGAGTGTATTAATTATTATCTAAAACCAACAGTCAGGCTTTATGACTAAAAAGGAGGCATATCATGTCTAATGAAATCACAAAACCAAACAGTTCGTTAATGCAAACCGACAAAAACCAGAGAGGTTTTGAATCGGGAGTTGATCAGGAAGATCTGATTATCCCTAGAGCAAAACTTATTCAGGCATTATCGCCGGAGATGCAGGAAGGGTTAGAAGGAATAAAGATAGGGTCAATAATAAACTCGCTCACTAAGGAACTCTTACCGGATGAGTTTATACCAATCTTCGCATTTAAAAATTATATCCGGTTCAACCCACGCAGTAAGGATGACCCGAATTTTGATCCGGCATTCGAGCCGGGTGCGATTGTATGGAGATCATCAGATCCAAGCGATCCGCTTGTTCAGGAACAGACAAGGTTCGGTCGTAATGGAGAAAAACCGGTAGCGACAACGTTTTTGAATTTCTTTTCTTACTTTCCCGGTGTACCAATGCCGGTGATAGTAAGTTTTTCAAAGACGAGTTACCGGACAGGAAAGCAGTTACTTTCGCTGGGTAAATTCTGCGGAGGAGATATGTTTTCCCGGAAATACAAACTCGCCTCACAAATGGAAACAAACGATATCGGGACTTATGCTGTACTTAAAGTTGTTCCTGTAGGAAGTTCAGCACCTGAAGAGTTTGCTGTCTGCGAAAAACTGTGGGATGACTTCGCCACCAAAGTGAAGGACATTCAAGTTCATGGGGAAGAAGAACCTGTGGATGAAGAAAGACCGTATTAATAGCAAATGCGAGGGTGGGGATGATTTGTCCCCACCCTTGTTTTACTGATAGGAGCGAAACATATGAAATTACCGGAACAATTAAGAGAGGATCGGTTCGGTTTTGTGAAACTGCAAAGACATTCCAAAGCACCGTTTGAGAAGGGATGGCAGAAGAAACCGTATAGGTTCAAAGATATAGAAGAATGGCTTCGCTCAGGGTGTAATTACGGTGTAATGGGCGGAGTCGGTGAGTTGGTAGTAATTGATGCTGACCATAAACGTATAGGTGAAATCGTTAGAGCTGATATCGCAAAAACGTTTACAGTTAAAACTCCGAAGAGCGGGCATCATTTTTATTTTTTATGTAACGACATAAAACGAAAGATTGTACTGAAAAAAGATAAAGAACATTTTGGAGAAATTATATCGTTTGGTTCGCAGGTTGTTGGTTCGGGATCAATTCATCCGGACACAAAAACAGCATATCAGATTGCATTAGATATTCCGATTATTAATTTATCGCAGAAAGAAATATTCGAGCCATTAGCCGAATTCATGATGGACGATAAGGGATCGTCTGGAGGTGTTAGCCCCGAGGATATGGATATTATGACGGTTCTTAATATGAACGGTATTTCACTTAAACAGACATCAGGACAGTATACATGCACGCATCCGGTACACGGATCTAATACAGGTGCGAATCTTGTTGTTAATCCTGAGAAGAATGTTTGGAAATGTTTTAGGTGTGATTCAGGTGGCGGTACGCTTCTCTTAATAGCTGTTATTGAGGGGGTTATTGACTGTTCGGATGCTAAGCCGGGGATGTTGCGTGGAGAGCTTTTCAAGAAAACTGTGCGGATAGCTGAGGAGAAATATGGATTTAAGATTCGACGACAGTCAGGAGGATCTATCCCATCAGGGTTATGGAATGACGAATGGAACGCAAAGTGCCTGATAGGAAGGCATAGGGAACGTATAAGGAACTGTGACAATCTTGGTGGATGGCATTTGTGGGATGGTAAAGCGTGGGTTGTTGATGAGGTGCATTCGATTACTTCTCTTTCTAGGGAAACTGTTAGTACGTTTTATTCGTATTTGCACGACATGGATGAGGACGGACAGAAAGCGTTTCTTAAACATATCAGATCATCAGGTAATGAGACAAAACTTAAGGCAATGGCGAATCTTGCTCGGAGCTGGACTAAGATGTCTATTCGCTCAGATGACTTTGATGCTGATCCGTATTTACTCAACTGTCAGAATGGCGTGGTTGATTTAAAGACAGGGACATTGCTCCCGCACAGTCCGGATTTACTGTTAACGAAGATATGTAACACGTTTTACGATACGAGTGCTGAGTGTCCTGAATGGTTAAAATTCCTGGATACGATATTTCAGGGTAATGATGAATTGGTTTCGTTTATTCAGAAGGCTGTCGGGTACGGGCTTACAGGAGATGTTTCGCAACAGATTTTCTTTATTTTGCATGGTGACGGCGCAAACGGTAAATCTACTTTTGTCGAGACTATTTACAAGATTTTAGGTGGATACGCCGCTATTACCCCCACAGCAACACTTATAGCTAAACGTGGTAGCGAAATACCAAATGATGTCGCACGGCTTAAAGGCGCACGCTTCATTATTTCATCAGAGCTTGAGCGATCCAAACTTCTCGATGAAGCATTGGTCAAAAGATTTACAAGTGAAGAACCTATTTCAGCACGGTTTTTGAGACAGGAGTTTTTTGAGTTTAAACCTACCGGCAAGATTTTTCTTTCAACAAACTACAAACCAACGATTAGAGGAACGGATGATGGTATCTGGCGACGTATCAGACTGATTCCGTTTGAACATAAATTTGAAGGTGAAGAAAGGATAGAGAAATTTGCTGATAAATTTTTGCTGCCGGAATTGCCCGGTATTTTGGCTTGGGCTGTAAGAGGGTTATTAAGGATGCGATCAGAAGGCATGAAACCACCGGAGATTGTTATGGACGCAACTCAGGAGTATAAGACGGCAGAAGATGGAGTAGGAGCGTTTCTGGACGAATATTGCGATCTTAAAGAAATGTATATGGTTTCGGTTTCTGATTTGTACGAAACGTTTAAAGATAATTCTGATTTTTTCATGAAAAAGAAAGATTTTAACGATTATCTGGAGAAGCATGGATTTGAGAAAATCAGAGGTACAGTAGGGAGATATAAAGGTAGATATTGTTGGAAAGGCATTCAAGTACGAGAGTATGAGGAGGATGAAAGTGCTAGCCCCTTCTAAAAAGTCCACCAGAGGGCAAAAAGTCCACCGAGCTAAGTCTTTACTGTGTAATGGTTTAAGGTGTTTTAGCCATTATGTGGTGGAGAAAGTGGAGTTTTTTGCCTATAACTCGTATACGAGAAAAACAATATACACATATACGCATATGGGGGGAATAGGCGATTTTGTCCACTTTCTCCACCCAAATACACAAGTCATTATAAACAAAGGGTTTAAGCGGTGGAGTTTTATTTTAAAAAGTCCACCGGGGTATTGATATGGATAAACACGAACAATTTAAACATATTTACAAAAAGTTCATTGATGGAACCCATTGGTTGAATAAAAGAATGGTTGAGGGTATAGCGACACAGGAAGACAAGGACTTATTCATGGAGCGTGTTGCTGGCCCCATGGATGCCTTATGGGCAGAGATGACGGACGATGAGAAGGAATACTGGAGTACAGTTTCAGATGCGGTACAGGTGTTTAATGGGACGATTGTTGTTGGTGAGTCAAGATCAACGCAGAAGAAAAAAGAAAGACAAATTCAAAGGAAAAAGGATCGAGGTAAGAGATGGAAAAAGTATTTCCAACAGTGCTGATAGTACTGGATGTATTAGCAAGTGTTGTTTATGTATGCAATGGAGACCTACGTCACGCAATTTACTGGTTATCAGCAGGAGTATTAACAGCATGTGTAACATTTTAACTATTTATAAAAATGCGGGTCCTTCTATGGGGGCTTGCGGTGAGGGTCGGGCGAGGCGCATTTTGTCAGTGATGGTAAAAAATAAAAAGGCGTGTCAGTGTCAGTAAGGATTAAACAAAGGGCAACAAGTGGGCAAGAAACGTCAATAAAGGCGAATTTTAGGGTGGAACAGCAAAAAAAGGAGAAAAACTAATGGGAAAGATTAATGTAAACACTGACATATGTGATGTCAGTCTGTCAGAGCTAAAACCAGCGCCGTATAACCCGAGATCGATTTCGGAAGAGGCTATGGTGGGATTGCGTCATTCACTGGAGAAGTTTGGTGTAGTTGATTTGCTGGTAGTCAATAAACGTAATATGCGGATTATATCAGGTCATCAGCGGTATAAGATTTTGCAAGCGGAAGGAGTTGAAAAAGTAAAAGCGATCATGGTTGATGTGGATGACATTAGCGAGATGGCAATGAACGTGACATTAAATTCGCAGGAGATAGTGGGATCATTTACTGAAGCCATTATACCGTTGCTCGAGAAGTTAAGAACAGAGGGCGGGGATGCGTATATCAATTTACGGCTACAAGAATTACGGGAACAGCTTAGAGACTTTGAAAATGAGAATAATGGAGATGGTACAACATTGCCTGATGATATGCCGGAAGCGCCTAAAACGGTTATTACAAAACCCGGAGATTTATGGATACTTGGTGATCATAGATTATTATGCGGGGACAGTACAAAAGAAGAAGATGTCGTACGATTAATGGATGGGCATAAAGCAGACTTGTTTGCGACTGATCCGCCGTACTGTGTTGATTACACAGGTAAAGATAGACCTAACGGAGGAAAGGACTGGACGGATGTTTACAAAGAAATTGATATCCCGGACGCTAAAGCATTTATGCGTGATTTTTATTCGTTGGGATTAAAATTTATTAAACCAAACACAGCGATGTATTTGTGGCACGCATCGAAACGTAGACGTGACATTGAAGATGTATGTGACGAACTGAATATTCTTATCCACCAGCAAATTGTTTGGGTGAAACCATGCATAATTTTGACATACTCATTTTATTCATGGAGACATGAGCCGTGTTTGCTTTTGTGGGTTAAAGGATCAAAACCACCATATCGACCGAAAGATAAATCAATCGGGAGTGTATGGACGGTTGACTTTGTCAAACAAGGTGATCCGACAACACCTGAATATTATACAGATATTTGGGAACTGGATTGGGAAGGAAAAAAGAGAGGGAATAAGATTGCGGAACATCCTACTGTTAAACCAACAGAATGTTTTGCGATCCCTATGCGGGTACATACAAAGGTAGGTGATATTTGTTATGAACCGTTTAGCGGTTCAGGATCGCAAATCATTGCAGGGGAAAGGCTTAACAGACGAGTATTTGCCATGGAACTCGAACCGTTCTTTGTAGATGTTGCGGTTAAACGATGGGAAGAGTTTACAGGTAAAAAGGCAAGGAAAGCGTAATGGCTGAAGAAAAACCAAAACAGAATCTATCGGAGATAGCACGAAAAAAACGGTATTTGCATTTAATTGAGAAAATCCATAGTGGAAAACCATTATCCAATAGGGAAATTCGGGAACTCGAAGAATTCGAGAAAGAACCTCAAAGCGATACGATAGTGAAGTCAGCAGAGGAAGTTGCAGAAGTCATGGACGTATCAGAGAGGACGATCTATAGGTGGCGCAATGAAGGAATGCCGGTAACTAAAGACGGATATTATGATCTTGAGAAAATTCGCATATGGGTTGAAGAAAAGGAAAAAGCGTCGAACGAATCAGGCAAAATATTCTGGGAAGCTAAGATCCGTAAATACAAAGCAACATTACTTGAAATCGATCTCAAAAAAGCACAAAACGAATTGGTTTTGAGAGAAGAAGTGGAGAAAGCGGAGGTCGCACGTATTATAGCTGTTAAGCGATCATTTTTAGCGTTACCGACACGGATGGCACCGATACTTGCGATGAAAGAACCCAGAGAAATTGAAACGCTTTTATACGAGGAAATTGGAGAGATTATTGATGAGTTTGCGGGAGTAAAGAATGAAGACATTGATACAAGACAGAATGATATGGAAAAAAGTTCATAAAGACGCATGGAAGCGTCCGGAAAAGATAAGCGCTAGCCAATGGGCAGATACGTTCAGGTATCTTAATCCGGTAAGTTCAGCAGAACCGGGTAGATGGAAAACTGATCGCACACCATATTTAAGAGGCATTATGGATGCTTTTACGGATAACACTGTCGATGAAATAACCGTTATGGCATCATCACAGGTTGGTAAAACGGAAGCAATGTATAACATGCTCGGATATGTCATTGATCAAGATCCCGGACCCACTCTTATGGTTATGCCGAGAGAAAACGACGCAAAAAGTGTTTCATACAATCGTGTGCGCCCGATGATTGAAGGTTCGCCAGCATTAGTTAAATATATTCCGTCAAATTCAGACGACCTGACAAAACTTGAATATCGGCTAGATAGAATGATTTTATACTTTGCGGGATCGAATAGTCCGGCTGATCTAGCTTCACGTCCGATACGTTATTTGTTTTTAGATGAGATTGATAAATATCCGAAGTTTTCGGGTAGAGAAGCGGATCCCATTAAACTGGCAAGTGAAAGGCAAAAGACTTTTTGGAATAAGAAAACGGTTAAAGTGTCGACGCCTACGACAAGGGATGGATATATTTTCAGAGAATACGAGAAATCCGATAGACGTAAATTTTATGTACCATGTCCACATTGTGGTGAATATCAGGTTTTAGTTTTCGGACAGATAAAGTGGAATCAAAAAGAAACTTCAGCGGAGAAAATCAAGAACGAGCGGCTAGCTTGGTATGAATGTTCAAAGTGTAACAAAAAAATAAAAGATTATCAGAAACCAAACATGCTTAATGCCGGCAAATGGATAGCAAAAGACCGGGAGATTAAAAGTAAACACAGAGGTTTTTGGATCAATTCGCTATATTCGCCGTGGCTGACTTGGAGCGATATTGCGTGTGAGTTTTTAAAATCAAAAGATTTTATAGAGTTACTAATGAATTTTGTTAACTCGTGGCTGGCTGAGGTATGGGAAGAAAAAATCGAAGAAACCACGGTTGATCGAGTTCGGCAACTTGCATGCGATTATGATGAAGGGTTTGTCCCGGACGAAGTAGTTGTTCTAACAGCCGGAGTTGATATGCAAAAAGACCATTTTTATTATGTTATTCGTGGATGGGGGTATAGCGAACAATCTTGGCTTATCAGGTGCGGGCAGGTTGAATATTGGGAAGATATTGTTGAGATAATTTTTAATACAGATTATCGAAAAATATCTGGATCAGAAACTTTACCAGTTTATATGACATGTATAGATTCAGGGTACAGGACGGATGAAGTATATCATTTTTGCCGTAGATGGCATGATAGAGCAAAAGCCATTAAGGGACAGGAAGAAATTTCAAGTGGTAGATTTTATCGTGCATCTAAGGTGGATATAAATTCACTTACAGGCAGTGTTATAAAAAACGGATTAGTACTTTGGAATCTTAATGTAAGTCAGTACAAGGATAAGATAAGCAGATTAGTTTCAAGTAAGGATCCGGTTAAATGGCATATTTTTAACGAACCTACGGAAGAATATCTAAATCAATTTACGGCGGAACATAAAGTATTGGTACGAAACAGGAATACCGGCAAAGCTAAAGAAATCTGGCAGAAAAAACGATCAACAGTCGCAAATCACTATTTAGATGCTGAAGTGTATGCCTTGGCGGGAGCAGATATAATCAGGGCACTAAACCTGCGCAGGGAAGATAGGAAAGTGCATAAAGCGGTCAAACAGGAACATAGCCGTTCAGAATGGATTCGTAAGCGGGAAGGAACGTGGATCTAATGGGCGGACGATGGTTGAAAAGAAATAAAAACTGGATAAAAGAAGAACCAGTAAAAATTACAGAACCTGTAGATGATAGCGAATATGGGGTGCCATTCATTCCAATACGCTGTCCGAAATGCAACAGTAAGGATGTGAGGTGTTATGTTTCCAGACCGCCGATAAGATACCATGTATGTAAAACATGCGAGAAGAAATTTAAAAGTGTTGAAGTATAATATCCTTTTTGGTTTAAATTAACGAAGGGGGATAAAATGTTATCAAAAGAAATGGTTGAAGAGTATCAGAAAATAATGAAAGAAACATATGGAGAAGAGATTTCATTTGATGAAGCAAAAGAACAGGGCGAGAATTTAGTGAGGTTTTATCAGTTACTAATCGATATTGACATGAGAAATAAGAATAAATAACTTTGTACTATTTTGTAGTAAACAGCATATTGAAAAAGATTTTACATGAGATAAACTATAAGTAGATAAACAGGACAAGCAAGACGGCTGATCACCGTTTAGCCCAATAAAATTATAAAACCCGATTCCTTAGCTAAGGGGGAATCGGGTTTTTTTATTGGCATAGAGAAGGAATAAGATGAGTGCACCTACAAAACAAGAAATGCTTGAAAATGTTGAGAATGCCATAAACGCACGTATGACAGGTGGTGCTGTACAGTCGTACTCAATTGGTGGCAGAAATTTGCAGTATATCAGTTTGAGTGAAATGGTGGCTTTACGAGATAAATTGAGACAGGAAATAGCATCGGGAAGTTCACGGACAACATATGTTACGTTTGGAGATCCGGTATGAGTATAAGTGAAAAAATAAATAATGGAATAGATGGTGTTGTAGGTTTCTTTTCACCCAAAGCAAGCCTTAAAAGGCGCATGTATAGATCAGCAATAAAAGTAACAGAAAAATTTGGAGCATATCAGGGAGCGAGCAGAAACAGATTACGATCATCGTGGATACCCGGTGGAGGGTCTGCGGATGAAGATATAATTCCAGACCTTTCAGCACTTAGAGAAAGAAGCCGTGATTTAAATCGTAATGATGCGCATGCTTCGGGCATAACATCGACAATGACGACAAATGTCGTAGGAGTGGGGATTAAACCTCAGAGCAGAGTGGATGGCGAGGTATTAGGTAAAAATGATACCGAAGCAAAAACATATCAAAAGAAAGCTGAACAGGCGTGGAAGAAATGGTTAACTTTTGCCGATGCGGGAAACCGCATGGATTTTTACGAGATACAGCAACTGGTTGATAGACAAATCTTAGAAAATGGGGAAGCGATAATTATCCCTACTATGATTAAAGATAAACGTAGACCTTTCGCATTAGCTTTGCAGGTGCTAGAAGCTGACAGGCTGGATACTCCGCCGAATAAGCGGGGAGATAAATCTGTTCGAGGTGGTGTGAGAATTGGCGAGAACGGAGAACCGGTCGCATATTTTATACAGAAAACACATCCGGGTGATTACAGGTTCAGTAAATCAAGAGACCGTGAGTTTATAGAGATACCGGCAAGGAACGAATTCGGTAGGCAGAATGTATTTCATTTGTTTCCGGTACAACGTTCAGGGCAAACACGTGGAGTACCCTTTTTTGCGCCGGTACTTAATTATTTTAAAGATTTGGGTGAGTATGCGGAAGCGGAACTTGTATCAGCACGAATAGCGGCTTGTTTTTCACTGTTTATAACATCAGAAGCGTCAATGGATTTAAATAACGGTTTTGATCGTAACATGAAAGGTCAATATGTCGAGTCGTTAGAGCCGGGAATGATAAAACATTTATTGCCCGGAGAAAACATAACTTCTTTTAATCCTCAGAGACCAACAGCCACTTTTGAACCGTTCGTCGAAAGAATGTTAAGAGCGATATCAGCGTCGCTGGGATTGCCTTACGAACTTGTTGCGAAAGATTTTAGTAAGACAAATTATTCATCGGCAAGAGCGGCACTATTAGAAGCACGCAGATATTTTAAGGTCAGGCAGGAATGGATCGCCCGCAAATTATGTCAACCAGTATGGGAAATGGTTTTGGAAGAAGCCTATCTCAAGGGAGAGCTGGGCAATATTTCTTTTTATAAAAATAAAACATACTGGACAAATGCGTCATGGGTAGCCCCGGGATGGGAATGGGTCGATCCGCTAAAAGAAGCTAAAGCGTCGGAGGTGGGATTAAAAAATGGAATTGTTACATATTCAGATCTTTACTCCTCTCAGGGGAAAGACTGGGAAGAATGTTTTGAACAAAGAAAAAGAGAACAAGAAAAAATCAGTGAACTCGGTCTCAATCTTGGAGAAGACAGAAATACAAATATCTCACAAGAATCAGATGAAAATGCCGGAGACGCTGAGGATACAGATACAGGGGTGAATAATGAGGAATAATTTATTTAGAACGGATGTGGTTCGAGCCGGTGATATGAAGATTGATCGTGATAACAATATCATTTATGGATTTGCGGTAGTTTCAAAAGGAGTAACTAAAGACGAACGTGGAGAGTTTGACGACAAGGCATTGGATGATGTTGTGTGTTTCGGGAACAAGTCGACAGTAGGAGTGAAGTCGAGATTTGGGCATCCCAACATGTCAAATACGGCACTTGGAACATTTCTAGGCAGGGTAAAAAGTTTCAGGCGAGATGGAGAAGTTGTGAGAGCTGACTTATATATCGACAAAACCGCATTTGATGCTCCGGACGGAGATTTAGGCGGGTATGTGCTTAAGTTGGCTGAAAGCGATCCCGCAATGTTCGGAGCGTCGATGGTAATCCATTGGGATGCTGAGAAGAAAGAGGAGCTTGACGATAAAGGTAATGAGTTACCACCGATTATACGGGTAACAAAGCTGTTGTCAGTGGATGTTGTAGATGATCCAGCCGCAAACAATGGGCTGTTCGGATCAGCATTTTTTTCAGACAGTGTTAAACCATCTGCAGAGATGTCAGGGTTTCTGGACAAGTTTCTTGCGGAGGCATCTGCCGTAGACAAAATGATCGGGTTTTTAGATAGATACAGGACAAATAAAGAACTTATGCAAAAGGAGGAAAAAGGTATGGAAGCTATAACAATCGAACAATTGAAAAATGAGCACAAAGAGTTGTTTGACACGGTTTTTCAGCAAGGTGTTGAAAATGGTGTTAAAGAGGAAAGGACAAGGGTAGTTTCTATCATGAAAACAGCTGAAGAGTTTACTGGTATGAATCAGCTTGCTTTATCAGCGATAGAAGAAGGCTTGAGTGAAGACAAATCGAGAATCAATTTTCAGCATAAAAGATTAAAAGATCTCGAACTTTCTTCAGCGCCACAAGTCGGACCTGATGACGAGGAAGAACCAAAGAAACAGATGAGTCATTTGGAAAAAGCAAAACAGTTTCAGCAAGAGCATGGCGGAACGATAACGGATGCATTAAAAGCAACAGCAGAGAAAAGAACCTAAAAGGAGGAGAAAATGTCACAAGAAAATATAGGAATGAAAGCATTTACAGCAGGAGAAGATTTAGAAGCTTTTCGCAGGGTGAAATTAAGTGCGGGTAGCGGAACACAGGTAGAGTATGCCGATGCGGGAGACGACTTTATCGGTATTACAGCCGGGAAAGTGTTAGAAGGTGATTTTGTAACCGTAGCGTTAAAACATGCGGGAAGAACATTTAAGCTGACAGCAGGCGAAGCTTTTTCAGTAGGAGCAACATTGTATGGTGCCGATGATGGAAAAGTCGCTGATACAGCAGTAGGCAATTCGATAGGAACAGCATTGGAAGCGGCAACTGCCGATGCAGAAATAATCGAAGGTGTACTCGATAACGGTTCAGCTTCTGATATAGACGGAGCAAGTGTAGCAGTTGAAGCGGAAAACGCAAACGGAGCGATTCCGGTAGTATTTGCTAAAACGGGTATTACTGATGCTACAACAGCAGTCGATATTGTAGAGTCGTTGCCATTTAAATGCAAAGTGATCGATTGGTATTTGATATCAAGAGACACAACGGCTTCAAACGTAAAATTGCAGGATGGAGAGGCGACACCTAACGATATTACGGCAAATAAAGCTAAAGGCACAGCGGATGACACTATCGTAGCCGGTGGGACAATAATCGCTGAACAAGACGAGTTGGAAGCAGAATCAGCGTTAAAAGTTTTAGCGAGTGCTGAAGCGAGTTTCGATGTTTTTGTAACGGTAATAAAAATTAGCTAAATAGGAGGATAAAAATGGGCATTGAATATTCAGGACAGAGAGCCACACCGAGAATGGATCTAGGAACGGCTCTTTTAGAGTACGTGGAACAGGAGAAGGAGTTCATCGGCACGTCAGTCATGCCGATATTTAAGACGCAGAAACAAAAATCGGTATATCCTGCGATAACCCGGGAAAGTATTACTCGAAATGCTGATACAAAAAGAGCCATGAGAGGAAACTATAACCGTGATGGGTTCAGCGCAAAGGATAAATCGTATAACTGTCAGGAACACGGTTTGGAAGGAGTATTGGATGATAGCGAAAGAGAGATGTACGCAAGTGATTTTGATGCGGAGTTGATAACGACAAAAATCACCATGCGTAGAGTTCTTCAAGCGCAGGAAAAAAGGATAGCAAGTGCATTATTCGATACAAGCGTATTTACGGGATCTGATTTGTATACAGACATATCCGGATCAGCTCCGTGGGACGCTGTAGGGAGCAAAGTTATTACACAGATACGCACAGCAAAATCCAAAGTGCGATCTAACTGCGGAATGAATCCAAATGCGCTTATCATGAGTTCGACAAATATCGAACGGTTGAAAGCGAATACGGAGATAGTTGATCTTATCAAATATACACAGAGACCGACAGATGCTGAGGTGAGATCGGCTTTAGCTGATTTGTTCGGGGTGAAATATATATTTGAGGGGAAAGCTATACAAAATACCGCAAAAGAGGGGAAAGCCTTTGTAAGTGGCGATATATGGAGCGACGACTATGTTCTTTTAGCTCTTGTGGCGAATGACGGACAGGATTTGTCACAGCCGGGTATAGGCAGAACATTTTTGTGGGAAGCAGACAGCCCTGATAATGCGGTAGTTGAACAGTATCGTGCGGAAGATGTGAGAAGTGATGTTTACCGAGTTAGGCAACATGTAGACGAGCAGGTTATTGATTCGTATTTTGCTCATCTTTTAAAAGTAGACTGATCTGGCAGGGCGGGGGATTAACTCCCTCGCCCGCTTAGCTTGGAGGAGAATATGATCAGCAAAAATATGACAAAAGAATTATGTGGAGAGAAACACATCGCTCTGGAGAAAGAAAACAAAGAAACAAAAGAACAGTTAAAAGAGCATGATGAAAAGATACGGGTAGCAGACGTTAAATTCACAGAACTCTCAGGCGATATCAAACATATCAAAGATCGTATTGATAATGGGCTGTCGAAAACTGTGTATGAGATCAGAGAAAAGATGGATGAGTTTATCCCGGTTGTAAGAGATAGCGCAGAGTGGGCGGGAAAATTTAAACAGGCAGTATATTTCATTTCTGTAACCTGTATAGCCGGGGGGCTTATCGGGTTAGCTTTTTATGTAACTGGTCTTCTAATAGAAAGGATTATTTCAACATGAGTTTTAAAGAACAGCTACCAGATGATATGAAGCAAGTATTTCTTAATACAGATGAATTTGCCGATGAAATAGAGTATGCGTCTTCGGGCGTATTGCCGAAAGAAATAAAAGCGATAGTTGTTTTTAAAGAGCTTGAGCTAACTGGAGAGAATAACGGCAGGGCGATAAAAAACCAAGCTGAGATATATATTCTAAAAGATGAGGATGACGGTGTTTTGCAGATCAACAAACAGAATGACAGAATAACATTTAATGATTCTGAAGGAATAGAACGAAGGGGAAGGATAGTTGATATTATTACGCAAGATGAAGGAATGTTTCATCTACTGGTAGGTTGGTAATGAGTTTAAACGTTGAAATAGATTCAAGAGAACTGGATAACGCAATCAAAATAGCGCCGAGACAATTAAAAATTGAACTTGGTGATGGGATGGATCGTATCACCAAGGGTTTTCTGAAAAGGTTTAGACAGCAAAAACTTCAGGGCCCACCGGGTGTGAGAGGAGCATCAGGACACGGTCTTTTTGGAACATTTAAACGTGTATCGCTTGTCACTTCATCAATTTATGATATGGGCATGGAAGTGTATACCGATTCTAAAATAGCACGGTTGCACGAAGAAGGCGGAATAGTAAGGGATCCAAGTGGCGGACGGTTAGCTGTACCGTTATCAGCAAGATCTCAAATGTTCACAGGGAAAGGAAAGCTGAGAAAAAGATACAAAAGTCCGAGAGAACTTAAAAATGTAAAACCGATGAGATTTAAAGGGAAAACGTTTTTGACAAGAGTGTGGAAGGGGACAGGCAAACTAATGCCATTATATGTTTTAAAAAGGCAAGTCAGGATTAAACCCCGATTAGGTTTTTACCGGACTTGGGATGGATTGGATAATTACAGGATAAATATTTTGAATAGTTCGATAGACAAGGCTTTGAAGAAAATATGAATGAAACAGTCAGAGAAAAAATATTACAAAATCTTAAGACCACGCTGGAAAGTATCACTACTGATAATGGCTATAATTTTGATTTCAACGCAGATACAGTTCAAAGATGGTCAATGCACGGTAACAGTCTGGTTGATGTTCCGACAGTTATTTTAAGCCCCGGTGACGAGGAGGAAAAGGGCGGAACATTACCGTATATACAATGCGAGTTGACAGTGTACTTAGATGTGTTTTTTATAAATAACGAGTCGGACAGTATTGTGACCGATACTTATCTGAACAGATTGCAGGGGGATATAAAAAAAGCGGTTTTGTCGGATTATTCAAGAGGAGGATACGCAATTGATACAAATGTTCGAGGGACGACTCCATTTGAGACAACGGAAGGACAGCAGTATGCGGGGATAATTATTGAGATAGGGATAACATATCAGCATAAACGAAACGATCCGACATTAGTAAATTAAAGGGAGGAAGATAATGTTAACAAGAAAAAGACAGTTAGCTGTTAAAGAGGAATCAATAGAAGGTACGGCGGAAACTCTATTGGCAGTAAATGCGGGTATACAGGTCAAATATTATCCAAAGGCAAACTATGACCCTGAAATGTATCAGAGAGATATAGTTCGTTCGTCATTAACAAAACTGGGAAAACTTACAGGTAAAAGATCAGCGGGATTAGAGTTCAGTCTCGAATTAAAGGGGGCGGGAGATATTGAAAACGAACCCGAATGGGCTGACATAATTAAGGCATGCGGTTTTGAAATAAACAGTTTGCAGAAAATAACGATCGGGGCAATAACTTCGGGACCCTTTCAGCATGGCGAGACTATTATTGGAGGCAGTTCGGGAGCGCAGGGAAGGGTTGTCATAGAGACATCTACAGGAACAACGACGTTGTATTATGTCGCAATAAGCGGTACTTTTGAAAACAGTGAAACGATTACCGGTTCAACTTCAGAAGCCACGGCTACTACAGGTTCGGTGCCGGGTACTGCCGGTCAGGAGATTAAACCAATTAGCGATAATGTTACATCAGTGACCATGGGTTTATATGAAGATGGTGTCAGAAAACTGCTGAAGGGTTGCAGGGGGACTGTTAAATTCAATTTCAAAATAGGCGAGCCTGTTTCAGCGGATTTTAGTTTTATGGGTGTTGAAGCGGGTGTATCAGATGCATCACTTCTATCAGGATTGTCGTTTGATCAGACAGTGCCGCCAGTGCTTTTGAATGCGACTATGCTATGTGACGATATTTCATTAAATGTCGGAGAAGTCGAGATCGATATAGCGAATACACTTGCACCAAAAGATAAGATCAGTGATTCGAAAGGTATTCTATCGTACATGATAACCGGTAGAGACGCACAAGGATCATTTAACCCGGAAATGGTGTCTGTAGCGACACATGACTTTTTCGGGAAATGGTTTAACAATACTCCTGTAGTTATGGACTTGGAGTATGGAGAGACGGCTGGTAACAAATTCAGATTCTATTTACCCGCAGTCATATATAACAAAGTAGATGATAACGACAGGGACGGAATACAGTTAGCGCAAACCGGCTTTGATATAACCGGATCTATAGACCCGGGTGACGATGAACTAGCAATACTATTAATCTAGGAGGAAGTATGTTTACAGGAGTTGATATAAGTTCAACAAGAGAGTATGTGTCAAAACACGATCCGGATAAAGATAACCCAACAATATTCCATATTGGTGTTATGGATCCTGTATTGAGAGCGGAGATAGACGATGAAAGCAGTTTATATGAGATGAGTTCAGCGAATCCGGATGAGAAAGCCAATGTAAGGCTTAACTGGAATAAACGCCAGATTAAAGCAATTAAATACGGGCTGAAAGGGTTGGATAATTTTATTGATCCACAGACAGGTAAACCGTTAACGCTAGGTTTTGAAACGTTGAGATATGCAGGAAAAATGCGTGAATCTGTACCGGATAGGATCATTGCAATGTTTCCGAACAATTTAAGACAGGAACTGGCAGAAGTGATTCTGGAAGAATCGAAGTTGAGCGAGGCAGAAACAAAAAACTAATACTGGCAGTTCATGCGGGTGAAATATCGGTGAACTGCCAAGCCTGTTTTAAAGGGCATAAGGGATTTTGTGAATATGAACAACCGGGACAGGAAGAGTGGGAACTCTATGGGGAAACTTATACAGGATGTCCATTCAGGATAATCACAAAACAAAGCGGTACGTATTTAAAAGCGTATAAATATTACAGAGAAGGGTATTTCCCGAATGAAGGTGGATGGTTATCACAGCCAGCAAAGTTTTTGGATGCTTTAGAGATAATTGAACGGGAACTCAAAAACATTGAATCTGAACGAGCTAAAAAGAGGGAACGGTTTAAAAAGTGACAAACAAACAGCTTTCAATAATATTACGGCTTAAAGATGAAGCCAGTAAACGTTTGCAAGGTATACGTGGCAATTTGCAGAGGTTCGCTAATTCATGGAAAAAGAACTGGCTCGCTATAACTGCGGCAATTACAGCATCGATAATGGCGCTTCGCAAAGCATGGGATTTGATGGAACTTGGTGCTAAAGCTGAACAGCAAAAACAAGCGTTTAATAATCTAGCGACGTCTTTGGGTGTAAGTGCGGACAAAATGATACAGGATTTACGCCGGATGTCCGGGGAAACGATGTCTACAGCCCAAATAATGGAAAAAGCTTCACAGGCGATGATATTGGGTATCGATCCGGATAAATTATCAAAAATGATGGAGATCGCAAGAGCCTCGGCAAGAGCATTTGGTAAAGATGTTGGGTTTATGTTTGAAAGTATAGCAATCGGTGTCGGCAGACAGTCAAAACTTGTTCTTGATAATTTGGGTATTATCGTGAGTGCGGGTGATGCATACGAGAAATATGCCAAGAGTATAGGGAAGTCAGCTAAAGATTTAACTGAGCATGAAAGGAAGCAAGCATTTTTAAATGCCACACTTGAGGCAGGCGAAAAAATACTTAAACAAATAGATACATCTACAATGACAAACCTTGAAAAGATGCAGAAGTTAAAAGCCGGATGGGCTGATTTTTCTATGCAGGTAGGTCAAGCGCTATGGCATGTTCTCGGGTTATTCCAAGGATTTTTAGAGCAGATATATTCCGGATTTTTTAAGTTAATGGAAATAGGTGTAGTCGTATTCCAAAAACTACTTATCCCATTGCAAAAATTTTATGATCTTTTAAGCAAGTTACCCGGAAATCTTGGTGAAACGTATAGAGAAGCCAGCGAGTCTATACAAAGACTATCAGAGAGCATGAACATAAATAGAGAAGCATTTGAACTCGCTTCGATGGATAGCGCTCAAAAAGCGATGGAGCAGTATGAACTTGTTTTTGCGAAAGTTCGGGATTCGGGGACGAAGACAACAGAAGTGCTTAAAACGGTTGCGGGGCAAGTTGTGAAACAGGCACAAAACGTAAATAGTTCATTTAACGCAATGGAAGAGTTTGCCAAACAATCAGCACGAAACATGCAAAACGCATTTAGTCAGTTTTTCTTTCAGGTCTTCACCGGAGAACTAAAAAGCGTTAAAGATATATTCAGTGAATTTTCAAGAGCAATGCTTCAGATGATATCAAATATTATTGCGAAGATAATGCTTATAAAGATGTTCAGTGCTATGGCAGGAGCTGGCGGGTCACTTTTTGGTATACCTATAGGGCAACTGTTTCATTCAGGAGGGGTAGTAAGAAAATATCATAATGGCGGTATTATCAGGGCTCATCAGGGGTTAGCTCCGGACGAGGTTCCCATAATAGCGCAGACAGGTGAAGGGATACTTTCCAGACGTGGGATGAGGAATATTGGCGGGTCTGACAATTTACGTGCACTCAATAAAGGCGAAACAGGGACGGGAACGCACGTTACAGTAAACGTAAACCAAGTTATACAGGCATGGGACGCACAGGATGTGTGGCGTAATAGAAGAACATTATCTGATGCGGTAGCGAAGGATCTGGAAACAAACGGAAATTTCAGAAAAGCATTGAGACAATATGCGTAAGGTGGAGATGTGGCTGTATTAAATGTAATACCAGATTTTGTTTTTGAAGAGAAGATAGAGTTCGAGACGTTGATCACGAAATTCGAGAATGGAGTAGAACAGCGCCGATCGAAACAAAGCATTCCACTACGAAAATGGACATTACAGTTTCATAATAGAACAACAGAGGAGTTAACTACTATTAGATCATTTTATGTCGCACGTAAAGGTAGTTATGAATCATTTACTTGGGTAAACCCCAACGACAGCGTCGAGTATGCAGTTCGGTTTGACAGCGATAGCTTTGTTTTTGTGAATAAAGCTTCAGGTATATATGACTGTTCATTTTCTTTGACGGAGGTGAAGTAATGCGATCGTCAGGTGAAGGGTTCATAAGCGAAAAAGCAAAACAGGCGAACCGTCCGGTACTTCTATTTACAATACACGATTATACGGGAACAGAAGGAGAAGACCTCAATTTTTGTGATTATGATCAAGATATTGTTTATGCAGGTGTGACATATACAAAATTTCCAGTTAGGTGTGATTTTATAGGAGACAACGCACAAGGAAGTATAAATACAATTAAGGTAGTTCTGGGAAATGTATCAAGGCTGATACAGTCATATTTAATGGTGTACGATCTCAGGGGGCTGAAGGTCTCAATTAAGCTGGTTTTTGCGGATAAGCTGGATGATGAAGACGCATATGTTGAGGATGTTTATTACATAGATAGTTATCAAACAAACCAGCAGGATGCGGTATTTGAGCTTACTGGCAAATTCGATGTTTTATCACTCAACTTGCCGGGCAGGGTATATTCCCGGAACTATTGTTCGTGGAAATTTAAAAGCGAAGAATGCGGTTATGCCGGGGCAGAAACAGAATGTAATAAAACTTTGCAGAGATGTCGGGGTTTAAGTAATACCTTACGTTTTGGCGGGTTCCCTTCGATACCGACATCAAGGATATACGTGAGATGATAACACAAAAAACAATTATAGAGAAATATGTTGGGATACCATACAGGCATTGTGGACGTAAGATATCAGGACTTGATTGCTGGGGGTTAGTTAAAAATGTGTATAAAGATTTGGGGTACGAACTGCTTGACATGGATGAAGATAGTTATGCTGTTAACTGGGCTCGTCTTGGTAATAACTATTTCATAGAAAACTATCATAAAGAATGGGAACAAGTATATTGTCCGCAAACTTATGATGGTGTGCTGTTTCAAAACAGAAAAGGGATATGTGATCACGCCGGGGTTGTGCTTAGCGGGAATAAATTTATTCATACATGCCGAGCAGGTACGGTTATTTCTAGTCTAAACAACAAGTCTTGGAAAGATAAGATATATGGGTTTTATAGATTAAAGAGGATGTCAGGATGATAAGAGTTGTATTTATTCCAAACATTTTAGAAAAGAAAAACCGGAAGAATGACGAAATCATTTACCGTGGGGGTATGACTGTATCTGATTGCTTGAAGTGTTCCGGCTTTGATGTTAAGGGATGCGGAATAATACTTAACGGTAAAAAGGTTAGTGATGACAGTATCTTTGTCTCTGACGGTGATGAAATACTGATCGTACCGGAGATAAAAGCGGCTATAGGAGCCGCAGTTATTGCTATCTTTTCATTTTTAGCAAACAACGCCGCATTGATCGGAATGATTGCTATAGCGGGAATAAGTTACGCTATTCAGGCAAGTAATAAACCAAAAATGCCAAGTTTCGGGAGCACCGGAACAGATACCTTTGAGGATAGTTCTCCCACTTATGCGTGGGATGGTATCCGCACATTATCAGATGTGAGCGTTCCGATACCCATAATCTATGGTGAGCATAGATGCGGTGGAAATATTATTAACCAGTTTGTATGGAATGATGGCGAAAAGAATTATCTCAATATCTTGATTGGCTTATGTGCAGGTGAAGTAGAAAGTATCGACAGTATAAAAATAAACGACAATCCAATGGAGAATTTCTATGGAGTGGATGTGTATAAACGCTACGGTACAAACGATCAGGATATAATTCCCGCATTTGAAGACTTACATCAGAGTTTTGATATCGGGGCTAAATTAAGTTACGACACTCCGTATGTCTATACAACATCAGACACAGAAGTTGAGGCAGTTGAAGTGCAGTTAAATTTTCCATACGGATTATATGAACAGGGGAATAGCGGTGGCGTATATTCTGAAACTGCAAAATACCGTGTTGATTATAAATTGCACACAGCGGGAGAGTGGACGGAACTTGAAGAACAAGAAGTGACCGGAGAAACTCGGTCAGCCGTAAAGCGTATATACAGAATAGAAGGGCTCACTGCCGGGCAATATGATATTCGTATAACCAAAACAAGTGAAGATGGAGATAACGCAAAACATATCAACGAAATGTATTTGCAACGTATGGATGAAATAACAACAGATGATTTAATTTATCCAAAAACTGCGCTTCTAGGTATACGGTTTCTTGCGACAGACCAAATATCAGGAAGCACGCCGACAATAACCGTCCTTGTTAAAGGCAGAAAGATAAGAGTGCCGGAAATTAAAAATGGTGAGAATGATGTTGATTGGGAAGACTATTATTGGGATCCGGTATCTGAAACATACAAATTGTTGGCGGACGATACTGTATTGAGCTGGGACGGTGAAGCATATGTTACCAAATATTCCGCTAATCCAGTGTGGTGCATGAGAGATTTGCTGACAAATAACATTTTCGGGTTAGGGGACTATATCGAGAGCAATGATATAGATGATGATTTATATCTTGAAATGTCACGATACTGTGAGGAAAAGGTTGAGGTCACAGATAGCGATGGCACAACTTATTATGAGAAACGGTTTAGGATAGATGCTGTTATCGATGGAATGTCAAGAGCACTTGATTTAGTTAATCAGATATGTGGCGTTTTCAGGGGCATGGCGTTCTTCTCTGAAGGAAAGATAAAAGCCAAAATAGATAAACCTGACGATATAGTCCAAATATTCGGCATGGGATCCATAGTTGAAAATTCATTTATTCAAGAATGGAAATCCCGTAAAGATATGCCGAATGTTATCGAAATTCAGTATATGGATAAAGATAAGGATTATAAGAACGAAACAATAGCGGTGATTAATGAAACATCATTAGCGAACGGTGATCCAGTACGCAAACAAGCGGTAAGATTATTAACCACAAGAACATCATATGCACTCAGAGAAGGACGGCATATTTTAAACCGAAGCAGAATAATTAATAGTTCAGTGCGTTTTAAAGCAGGGATAGACGCTGTAACAATTCAGAGTGCGGATCTTATCGGGATTTCACACGATTTACCCCAATATGGTTATTCCGGCAGGATATTGTCAGGTTCAACGGTTTCTTCAGTAAAGATGGATAGGGATGTTGCGGTAGCTTCTGGCAAGACATACAAACTGCAGGTGCAATTTGCGGATGGGACTATTGAGGAAAGGACAGTTACAAATGCTGAAGGGACATATTCGGAGATAGCAGTATCAGTTCCGTTTAGCCAAGCCCCACAGGTATATGATTCATACGCATTTGGAGAAAATAACAAGGTCGTTAAACCGTACCGAGCATTGTCAATGCAGAGGGATTCAAAAAACGAAGTTACAATTATAGCTATTGAGTATGACGAATCTGTATATGATGACTCGGCAGTCTTATTGCCAAGCAATAACTATTCGCAGTTTGCCGGAGATATCCCGGATATTACAGATTTAAAATTACATGAAGAGATCAAAGTTTTAGGTGACGGTACAGTCGAGAGCACGATCGGTGTGTCATGGAACAATCCAAACGTATCGGGATATGATTTGAAAAGTTTTGCTGGAGTGAGAATATTTACTTCAAAAGATGGCGGAGGAACTTGGACGCTAAGGGGAACAAGCACAGGCACGATACACACGATAATGGGAGACTTGCTGGAAGGCGATAGTGTAAAGGTAGCGGTTGTATCTATATCTGACATTGGTGGACAGAACAGTATAGGGGACAGCCCGCAAGGGGATATTGTGATTGAAGGTAAAAGTGCGCCTCCGGGAGATGTTGGTGGATTTTCTGTTTCATTTGCCGGAGATTACCTGCACTTTTCATGGGCTGAAGTCGGAGATCCGGATTTAAGAGGATACGAATTAAAGCAGTTACCGTTTGCGGATGCTGAATGGGCATTGGGAACAATAATAGCGGAAAACATAACTGGTTCATCATATGACTTGCTCACGGTAAGTTCAGGACAGAAACATTATGCTATTAAAGCGGTTGATACTTCAGGGAACTATTCAGATGAGATGACTGTTTTCAGTTTATACATTACTGATGTTCCTGAACAAAATATAGTTTTATCTGAAGACTACAATTTAAGTGAAGGCGTTCTAACTGGGTCAGCGGAACGAGTATGGATGAAAGGATATTCACAGGATTATTACAGAATTGGTATCCAGATTGAAGCGCAGAATAAGTGGGATACTGAGCATGCTTGGTGGGACGAATTGGGGATCACATGGGATGAGCCTGTTGAAGTAGATGAAGCCGTATATATTTCTAAAGTATCAGATCTTGGCGGAATACTAGAATCCAATATTTCCATGCAGACTGGCATTTTTAATGAGCAAGGTGGTTCAGTTCAAATCTTTATCGCTTATTCAGATACTGAGACGGAACCGGATAATTGGGAAAGTTTTTCTACAGGAAGATATTCTGGTAGATATTTCAGGTTCAAATTAGTCATGAAATGTAACGATGCGGACTATATGTTAGCACTATACCGTTTATGTGTAACGTTTGATGTGGATGACAGAACACAGGAAGGCATGGGCATTGACGTTTCGGGCAGTGGATGGACAACGATCAGTTTCAATAGTTTTATAGAGGTTAAAGGATTGCTTGTAGTTTGTTCCGGATCAGCATATGTGGTTGACGTTGATCAGAGCAGTTTGCCAGAAGGTTTTAATGTCAGATTAAAAGACCCGGCAAACGTTATGGTACAAACTGCGGGGAAAATAAATTATTACGCAAAAGGGTATTAAGGTGATGTTATGGCAAAAGCAATATTTCCAGCGGTAGGAAACGAAAGCACAAAACCGGTATCGGGAGGATCCCCGGTATCGAGCGATATAAGAAACGCATTAAGCGCATTATTCCAGGGCGACATATCCGCATTACGTCCACAGGCGCAAGATACACCTGATATGACAGTGGAAGTATCAGGGAGTAATATAGAAAACTATTTTTACCAAATTCATCGTAATGGTGAACCTGTAGTTTTTGAAGGAGGTAATTCTCCGGGCATAACTGCGCCAACAGGAAACCCCAGAGTTGATATTCTTTATCTGAATAACGCAGGCGATCTTGCTTGGTGTCAGGGTGACGAAGACGCAACACCGGTAGCCAAATGGAGCAATTTGCCGGATGATGCAATATCCATATGTTCGGTTTATTGCAAAACGACAATGACAAAGATAGTTAATTACGAGGACAAGGACGCTAATTCGAACGAGGGGTATATATATCAAGATGTAAGAACGCTGTATATGATACCGAAAGAGACAGACTTAAGTGATTCTATAGATAATTTTACGATCAAATATGTTAATAGCAAACTTCAGGTAGCAGATCGTATTGAAAGTAACATCATGCTGGCATTTTTCAAGATAGCCAGCAATGAGAGTTTATCTAAGTTCGGTATGGTTGATGGGATTATAGATTCTTTTGAAGATAGTTCAGGGATAGATTCGGGAGCGAGTTCAAACTATTCTATTGAGGATGGTGTTGTATCACCACAGAAAAGCGGCGGAGGGATAGACAGTTATGTAAAGCTGTTAACTCATTTTAACGGTGCTGGTGAAATACTTTATCAAGGTAATTTTTCGAGTTCGCTTACAGTTTCCAGTTCATATGAGACAGACAAACTCTTAGATAAGAAATCAACAACGTACTGGGGAGATCAAGCGCATCAGGGTGCAAGCCATACATTAACTTATGATTTCGGTAGCGGTAACGCAAAGGTTTTGAAAGGGTATTGTCTCGGCGCTCAGAACGACAGTTATTACGCACGTACTTTTAACGCATGGAATTTTCAGGGATCGAACGATGGTACAAATTGGGATACACTTGACTCGCAGTCAGTAACTTGGGGTCAGGGCGAGAGAAAATATTTTTCATTTACAAATAGTACAGCCTATAGGTATTACCGGTTCAGTTTTTCTTCTATACAAACTGCTGATGAAGGACATTTATCATGGCTTGAATTTTATTCTGATGAAGTAGGATTTAAAGATATATCAGATAGCGGGCAAACTATGACCCCGACCAACAATAGTGCAATAATGCCAGTTCAAACAAGCAGGACAGCCGGATTTTTTGATGGTGATTCTGATTACTTGAAAGTCGACTGGACACCTACATGTTGGAATTCAAACTATACGCTTGAATTGGAAATTCTGTTTCACGAAACACCGCAAGGGTATCCGTTTACACATTACACAAGTGATTCATCGTATTTAGGGTTAAGTGTCAGCAGTTCGAGTATTGTATGGGGAGGCACGTATTCGCTCTGTACGGCATCAGGGTTGAGTTTAGCGCAGAACACATGGTATCGCATCAGGATAATACGAAACGGTAACGATTACAGCATATATTTAAACGAAGAACTGATCGGAACAAACACCACATCAACGACGGTATCGCCAACAGGGAAGGTCGGAATTGGAGCATTGAGATATGGAGAGAACATAGCCAATAGCCATACATATAGCTGGATAAAATATTTCCGGATATCAGATACGGTAAGACCAAATGAAGCGCCGACACTACCTTATATGTCAGATGTGAATACTTTGTTGTTGCTAAATTTTGATCCGCCGTCAGGGGTGAATAATCCTTTGGGGAGTGGTGCGTATTTTGACGGTACAAGTGATTGTTGGCTTTCAGTACCAGACCATGCAGATTGGGATTTTGGAACAGGAGCTTTTACTATTGAAGGATTTTTCAAGTGGGATGGTTCTGCCGGAGGCACATGTATGGTTGATATTGGTGCTGGTGGAACAGGCACAGGAATCAGGATGTCAATATATGATGGAGGCGGAACTTCAGGGTTTCATACTTATTTAAATGCTACTGAGTATCAGGGATTGGGTTTCACTCCGATACCGAACGTATGGTATCACTTTGCTACTTGTCGAGATAGTAGCGGGAATCTACGGATGTTTATAAATGGAATGCAGAGCAATTCTACTGCAACCGGAACAAACAGTAAAAATATTGCAGGAACACTGTTGATGAAAATTGGAGAAGTGGGTGGAGGCGGTGCTAATTGTAAGGGTTGGATGAGAGAATTACGAGTTTCCAATACAGCGAGATATACAGCTAACTTTATCCCGCCGATAGTAGCTTTCACTTCTGATGTTAATACAAAATTACTCATGCACTTCGATGGTACTCCTGACGATACAAGCGGAGATATTTTTGCTGATAATGGAAATACAGGTCATACAGTAACACGTAATGCTGATGTTGTCTGCCGATTCACAGAAGATTATCGAAATTGCATCATAACAGATGAGAGCGCCAATGGGTACAATGTTATTTGTGTAGGCACAGCCAAACTTGATTGGGTGTCAGTATTCGGCTCAGGTGCGTATAAAGGG
Organism: bacterium; assembly: GCA_023228325.1. NCBI lineage: Bacteria > bacterium. The sequence goes on from JALOBK010000001.1 coordinate 903,859, forward strand.
TTTTCAAATAGCGATTATCTGACAATCCCCGGCGGATCAGATTTCCAGTTTGGGACTGGCAACTTTTCGGTAGATTGCTGGTATAAACCTTTGGAAACTTCAACCGAACACTTTCTGGTCAGTAATTACAATAGTGGTGGAGTATCGTGGACAATCCGGAAGACATCTTCCAATTATATTCAGGTATATGTTGTAGATACAAATTACACGACAACCTTACCTTTGATCTTTGGGGAATGGTATCACATCGAAGTATGCCGGGCAGGCACAGGTTCAAATCAGTTACATATTTTTGTTAATGGATCGCTGATTTACTCCGGAACGTGCAGTATGGATATTCAGGCAACGGCAAATGTTACTATCGGGAACGAAACATATTCGGCAAGAAGGTATGGTTTGAAAGGATGCCTTGATGAGCTTAGGATTTCAAAAGGCATAGCAAGACACACAGCGTCTTTTATTCCTCCGATATCTGAATATGACGAAGGTACGCCTGAAAATATGGATCTTCATAGCGCTCAATTTGTTGCTGAAGAAAATCCGGATACTGTACGTATAGTCGTTCAGGAGGAAGACGTTGAAAGTATTACGCTTAATTCAGATTTAAAAGCGTACATCTCACGTGATGACGGATCGACTTGGGAAGAAGCTACTCTGTTGGAGGAAGGTGATTACGGTACAGGCAAAAGGATATTACACGCTGTAGCGGATGTTTCCAGTCAAAGTGCTGATAGCGATGTGAGGTATAAGATTACGTCGCATAATAACAAAGACTTAAAACTGCATGGCGTAAGTTTAGCATGGGATTAGGAGGCGATATGGTTAAAAGATTGATTACAGAAAAACAATTGAAAAAGTTAAAGGAAAAAGTCCAAGCGAGGAAGGAGTTAAAATCAGCGATTACTAAGATCAAAAATGTATGCGGATTAACCGCAAAAGAAGTAAAAGCGTTAAGTATCGCTTTTGCTGAAAAGGAAGAAGGAGGCACGAAATGAATAAGTTGATATTAGACTATGTTACGGGAAATATTCCACAACTCTTGACGGCAGGTGTTGGCATCGGGGCGGTATGGTTTATACTAGCTAAGGCACTAAAGGTGCTTAAAGAGATCAGCGAGCTACTGAACGCTGTACTGGTAGCTTTTGCGGATAAGAAACTGACTAAAGACGAGATAGCGGTCATAGTCAAAGAGGCAAAAGATATACCGCTTGCGGTAAAAGCGGTAGTTCAGAAATAACTTGCCAACTATAACACTCTATGGCCTACTCTCACAGAAAAGGAGGAGTCATGGAATCTAAAGAAAAAAGTCGCAATGAGCTTATGCTGATTGACAAGGATCGTGGGATTAAGAATTTCCGCATTTTAAATAAAGATGAGCTTATGCATCTTCTCGGTGAAGGCATAACTCAACAGGAAATTGATGCGCTTGTATCTGGAGCGGTTAAAAGATGGAAGTCCGGCTGGGGTTCAAGGAAGGTGAAAAAGTGAAAGTTAAAATGGAACTGGATTTGGATGTGCAAATGGGTGTCGGTTCACTCAACGGAACAGGCTGTCAGGGGTATTTGCCCAAAGGAACAACGTATGATGATATAGTGCGTGTGTTCGGGGGGCCGCAGATGACATCATCGCTAGACGGTAAGATTCAGGTGGAATGGTACGGGAGGATCAACGGTTTGCAGTTTACAATTTACGACTACAAATCATCTGTTGAACCTGAGCGCAACACTGACTGGCATATAGGAGGAAATTATAAGTTTGTTGCGGAATTAGTAAAACTCTATTTAATTGAATATAAAATCTAAATTCGATCAGTAAATCCCTTTTTATGAATATGGAAAAAGAAAGGGATTTATTGGGAGAGAGGAGTTCACGGAAAATTCGCTTGAAGTAAGTATCATATTATGGTAACTTAAGCAAGCATGGCTACTCAATTGTTTAAATCCATATATTTTAAAGAAGATGGAGCTTTTGATTTTGCAGGTGGAAAACGAGTCACGGTTTCCTTCTCTGCAAAAGAAAAAGACGTATATAATTTGATATCATCTCTGACTAATGAGGAAATTCGAGAAATCATCACTGTCGACACGTATCAGCAATTATTGGAAATGGCTTCGGCTGAGGAAAGGACGTTGAGCAAATTTATTAAATTAAGGTTAAAAAAATCTATCAAAGATTTCCCCCTGGTTACAGCCACAGACGCTACCTTCCAAAGTAGTAAAAAAATTCCTTTTCAAAGGTGGCTTCCCTATGTTGAAGGATATTCTCCCGATTTTGTTATAGCGCTATTGAAGAGATATGCCCCTAATGCGACAAGTGTTTTTGACCCATTTGCTGGGACTGGAACAACTGTTTTTGCGGCAGATTCATTGGGTATAAAAAGTTATTTTGCCGAGGTTAATCCTCTTTTGGTCTTCCTTTCTCAGACAAAAATTGAGGTTCTTTTGCTTGAAGAAGCCGAGAGACGCAATTTGGCAGAAAGTTTATTAAGTGAAAAAGATCGCATTATGAAGTTGATTGATGATTACGAGGAAGATTATCTTTTGTTAAGCAACTATAGAGCACTTTTTGGTGAGAGTAAATATTATGATCCAAAAACTTTTTCCCACATACTGAAGCTACGGACTTATATCGACTTAGTTGCTGAGAGAGATTTACTGTTATCAAAGGTTCTTTGTGTTGGTGTCGTAGCAATACTCCTGAAAGTATCTTACTTGAAAAAAGTAGGAGATGTTCGTTTTAAAACAAAAAAGGAATTGGAAAGAGAAAGCCACGATATAGGGAAGGAGTTACCTCTTAAAATATCTGAGATAGCAGATGATATCGCTAATGTTGATTATCATTTAAAAAGGAAACCGGAATTTTTATTTTATAATTCGAAAAAATTGTCATTACTGGAGGATGTAAGTATTGATACGGTTGTTACGAGTCCTCCGTATTTAAACGGGACAAATTATTTGCGTAATACCAAGATCGAACTTTGGTTTCTACGAGACATAAGATATTCTACTGATTTAAGGGGATTGCGGAATCAAATTTTGACGTCTGGGATTAATGATGTCAGAGCAAAGAACGGAGTGAGCACGAAAGAACAAAACGATTTCAAAAGCGAAATACTTGATGCGACTTTAATTGCATTGAGAAAGAATGCATACGACGGCAGGATCCCGGTAATGGTTGATAGTTACTTTCACGAGATGTATTCTGTTTTTGATGGAATGCGGTATTTGCTGAAAAAAGACTCGAGAGTAATGGTTGATATTGGCGATTCAATATTTGCTGGTGTTCACATTCCGACAGACAAGATACTGGCGGAAATTTTGTCAGACATGGGTGGATATAAATTAAAGGAAAAGTTTACTTTGCGAAAACGACGTTCAAGAAACCAGAATGTTTTGACTCAAGAATTGTTGGTGTTCACTTTTTCAAAGAATATGCCAGAACCTACTAAGAAAGTATATTTTAATACAAATTCTTGGAATTCGTTTATAAAGGATGTGCCTCATCAAAAAAACGGGTTTTCCAAAAAGAATTGGGGGCATCCTAATCATTCAATTTGTTCTTATGGAGGCAAATTGAAGCCAGCAATTGCACGCCATCTGGTCGATATATTTGTTCCTGAAAAGGGTCGAATTTTTGACCCTTTTTCTGGGGTTGGAACAATCCCATTTGAGGCCGCTTTGTCAGAAAGGCGATCTTTCGGAATGGATATAAGCAAGCCCGCATATTATATTTCAAGAGCTAAAATTAAGAGATGTAATGACGCAGACGCGATGCATTATTTGGATGAGATGCAAGAATTTATTAATCGAGAGGGGTTAACCAAGCACGACAAAAGTCTTGCTGAAAAATTCGGATTTAATAAAAAACTTAAAGATTACTTCGAACCAACGACATTAAAAGAGGTTCTTTTGGCGCGAAGGTTTGTAAAGGAACATCGACCAGAAGGTCCGAGCCAAATGTTAGTGGTTGCCTCATTGCTTCATATTTTACACGGCAATCGACCATATGCATTAAGTCGCAGATCGCATCCAATCACTCCGTATGCACCGACTGGCGAGTTTGTATATAAAAATGTGTATGAAAAAGTGAAGACCAAGGTGAAAAAATCATTAGAGGCTGTTTTGCCAGACAATTTTTGTGAAGGAGACGTTTTCTTGCATGATTCCACAGAAGTTTGGCCGCAAGATATTAGTGATCTGGACGCAATAATTACGTCACCTCCTTTTTTTGATAGCACGAGATTTTATTTATCCAACTGGATGAGAATATGGTTTTGTGGATGGGATGACAGTGACTTTAAGCATAAGACCAGTCTATATGTGGAGGAAAGGCAGAAAAAGAGTTTCGATGTATACGATAATATCTTTAGGCAGGGAAGGGAGCGTCTAAAAACAGGAGGCGCTTTTGTTTTTCATTTAGGCAAGAGTAAAAAATGTGATATGGCTCAAGAAATAATCAAAGGAAGCAAGCGATATTTTAGGAAATATGATTTATTTGATGAGTCAGTGAAACATTGTCAGTTACACGGAATTAGAGATAAAGGGTCTGTAACGAGTCACCAGTACTTAGTCCTATATTAATGGTGAATTGTTATTGTTGTTGGATATTTCCCGGTCTTTTCTTTATAGGCGTCTAAAAGATCGGTAGTGGGACCACTACTATTGATGACGTTATGTAGAGCGTGAACGATTAAATCTGCGGCTTTTTTACCTTTTCTAATTTTCTGGTAATCTTTATCCGACAGGAAATCATCGAAAAACCAAACAATTTTATTACACAATTCATCGACCGCAATTCTGTTAATGGGACGACTTTGTAATGTTGCTAGCGGCAGATTTGTGATTTTAGACAATTTGTCAATTTTGTCTTGTGGATAGAAATCTATTGGAAATTTATCGCTCTTAGAACTGTTGCATGTTTGGCATAAACAAGTTGCAGTTTCATCTAACGGCCATAAATAGGCCAAAGGCATGGTGTGGTCCAAATTCATATCATTTGGTGTATTGAGCAGAGTTCCGCAGTTAAAACATTTTTTATCAAATTTCTCCCATATTGCAACATCAAACTCTTTTCCCTTAGACAATCTATATATGTGATAAATCCATTTGCGCTCTAGGAGTTTACCTACTAAGACCTCGAACGCCCTTCGTCTTAATGAATCCTCTCTGTGTTGGGTGCTGTCACGGAGAGGATTCAGAGGGAGGTTAACAAAGAACTTTTTGCAAACTTTACATTCAAGTTGGTGTCCAAAATGGCTAGTTACTAATTGTCCGTTGCTAATTTTAGGTATTTTTATCTCAGAGCCTATTTCAATTTTGTATGTCGAAAATGCTGAGTGTTGGCAAGGAGCTCGGGAGACACAATGATTGCTGAAGCTCAAGGTGTTTCTTTCATTTAAAATATCGATCGGTAAAAATCGTGAGCATCGATTGCATGATTTACAAACGATTGGAACAGATTTCAGTGGTTTAGAGTTTCCTATAATTGTCGAGTATGGAAGTTGAGAAATTGTCGGGTCAATGTATAAAATTTCTGGAATATATAATGATGTTTTTTCAAGAAAAGCATCATATACGTCATTATCAATAAAGAAAGGATGTTTTATACTGTCACAGATTAACCCAAAAAAACTGATGGGGGTTTTAGTCGCGATGGTTAAAGTTATGATAACATTCTTTATTTGCGAATGAGGACGGTGTGCACTTATTTCAAGTAGCGAACCAAGTTTTACCCAGTCATTCGTTTCAATGTGTTCAGGTTTTAAATCAACGGAATTATTTTGCCCGTGGTGAGACCATTTAATCGTTCCGGTAATCGCACACTTGCTATTGGCTTTTAAGTAATAGCCAATGCCGATGATGCTAAACTGCCTCTTGAATAAGAGGGGAAGATCGATTGCGTGTTTATTTGCCTGAACAGAAATCACGCCTTGATCAGGATGCAACTCATCTGTATGGAGCAATTTACAGGTTGACCCTTTTTTGTCCCCTGAAACATTAAAACCACTTCGCTGTCGGGTTAGTCTTCGTCTTGGAGTTCTAAATTTGGCCATTTATTCATAATACCAATAATATACGCCAATGTCCATAATTTTGCTTGACTTTTAACCATTTTCTTTATATAAGTGTATATGAATCATTATGTTATCTCGTCCCGAGTTGGAAGGGGTAAATCCCGGACGTTAAAAAAGAAAAACCTTCAGCAGGGGTGTATTGCCTTGTTGAAGGTTTTTTATTTTTAGGGCAACACTAAGGAGGTGCTGTTATGACTAAAAAGAATCAGCATGTAGTAAAGACTGATAATGGTTGGGCGGTAAAAGGTGCAGGGAACTCCAAAGCAACTTCAATTCATCGTACCCAGAAAGATGCTATTGATACTGCACGTGATATTGCTATCAATCAAAAAACGGAAGTAGTTATCCATGGGGTTGATGGGAAGATTAGAGATAAAGATAGTTATGGAAACGACCCTTGTCCGCCAAGAGATAGGAAGCATTAATTTGTTCGGAGAAGAAGCAAACTCTCTTGCGTGAACTTTGAGAAAAAATAAATTCATAATGGTTGAGTAGTAGAAATCTAAGCTAAAGCAGAATAGATTATTTTTTAATAATTCCCAAAATTTAAAAACAAAGGGATAGCATGAGTGATATTAAGCTTTTTAAATTGAACAAAGGCATTTTAGACGAACTGGAGTGTGGTGCTTTTACGTTTGAAAGAGCATTGCAAAAATTAATAGAAGACAATATGGAGGCTGTCTTTGGAATAAAGTTTTTAAAAAGTGAATATGCCACAGGAAAAGAACATGGGGGGCGTATTGATTCTCTTGGGATAGATGAAAACTATTGCCCGGTTATTGTTGAATACAAGCGTTCGATTAATGAAAATGTTATCAATCAAGGGCTTTTTTATCTTGATTGGCTAATGGATCATAAAGCTGAATTTGAACTTATGGTGATAAAAACGCTTGGCAAGGACTATGGAGACAAGATTGAGTGGTCTATCCCCCGATTGTTGTGCATAGCCGGGGACTTCACTCGGTATGACGAGCATGCAGTAAAGCAGATTAATCGGAATATAGAGCTTATCCGGTATAAAAAATATGGCGAGGATATGTTTCTTTTCGAGTTGGTTAATTCTCAGATCGTAACTGAGTATGTTGATACTAATGATAAAAGCTCAAAGAAGGCGCAGAAGTATAAAACATATGGGGAGTTTTTTGAACAAGCAGATGAAGATTTAAAGAATTTATATCAAGCGGTAGCGGATTTTATAAAGAATCTTGGTGATGATGTGCAAGAAAAGGAACTTAAATATTATAAGGCTTTTAAACGAATAAAGAACTTTGTGTGCTTAGAGGTTAGACCGCAAACAAAATGTTTACTGCTTTATTTGCGGCTTGATCCAGACAAGGTTGACTTTAAAAACGGTTTAACTCGTGATGTGAGGGATATCGGTCACTATGGAACTGGAGATGTAGAAGTTAAGATATCAGACGTTGATGATTTTGAGCAAACAAAGCATTTGATTATAAAAAGCTATGAAGCAAGCTAATAAATAATGCTTTGGTCTAGGTGATTAGGAATATTTATGAAAATTGATAAAAGATTAAAATTTATAAGGTATCCGGGAGGAAAACAGCGATTAATGTCGCAGTTGATTCCACATCTGCCTACGAGGAATGATATCGAGGGCTCGTTTGTTGAGCCTTTCTTAGGTGGTGGAGCTGTGTTTTTTGCAATGTCGCCTCGGAAGGCAATACTATCTGACATAAATCCGATATTAATAGACTTATACAGAGGATTGAGAAGATATCCCAGAGAAGTATGGAATATCTTTCGTCAATTTCCAGCAACAAAAGAAGGATATTATCGAGTTAGAGATACACGTGAAGAAAATGGGTTAGCATTTAGGGCCGCTAGAACATTATATCTAAACAGAACTTGTTTTAAAGGCATGTGGCGAGAAAATGCAAATGGGCAATTTAATGTAGGTTATGGTGGGCAGGACCGTAGATGGGTCATAAAAGAAGAAACGTTATTGGCTGTATCAAGGTTTTTAAAAAAGGCAAAATTATTCAAAAGCGATTTTGAAGAAATTATAGAAAATTCTAGTAAAGAAGATTTTTTGTTTTTGGATCCGCCGTATAGACCGGGAGAAAAAGAATTAGTACATGATCATTACGTTCATTCCCGATTCACCTTTGAAGAACATGGTAGGCTTGCAAAGGCATTAAGAACAGCGACAAAAAGGAAAATAAAATGGGCTATGACAATTTCATCGCATAGAGAAATTTTGGATCTATATAAAGGATTGAAAGTTATTCCGATAAAGAGAGGGACTGGCAAAATGCCCGGTGCTTTTTCACGTAAATCAGGAGAAGTGTTGATTTGTAATTACTAGGAGGATTACTATGAGAAAATTTCTAGATGACGCCGCTAATCAAAACCATCCACTCAGAATTTTAAAAGAATTTCTGGAAAGGGAAGAAGCCTTTGAGAAGAGCAAGCAGTATGATCATATGCGCTTTGTCGGTTATGTTCTAGAAATTGGTTATGAAGAAATAACAATTATTACTAGTGATCCCTTTAAGGTTGCGGTTGGTGGTGTACCCAGAAATTCACTATTAATAATGTGTCCATCATCTTTTGAAAATGAAAATGTTTCCATTCCGCCACATTTTACATTGCTGAGAGTTTTAGATTCTGCATCAACACCTCTTTCGGGTGAAGTGCAACAGACATATTTCGAGCTACAAAAAAAATCAATGCCTGAGCTTGATGTTTTCACGCAAAGTGAGTTGCAATGGGGAGCTTTGAAAACAGGTGTTTTGGGTATGTTTTATCCCAACCCACAAAAAGCAGATGCGGTAGAATTTTCTGGGGACTTGAACAATTTTGTGAGTGCACATAAATATCGCATTTATGCCCCAGATGATAAATTATTAGACCTTGTTAATAATTCGATGGTCCCAGAACAGAATAGATTTCAAATAGGTAAATTGAGGTTAACAGAATGTAGATTACCATTGCCGAATAAACCACAACCCAATGTGGATGTTTTTCTTTCTACCATGGATTTTCTTGGGAGCAGGACCGCAATGTTTGGAAAAACAAGGCTTGGCAAGAGTAATGTTGTTAAATTGATAATACAAAGTATTTTAGAAACCACTAAAACAACAAAAAATGCTGGGCAATTGATTTTTGACATTAATGGTGAGTATGCGAATGACAACCCTCAGGATGATAACAGATCAATTGCAACTGCTTTTCCGGAAGTTTGTTCGATATATGCTTTAACACCTAAGCCCAGCACTCCATCGCAACCATTGAAGTTAAACTTTTATGAGAATCCTAGCCAGTCAAAATTAGTCCTAGCAAGCCTTTTAAGGGATGCTGGCCGTACTTCAGGTTATATCGAGACGTTTAACAGTGTTGAATTACCCGTCTTGGATGAAGTGCGACAGCTTGTTGCCGGAAGTGAGAAGATACGAGCAACGAGAAAATTGCAAATGTATTGGGCTGTATTAAATAAGGCAGGGTATACAGCAGATGAGGCGAGGCTGAGAACTTTAGCTCCAACTGGGAATGCGGTAAGTCAGTTTAATCCGGGACTAACTGTGCAGTTAAGGAATGCCGCATATGGTAGTGAGAACGTGCAAGTACCTAATCCACCAAGTACTTTAGGTGAATTAGTTAGAGAGTTGTCGATTGTGGCAAGATTCAGGAGGAGCAATAGTTCAAATGCAGTTTTTCAGACAAGCAGTGGCAATCCACTTTTTGATGCAGATGATATTGCAATTTTAGAATTTCTTGAACCGGCTTCAGGACGAAGTGGTGTTTCATTAATTCAACCATTTAGAATTTATCACGATCAAAATGCAGGTAATTTCATTACTGAAATCCTTCAATTTTTAGATCAAGGGCGGACGGTAATTTTAGACCTCGGAAATGCGAACGAATCTGTCATGCAGTATTTTTCGAGGGAATTGTCTGAGGCTGTTTTTAGACATCAGACTACAAAGTTTACCAGTAACAATTTAGGAAATCACTTCATTCAATTGTACTTCGAAGAAGCGCATAATCTTTTTAAAGATAATGATAACAGCGATGAGACTCGAATATATCGCAGATTTGCTAAAGAAGGAGCAAAATACCACATTGGCATGGTTTATTCAACGCAGTCACCTACGACTATTAATTCAGATTTATTAGCCCAAACCGAAAATTTCTTTGTAGCTCATCTTGCTTCTCAGGATGATGTGAATAGATTAGCCAAGGTTAATGTGGCATATGAAAGTATGAAAAATGATATTTTGCATGCAAAGACACAAGGTTATATTCGCATGTTAACAAGATCTCATAGATTTGTTGTTTCGATGCAAGCGTTGAGGTTTACACCACCACAGAGAGGTTGATATGCCATATCAAGGAGGAAATAGATTGCCAGCGGAAAGAGCTAGTAAACTAGGTCACCTCGAGGTGATAAAGAGTCCGTTAGTTTGCAAGCTGTGCAAAAATTTTGAAGATCCCAATAGTTGCACTCCAACACCGCCGAATGTCTCATGGCAGGCGCTACCGACTTCAGGGAAAGAACGCAGGATTATTTTTTCTACAGACGGATCTTTGCAGACTATTGAAAATCCACAACCACCATATAAAGCGATTGCTTTTATAAAAACAGCGTTGCTTAAGTTGGATCAATATTCAATTGCAAAGCTGGATAAAGAAACTCCCAATCCATTTGCTATAAGGGACCTTATGAAGGATTCTGCTCTCTTTCATGCAACGGCTTTTCCATTAAGACATGTTAGCATTCCTGGGAAGACGATATATCATGCTGTAAGGGAAATAATATTTGAGTCGGTAAAAGATAAGGGGCTTAATGATGCTCTTAACGGGGCGATGATGGAGACTTTAAAGTGGTTAGTATATGAGAAGTGGAATCCAACACCTAAAACGAAATTGGAAGAGTTTGGATGTCCACATTGTAATCAAAATGTAGCAACGTTGCCTTTTGATCAAGAAAAAGGGGATTGTCCGGGATGTGGTAAAGAAATATTTATCACTGACATGTTTGGGCTCCACTTAAATATGCAGGATGATTTTGCGCCCAATCAGTTAGCATCAGATTATATGTCAGTAAGTGAGACACTTATGATTTTAACGCCAATTAGGCATTTTTGGGAAACAAACAAAGAAGTTTTAAATAATTGTCTTATGGTTAAAGACGGTCCATTATCTTTAAGGGCGACTCTATCAAAACTGGCGGCACCTATAAGACGGTTTTTTAAGCACGCAAAGGAGAATGGAGTGTATGTGGCTATGATTGGACAAGAAAAATCTGGCATGTTTTTTGACCATTTACAATTAATTGGGAAGCATGCTCCGGTCGGGTCTATATTCATACCAAACAATGATTATATAAGAGGTGAAATCCAACACTCAAATTCCGTAGGACTATATGGACAAGATACAAATTATGGCGCAAAACTCTTTATTAAGTATAACGATTATCACAAGATGGTAATTAACATACCCACAGGGGAACGGGGAGAATTTGTTCAAAGTCCATCGTTGAGTCATTTAATTGGGTTGGAAAGTATTGTTGCAACACTTCCTAAAATATTGAGCAATCGTTTTGAAGGTGCGCTTTTACCTATTGAATTGGCAAATGGGGTGGCATCATTGTCAACATATCCTTCTGCAAAAGCGTTGGAATTATTTTCTGTTGCGGTTGGAAAGGAGTAGGCTGGAATTATGGCAAATTATCATCAACGCTTTACTTTTGATAGTTTCATTAAGGCGATAGATTCAGATCTGTTGGCGCAGTATTTTTCTGCACAACGAATAGCCGTTCCTGATGGTGTCTCAATCAACGATCCGGAAGTAGTCCGAAAATTGATAGCCAGTTGCGATCAAGGGAAACGATTGATTATCAATGAAGAATTACGCCGAACTAATGATCTTGCTGTTAGGCAGATGGAACGAGTGATGGAGGTCATTAGCGAATATGAAATAAAATATGTAGAGGATGAAAAACCAATAACTACATGTTTGCGAACATACTTTTGCAAAGATAGAGACGTCTTCGACAAACTTTATGATTATTATTTATATGACATCTATTCTGAAAGATTGTATTACTACCGGTTTGATAAAGAACAGTATAAATTTTCAGAGAAAAATTTGGATGCTAAGGTCGATAAATTTCAGTCAGAAATGGCAGAACATTTTAAAAAGGATGGAAAAGGCGATGATTGTGTTATTCGTCGAGGCAAGGATGGAGATGAGCATTTCTTTATTATAATGAGGGGCAATGGAATAAAAACTGATTACGAATTTTCGGAAAAGAAAGTTAGAATGTTAACTTTTCATCAGGCGAAACAGGAGTTAGTTATTTTTAATCCCAAAACAGGAACAATAAGTGTAACATCAGGCATTAGAAAGATGGGAGATAAGAAGAAGTATGTGGAATCATTCGGTGTGAATATTCTGGGGCTTTCGGAAGTGCCCGAGCTGACGTTTCAAGAAGAACTTGTTAAGACTGATCCGTTAAAAGACGAAAGTTTTTATCAACCGACAAAAGATATTGAGAAAATAACCGTAAGACAGGCAGTTTTGTTGAGAAAGGGAAAGGTATTTACAACTATCACTGTTAAATCTAACGATGTATTGGAGTCTTTTAATCAAATGCATCTCAAACTTGAGTATTACGATATAAAATCTATGGCTCTTAGGTTTAAACTTTACAATGTAGCTAAGGAAATTCCTGTTGAAATTATCCCACCCGAACATACTGAGATAAAGCATCGAGAAGGAGATGAGATAATTAAGAAGTATTTAAAAGAAAAAGGTGTATTGCTTGTTTAATGCTTTGATGATACATATCCTAAAGCGGTTAGAAGCATTCCCGGATGCCACATTTAGGGGAAGCGAACTTGTTGGTATCTCGAAAAGATTGTTTGATCAAATGGTGAAAGATACAATGATTGAATTTAGCCATCGTGATAAAGACGGTGATTCCTATATTTCTGATCGGCTTGGTGATAGTGGTATCCAGAGAAATCTTAGAATACGTGGCAGGAAAATAACAGCATTTTCGGGAGACCCAGAAGTTGATACAATTGTCTTAGAAGAAGAGGAAATTCTATATTATCGGTTTAATACAAATAAGCTAATTTCACAAATACGGTCTCAAAATAAGCTCGAAGAAACGGTGGATAGTCTTAGTGAGCGTTTATTTTTTATTGGCAGTTTGCAGATGGCTGATGAGCGTGCGAGCCTGTATTTAGCTCTATTTGAGAATTCGCATGACTATGCTGATAGTTTAAAAGCATTGACTATTAGTGGTGGTCGATATGATAGATATGTTGTGATTAGCCCATTTGCAAAGGTTTCCTGTCAAAAAACTAGAAATATACTAAACGGTATTAAAATAAGCCAGTTTACTTTTGAGGAAGCCTTTGAGAAAGAGTATGTTTTAAGATCTGGATTGGTTTTTAGCGAGACAAAAGCTACTCTTCCAAAGACTTTATATTTGACAGGTAAGATTGAGAAAGAGAAGCATATTGTTTCGGTTGATAAAAAGGAAGGTGGTTTGACTGAGGCTAACTTCAAGCTCTTGCTTGAATTAGTGGTAGCTCTAAAAACAACCGAGGATGGTTGGATTTATACAGGTGAAGGCGACTGGCAATCAATAGACCGATTAAAAGGAGATTTTCAGCGAGTATATCCCGGATATGAGTTCAAGAAATTTATAATCAATGGACGGAAGAAATATCGGCTAGTTTTACCTGCAGACGCAGTGACTTATGACAGAGCGATGCTTAAAAAAATAAAAGATGGTACTTCGATTCCTGATCTTGTGAACAAATTGCCGATAATACGTAAACGAAGATGAAATTGTCGAGGAGTAGGATTGTATGGGAAAGTATAGGCATAATGTTATAGCATTGGTTTATGATTTTGATGGGACTCTGACTCCTCAACCGATGCAAGAATATACGATTTTTCCTGATCTGGGAATAAAAGACGGTAAAAAATTCTGGAAGGAAGTTAGCGATGAGGCTAAGAATACTCAGGGTGAAGGGATTGTAACTTACATGCGTCTCATGATCGAAAAATCAAAGGCACAGAAATATCCAGTCACAAAAGCAAAATTAAAGAAACTAGCAACCCAAATAGAATATTTTGCAGGAGTTGAAAAGTATTTCCAGCGCATAAATAAATATGTTAAAGACAAGTTTGATCGTGATGTTGAGTTGAGGCATTATATTATATCAGCTGGATTGAAAGAGATCATAGAAGGCACAAAAATAGCAAAATACTTTCATAGGATTTTTGCTTCAGAGTATTACTACGATGAATATGGTGCGGCTACTTTTCCAAATGTTATAGTTAATGATACCCTTAAAACTCAATTTATTTTCAGAATAAATAAAGGATTAGAAGAAATGCATACGAATATAAATATGCATATGCCGAATTCTTTAAGAGCAATACCTTTCCAAAATATTTTATACATGGGTGATGGTCTTACAGATGTTCCTTGCATGACTGTAATAAGAAAAAATGGAGGGTTTGCAATAGCGGTGTTTAAAAAGCGAGATAAAAAAGGCAAGAAAGTATGTGAGAGTTTATTGAAAGCTGAGCGTGTAGATTTTATAGCGTCGGCAGACTATTCAAAGGATTCAGAATTGGATAAACATATTAAACTGTTATTAAATAATATTCTTGAGGGGATACGTTATGGAAAGGCGTCTTTTAACCAAGCTCAAAAATATTTAAAAAGCAATTAGGGGGACAAAATGAGACACAGAACAATGACACAATTGAATGCAAGTTATTATGCAGGGAAGCATTCACAGCTGCCAAATAGTGGCAATTATTCAACGACAATTGAATCTGGCATATATAACGTGGGAAGGAGCGCCAAGACAGGTAAGCTGACTACAGTAAAAGGAACTGATGGTCATGTAAGTGTAGGGACTGTTAAAGGGAGAAAAAAGAAATAATATCAAGTGATAGCAATGGCAGGGATGATTAGCTCAAACTAACCAGAATCCCGACATCCCGGCGTTTTTTCATTTTCACAAGTAGCGGTATTGATTGGGGTTGCATTGTTCGACTTAGGTCGCCACCAGCCCGCCAGTCCCGCCTTTGGCGGGACAGAGTTCCGCAGCAGGCGGAACGGTCTAATCTCTATTGTTCTATTTTCAGTATTTATCCCCAGGGTTCGTTTCGAAGCAAAGAGTAGAACAGTTGAACCCTGAAGGGCGGTCAAACAGCTTCCCACACAGGTTTGCCGAGGAATGCGGATAATTTAGCGGTATCTTCCTTGAGGCGTTTCAGGTTGCCGTGGTCTACAACGTTTATACGCGAGCCGTCTTTAAGCACAATATTTAATTCATAACTGTAATATGAACTTTTATCGCTCCGGCAGTATTCGGAAATTATCTGGAATGCGTGAATATCTTCGAGGCTTGCAAACCATTTTTTCGGCTCGGAATCAAAGAACTTCATAGGGTCTTTTCTGCCTTTCCAGAAATACCCTGTCTGCCTGTCGAAAACTATCGGGGCGGTGCCGAAATACAGCATAGTAGCGCCTACCGCCGCAAAAATAAGGCCGATAACAAGCGGCAATATAGTCTCTACCCCAAAGGGAAAAGACCTCTTTATAATAAAACCAGCGGTAAACCCTATAAATACTCCCATTCCTATAAGAAAAAAAAGCGCATAGAAAATTTTTGCGCCTACAGACGCCCTGAATTCATACCTGAAGGGTTCAACTTCCACCAATTTATGCGTGCAGAAATTTGCCCCGCCGCCTTTTAAGGGAGTCCATTCGGTTTTCTCGGCCAGAGGGTCTTTGAATATAAGCGGGTTTACCGGATTTTGCGTCCTGAACTGGGAGCGAAGCGTATCAATAAGCTTTTTAAGCATATCTTATTTGTCCTATTTGAAATAATAAAGCAGGCTGATACTGATTTCAACTTCTTCGTTTATCGCCTGGAATAAGCCCGGTTTCCCGTTACACATATCAAGTTTGGGGTTTACCACAGCACCTGTCCTGTCCACGATATTCATTTCGCCCAGGTCGAGTTCCTTAAAAATTTTTGCGTACAATTCATTTATATCCTTACCGCTGTTTTCTTTGATAAAACATCTCAACTTAACATCATAACGGTTGCCCATAATTGAATACTTATGTTCCAGTATTTCTATGAGAAAACCGTCGAATATCCCGTAATATGAATATTTCGATTCAAGTTTTTCCACTTTCTGCAGGAATGCCGAGTTGGACTGGATAACAAGCGTGCACCAGCACACAAGCACAAACGCGAAAAAGAGAATAACCAGAGGAAGATTTTTTCTTATCATATTAATACTTTTTTACTCCGAGCCGGCTTCTTTTGACAACCCGGGGATTATACTATTCAAACCGAGTTGTACTATTTCTTTTGCCCTCTTTGGTGTTGAGGCAATGGCATAATTTCTGAATTCCGGGGCGTTGCCCGAAGGCCTCAGATGCGAGATGTCACCGTTTGCAAAGAATATCCTGACGCCGTCTATATAATTCACGGCTATTATATCAGAAAAGCCGTTCTCTTTCTTAAAAAATGTTTCCAGATGCCGCTTAATAGAGAAAAACTCGCTGTTCCCGGGAAACGTTTTAAAGGAACCGTCTGGATAAGATACCTCGGCTTTTTTCCCCTTAAAAATTACTTCCCTGACATTTTTTTCAGCGCCGGGCGAAATTGACTTTATGATCGCGCGGCTTTTCTCCGGGGGAAAATCTTTTTTTCTGTCGGCATGTGTATAGCGGGCGGGCAGCTCTTTGATGAGTTCGGAAACCGTTTGAGCCCTATCCATGCTCAGCGAAAGAACGGAAACCAGAGGCAGCACCGCGTCTCTTGAGGGCAGGGCCCTTAATGTTTTGCCTCCTATATTTAAATCATTGCCTGTCAAAAATCCCCCGTTAGATTCCCATGAAAAAGCATTCCACTCGCTGCCGGGCTTAACATGTTTCTTCCTCGACTCTATCATAGCCGCAATAACATAAGGAGAGCCGATTTTTGTCTTGGTTATTTCAATTTTCTTTTCGCCCAGAACTTTGTCTATCGCGTCGTTCGCGCTTATGGGAACCGCAACCGCATCAATATCAACTCCCGCCTGCTTAAGACCGAGGACAGCGAGCAAGCCAAGTATATCCCCTGTAATATAATTGACTTCATCCGTCGGCTTACCGCCCTTAAATACCCTGTAAACCAGCAGCGGCCTGTCGGAATCGCCGTCCATAGTAACTCCGATATCGATATTGTGTTCATTCATGATTTTCTTGAATACGGCCATGGTAAGATTTGAAACGCTCTCCGTGTCCACGGGAATAAAGGCTTCGCTTCTCAATGCCGTCTGCTCTTCTTTTCTTTTGCCGGATTCATCGGTATAGCTGACGGTAACTGCTTTTTCGGGCGATAAGACCTCCGCCCCGAGCTCTGCAAAAATTTTCCTGCCGAAATCCCGGGCGACAGCGGAATGCTGGTAGAAAAACATTTTGCATTTACACAGCTTGCCTGAAAAAACATCTTTATATCTTTTAACGTATTTATCGATCGAAGGGCCCGAGTATTCCTTTCCCTTCAGCAGCCAGCCGGCCTTTTTTGCCTCAGCTGTTTTAAACATCCCGTTTTCATCGAAGATGAGCTCTTTTTCTGAAAGCGAGTAAACTTTCTTGCGCTCCTTTGCGACATTTTTCAAAATACCGCCCTCATCCGATTTCAGCACCTCGCCAGCCCTTTTGGTAAATTTTATGCCGTTCCTGTCCGCGGGAATGTGACTGCCGGTAACCATAACACTCGGCATTTTCTCCCTCATCGCATAATATGTAAGCGCCGGAGTGGAAACAAGGCCCTGGTCATCAATATGGCCTTTCATATCCCTTATAGCTGCCGCAACGGCTGATTTTATCCTCACTGTGCTCGGCCGCCTATCCCCTCCAAGGACAACAACAGAACCTTTGTTGAAGTCCCCTGTTTCCTGCATATATGACAAAAACCCTCTCGTGTTTATATAACATTCCATATCCGTCATATTTTCAACCGTATCCCGAAGGCCGCTTGTCCCAAAGCTCAATTCTTTAAACTTGCCGAAATCCATAAAAACCCCCAGCTCAAACTTAAGTTTTACTTAAAATAGAGTTCTGCTATAATCAATTAACTTATGTATAGTAAGATTGTATCATACCTTTCAATTGAAATACTGCTTCTCCTGGGGCTTATAGCGTCCTGCATATTCATAGTCAGGAAGAAGCTGAAGGTATCCTTAAAGTTCTTCTTTTTCGGCGTGTTGGGATTTTTAATATCACAAATTATCCATTTGCCGCCGATGTACATTTCACCAGGCAAGAATATCCTAAACCAACTGCTGCAAAACTCCATATTATATTACGCTCTCGCGGTAGGCCTGTGGGCAGGATTATGCGAGGAAATAATAAGGTTCACAATGGTAAAACTGAAATATCCTTCGATAACAAGAAACCAGGCTGTTACTTTCGGGTTGGGTTGGGCAAGTTTGGAAGTTATTATGGTCCTCGGGATTGTCGTAAGCACACTCATTTCACTTCCTTTTATTTACAACACAAATGCAGAAACATTATTGAATAAAGGTTTTTCCGAAGCCGATGTAAAACTTGTAATGAACCAGATCGAAGTATTCAAGGCGCAGCTTCAAAATGTAACTATATGGGTGGCGTTAAGCGCGGTTGCCGAAAGACTGTTTGCCGTTATACTGCATACGGCTTTCTCTCTCCTTGTATATCTCGCCGTTTTGAAGAAAAATTTACTTTATATTTTACTTGCAATCGCAGCCCACACTGTAATAAATTCTAGCGCCATACTGCTCATGAGACACGGCGTATTAATAACCGAAGCAGCTATCATGTTGTTTGCAATAATAGCGTATTGGTTTATAATGGTCGTCGAAAACAAACCTGCGGGCGGGAGACCGGAAGTATAAATGAAAAAAACAAAAAAAGGCCTTAATACACAGTGCCTGCACGCCGGCCAGGAAGCCGATGCTTCAACGGGCGCCAGAGCTGTGCCCATATACCAGACAACATCTTATGTGTTCAAAGATACGGAACATGCCGCCGGACTGTTTTCGCTTGATGAAGTGGGGCATATATACACCCGGCTTTCCAACCCGACAACCGACGTATTTGAAAAACGTGTCGCGGCAATAGAAGGCGGAACCGCCGCCGTGGCAACCGCAAGCGGAATGGCCGCTATCAGCCTGGCCCTTTTAACGATAACATCGCCGGGAGATGAAATAGTTTCCGCCGACAATCTTTACGGCGGGACCTATCAGCTTTTCCACTACACATTTCCAAAGCTCGGCAGAAAAGTGACTTTCGTTAATTCCGACAAGCCGGAGGGATTCAAAAAAGCCATTACCGGAAAAACGCGGGCTATTTACGCGGAAACTATAGGTAACCCGAAATTAAACGTCCCGGACTTTGAAAAAATAGCAAAAATCGCGCATGCCGCGGGAATTCCCTTTATCGTCGATAATACGTGCGGGATAGCTCTTATAAAACCTTTTGATTTCGGGACGGATATAACGGTGTTATCCGCAACCAAATTCATCGGAGGGCATGGAACGTCTATAGGCGGCATTCTGGTGGATTCGGGCAATTTTAAATGGGATAGCGGAAAATTTTCCGAATTCATCAAGCCGGACCCGAGTTATCACGGGGTTAACTACTGGAAACAGTTCGGCAACACAAAGGAATCGGGCAACATAGCTTTTGCGGTTAAAGCACGGGTACAGCTCCTGCGGGATCTGGGGGCCTGTATCAGCCCGTTTAACTCATTCCTCTTCCTCCAGGGCCTGGAAACATTGCCGCTGCGCGTTAAAAAACACAGTGAAAACGCTTTTGAAATCGCTGAATTTTTAAGCCGCCACAAAGCTGTTGCATGGGTCAATTATCCTGGGCTTAAAAACAACATTTATCATCCAATCGCATCCAAATATTTAAAAGAAGGTTTCGGGGCTTTAGTCGGATTCGGGATCAAGGGTGGTCTCAGTGCCGGAAAAAAATTCATCAACTCCGTAAAACTGTTGTCACACCTTGCCAATATAGGGGATGCGAAAACGCTGGTAATCCACCCGGCTTCCACCACTCATCAGCAGTTGACAGCGGAAGAACGGAAACGCACCGGCGTTACTGATGATTTTATAAGGTTATCTGTAGGTCTCGAAAATATCGACGACATAAAAGAAGACATTAACCAGGCGCTGGAAAAAGCTGCCCGTTAATCAGCCACCGTGAATATATTCTTTTAAGTGCCTGTTCTCAAATTCAATATCTTCAAGCTGTGATTTGACCAGGTCCCCCAGAGATACAATGCCCAGTATCCTTTCTTTTTCCATAACCGGAAGATGTCGCATTTTGTTCTTGGTCATAATCCCCATGGAATATTGCACTGTATCTTCCAGAAGTCCTATAATCAGGTCTTTGGACATAGCTTCCTGCACAAGTTTTTTCGTTAGTTTTTCCACATTTTCGGCGCATTCCCTTAAAATGTCTCTTTCCGTTATTATCCCCGCAAGTTTCCTGTCGTCGCCCAATACAAGTAAAGCCCCTATTTTATGCTGACGCAAAAGTTTAGCGGCTTCATATACCGTGCTCCGGCTTCCTATGCTGACTACATTCCCGCTCTTTTTCTCAATAATATCCTGTAATTTCAAAACAAACCCTCCTTTTCGTTCTATTCAAAGCTTATCGCTTTACCGGAACTGTCGCAGCGCTGCGTTACATTGACGCTCGAAAGTACTTCTCCCGTTTCTATATCAATAAGTTTCTTTGAAAGCATGTCGCTGAATCCATTATATCCGGAAGGGAAGCGACTGAATTCCACAATAAGAAAATGTGTTGCCCCGGTGAGCTTTCCTATTTCAAGTCTCGCCCGCTCTGAAACATAACCTGTTGTCTGGAAATTCAGTTCGTCAAGAAGGCTTCTTATCCTGCTGCGGTCAACCACCGAGAAATTTTCCACCCCTGTGCACTGTGTATAAACAGCGGCGCATTCACTCTCCAATTGAGCCGTTATGGCGTTTTTCCATTCGTTAAGGTTCGCATTGGGAGGAAGCGCAACCGTATTCGATACGCGTCCAACCGCAATAACAAGGGCAACTCTTTTACCGCTGATAAGTTCTTGCGCGATAACATCTATTTCGGGAGTAAAATTCTTCCCTGTTACCACATTGTAAGTTCTGTCCTGGCCGTTTCTCTCAATCAGAACAGGTATTCTGGTGTTCGGCTGTATGTCCCGTAAAACCCTATCAACATCCTGCCGGGTAGAAACCGGCCGGTTATTCACCGCCTTGATAATATCGCCCAGCCGCATCCCGGACTTTTTCGCGGGGCTCAACCTCTCCTGTCCGGAAACATGCGAAAATTTTGTCACCGACATAGTCTCATTGTCAAGCGACACGCCTATACCGCAGTCCGCAAAAGAGAATAATGGCAGAAAAAAAATCAGAAGAAAAAAAATACTCGCCGTCATATTAACTGTTTTATATTTGCCGGCACTCATGATTATAGAAAAATTTTAACATGATTTTAACAGAGTGTAAATCTATTAGATTGGGCCCGTCACAAAGCATAGGCGCCGGCTGGCTGGCAAGGGCCTTGCTATGCTCGGTTAATTTTCTCCACAGCTCAAAGAAGAGTAAAGGCCGAATGAATACCCAATCGATACTGGAAATAGAACAATTAGACAATAGACCGCAATTAAGTTTTTTTGTTTTGTCTCTGGGATTGCTTTTGAACAATAGAGCAATCGGAAATAGATCACAATTGAAAATCTTGTTTTATCTATATCTATTGTTCTATTGCTCGATTTTCAATTGTTCTGCCATTCCGCCACAGGCGGAATGGCGGAGAGGGGGGGATTTGAACCCCCGGTACGGGTATTAGCCCGTACAACGGTTTAGCAAACCGTCGCCTTCGGCCACTCGGCCACCTCTCCGCGAAACTGTAACTTATGGAACGAAGTAAACATAGGCAAATTCGCATATATTATCTGAGAATAGCCCCTGTGTCAATAAAGACCGGCTAATCAATATACTCAAGCCCGCCCATATAAGGTTGCAATACTTCCGGGACAGCAATTTTGCCGTCTTCCGTCTGACAATTTTCAAGTATTGCGATAAAAGTTCTGGGAAGGGCGACGCCCGAAGCATTCAGCGTATGGACATACGCTGTTTTCCCGCTCTTAGCGCGGTAGCGTATGTTAGCTCTGCGAGCTTGAAAATCTTCAAAGTTACTGCACGAAGACACCTCAAGGTATTCATTGCAGCCGGGTGAATAAACTTCTATATCATAACACTTAGCCGCGGCAAAGCTCATATCTCCCGAAGCCAGCAGCCTTACCCTGTAATGAAACCCAAGCTTCTGAAGAATTATCTCCGCATTGTTTAACAGTTTCTCGTGTTCTTCATAAGAATTTTCCGGTAATACAAATTTAACCAGTTCAACCTTATCAAACTGATGAACCCTTTTCATGCCGCGGGTATCTTTTCCGTATGAACCGGCCTCTTTTCTAAAACACGCGGAAAAGGCAACATGATAAAGCGGCAGTTGCTCTTCAGAAAATATTTCACCGGCATACAGGTTTGTTACGGGGACTTCCGCCGTAGGAATTAAATAGAGGCTTTCCTTATCAACCGGGTACATATCTTCCTTAAGATTGGGAAGCTGCCCCGTTCCTGTCATTGACGCCTCATTAACCAAAAAGGGAGGAATAACCTCTTTATATCCGTGTTCCCTTATATGGATATCAAGCATAAAGTTTATCAGGGCCCTTTCCAGCAAAGCCCCCTTGCCTTTAAAAACAATAAAACCCGCGCCTGATATTTTGGAGGCCCTTTTAAAATCAACCATGTCTAATTTTTCACATAACTCCCAATGGGTCAGCGGGTTAAATTTAAAGTGTCTTTTCTTCCCCCATTCCCTGACAGTTTTGTTATTTGCTTCCGACCCCACCGGCACAGCTTCGTTGGGGATATTGGGGACGGAAAGCATAAGAGCGGTGATTTTTTGGTTGGTTTCCTCCACTTTTGAATCAATATCTTTGATTTTTTGGGAAAACACTTTCATTTCAGCCGATTTTTGAGAAATATCCTCCCCCTTGGCTTTGATTGTGCCCAATTCCTTAGATATGCGATTTCTATCCGCTTTCATAACCTCGACTTCTTTAAGCAATCCTCTTCTTACTTCATCCAATTGAAGAATTTCATCGAGGTCTGCTTTTGAATTTTTCTTCTTAAGCCCTTCTTTTACCTTTTTAATGTTTTCCCTGACAAATTTTAAGTCCAGCATAATCTCGTCCTTCGTTTTGTTTTCCGTACTTCGTGTTTTGTATTTCGGTATTAGTATTTAGAATTTTTCTATATTATCCTTTTATAACCCCGATTGGCCTCAACCTCGCAATTTTATCCGCCAACTTTGCTTTTACCACAACTTCAACCACTTTATCAATATCTTTATACGCCTCAGGCGCTTCTTCAGCTAACACTTTCATCCCTTTTGCCCTTACACTTATTCCCTTTCTCTCAAGTGATTCGCATAGCTTCCTGCCGTCTATATTTTTAAGAGCCCGGGAACGCGACAACATCCTGCCGGCACCATGACAAACAGACCCGAAACTTTCCTCCATAGATACCGCTGTCCCCGCCAAAAGATACGAGCTTGTCCCCATAGAACCCGGAATTATAACCGGCTGGCCTGTTTTCCTGTAAATCCGCGGCAGGGAATCATGTCCTGCGGGAAAAGCTCTTGTCGCGCCTTTTCTGTGGACACACAGTTCAACCGGCTTCCCGTCGATCTTGTGTGTTTCCATTTTTGCTATGTTGTGGGCAACATCATAAACCAGCCGCAACCCAAGTGTTTTTTCTCCCAAATTTAAACTTTTCGCAATGGCTTTTTCTGTAAGGCTCATCAATATCTGCCTGTTAGCCCATGCATAGTTGGCCGCCGCCGACATAGCGGAAAGATATTCCTGTCCCTCAGGGCTTGAAACGGGCGCGGAAACAAGTTGCCTGTCCCTGACACTAATGCCGTATTTACCCAAAGAGCGCGCCAATTTCTTTATAAAATCATCGCAGACCTGATAACCCAAACCCCTGGAACCCGAATGAATCATCACGGCAAACTGGCCTTTAAAAAGCCCGAATTCATTCGCGACTCCGGGATTATATATATCCGTCACTTCCTGAATTTCAATGAAATGATTCCCTGAGCCAAGTGTGCCGAGTTGAAACTCTCCTCTTTCATAAGCTCTTTCGCTTAGCGCTTCCGGGTCGGCAATTGCTATCGAACCCTTTTCTTCAGTCCTGTCAATATCTTCAGCGCATCCGTATCCACTTTCAACAGCCCACCCGGAGCCCTTTTTCAAAACCTTGCTCAAAATATTTCTCGGCGCCCTGATTGAGCCTTCGGATCCAACACCCAAAGGCACGCTTGCATAGAGAGTATTTACAATATCTTCCCTTTTATCCCTTAAATCTTTTACCTCAAGCGCTGTAACCGCCAGCCTTACTCCGCAGTTAATATCAAAACCTACGCCTCCCGGGGAAACCACGCCGTTTCCGGAATCAAATGCGGCAACACCGCCTATCGGGAACCCATAACCCCAATGTATATCAGGCATACCAAGAGCGTATTTTACAATTCCCGGAAGACAGGCTACATTCACAAGCTGTTTCAAAGCATCCTCTTTGATAATCTGCCCCAGCATCTCCCGCGATGCATAAAACCTCACCGGCGCATTCATTCCGGAATCATAATCACGCGGGATTTCCCACGTGAAGTCATTCACTTTTTTCAGTTCCTGTTCCTGAAAAGCCATTTTTACCTACAAATCAAAGAATATTCTTGTATAATACCCATGCCTGTCTTTTTTTATGCTTAAATCATGATAGGTCGCGGCTTTAACCTCCGTGTTAATATCACCCTCCGATAATTTCAGTTCCGCTTCAAGCCTGTTGCCCTCTATCGAAAGCCCGGGCCCATCAATAACGATTTTTTTCTTCTCCGCCAGAAATATTAATTCATTAAGCCATAAAACAAGAAGCTCCTCTATCGAAGGAGCTTCAAGTGAAATCTTCTTTAAAATAAAATCTCTGTTTTTGTGTTTCGGTTCTATCAGAATGTAGAGCGCCTTTAAAGAATTTAAAAACAGCTCCTCAATATTCCTGCCTTTTATTATGAAGCCCGCATCTGCCGTGTGCTCTATGGGCTTTATCCGGTTCCCAGGGCAGTCGTTCCTTTTAGGATTCATCAAACAATATTATTTTTACCTTTTTCCGCTTTTGGGGAATTTTCCCGCCTGTTTTTACTGCTTCTTCTTTCCTTCCCTGCTCTTCTTTCTTTCTTTGCATACTGTTTTTCGGAAACCCGCCGGTCCATGCCGCTTCTTCTTTCGCCTTTTCTTCTTTCTTCTTCCTCTGTTTCAGCCTGTTTTTCAACTTCTTCTTCGTTTTTAGGCGTAATAATCTTTGATACGCCTACAAGAAGGTCTCCCGCGCTTAAATTTATTACTCTGACACCCTGTGTATTTCTCCCGGTAATCCTTATCCCTTTCACCGGAGTCCTAACCATCTTGCCGCCTTTTGTCATAAGCATTATTTCGTCGTCATCAACAACAACGAGAACCCCCACAACTTTCCCGTTCCTGTCTCCGGCTTTTATGGCAATAATGCCTTTTCCTCCGCGCTTCTGGAGCCGGTACTCGTCAAATTCGCTTCTCTTGCCGTAGCCTTTCTCGCAAACAATTAAAATAGTCTTATCTCTGCCGACAACTTCCGCGGTGACAACGATATCTCCTTTTCTCAGATTTATGCCCTTAACGCCTCTTGTCGCCCTGCCCATGCTTCTTATATCGCTTTCCTTAAACCTGATGGAAATACCGTTTCTGGTAACAACAATGAATTCATCATTTGCTTCCGTCATATTAACGCTTTTCAGGGTATCCCCTTCATCTATCTTAATCGCTATAATCCCGCCTTTTCTCGGGTTGCTGAAAGCCGCCAGCGAAGTTTTCTTGACTGTCCCTTTTTCTGTAATCATCATCAGATGGCTGCCTTCTTCAAACTTGCTGACCCTTATAAGCGCCGCGACATTTTCGTCTCCTCTGATATCAAGAAGGTTTATAATCGCTTTTCCTTTGGAAAGCCTTCCTCCCTCGGGAATATCATAAACTTTCTTCCAGTAACATTTACCCATAGAGGTAAAAAACAGTATATAATCATGAGTTGAAGCGGTGAATACCCTCTCGACAAAATCCTCATCTTTCATTTCCATGCCGGTAACGCCTTTTCCTCCGCGCCTCTGCTGCCTGTAGGTGGCCACCCTGCAGCGCTTGATATACCCTGTGTGGGATATCGCTATGATGCAGCCTTCATTCGCTATCATATCCTCGATGGAAACTTCTCCCTCTTCAGCCACTATTTCAGTCCTTCTGCTGTCTCCGTATTTGTCTTTTATTTCTTTAAGTTCCTGAGCGATTATATTCAATACCATCCTCTCGCTGGATAATATATTTTTCAGATACGCGATCCTCTTTATCAATTCCTTGTATTCGCTGTCTATTTTTTCCCTCTCAAGCCCGGTTAACTGATACAGCCTCAGTTCAAGTATTGCGTTTGCCTGTGTATCCGAAAGCTTGAACTTTGAAACCATGGTTTTTTTGGCTTCATCTCTGTCTTTGGATTTTCTGATTATCTTTACAAATTCATCTATGTTGTCTAATGCTATCTTAAAACCTTCCAGTATATGCGCTCTTTCCTCGGCCTTCCTCAGCTCGAATTTCGTGCGCCTTATTACAACTTCTTTCCTGTGCTCTATGTAACATTCCATTATTTCCTTAAGATTCATAACTCTCGGGCGGTTTTTATCAAGCGCAAGAAGTATGGCGCCAAAAGTGGTTTCCATCTGTGTGTGCCTGTAAAGCTGATTCAATATCACCCTTGATATCTCTCCGCGTTTGAGTTCTATTACTATCCTCATCCCATCCTTATCGGATTCATCCCTGATATCCGATATGCCCGTGATTTTCTTGTTGTTCACAAGCCTTGCGATATCTTCTATAAGATTGGATTTGTTGACGTTGTAGGGTATCTCCGTTATTACAATGCTTTCTTTCCCGCCTTTAAGCGGTTCGATTCCGGCCCGGGCTTTGAGTTTCAATTTCCCGTAACCCGTCTCATACATACTTTTTATCGGGGCCTTGCCGCAAATAATACCAGCTGTAGGGAAATCAGGGCCTTTTACAAACTTGCACAATTCTTTGATGGTCGCTTCCGGGTTATTGATAAGATGAATTATCCCGTCTATAATCTCGGAAACATTGTGCGCCGGTATATTTGTCGCCATCCCGACGGCAATTCCCGAGGAGCCGTTAATCAAAAGGTTCGGTATCTTGGACGGAAGTATTGTCGGTTCCAGGAGAGATTCATCAAAGTTCGGAGAAAAATCAACCGTTTCCTTGTCTATGTCTTCAAGCAATTCCTCTGCAATACGCTCCATTTTCACTTCGGTATATCTCATTGCGGCCGCGGCATCGCCATCGATAGAGCCGAAATTTCCCTGCCCATCTATAAGAGGATACCTCAACGAGAAATCCTGCACCATTCTTACCATTGTGTCATATACCGCGGTGTCGCCGTGAGGATGATACTTGCCGAGAACTTCCCCGACGATTCTCGCCGACTTTTTATAGGTGCTCCTGTGTGTAATCCCAAGGTCTTTCATCGCAAAAAGGATCCGCCTGTGAACAGGCTTCAGCCCGTCCCTTACATCCGGCAATGCCCTTCCCACAATAACGCTCATCGAATAATCAAGATATGAATTTTTCATTTCCAGGCTTATCGACCTTGAAATAATTTTTTCGTTTTCCGTATACATCTACTCGCTCCTTACACAAATCTATTGATGAGTTATTTACGTTTTAAACATCGAGATTCTTGACTTCCGGCGCAAATTTCTCTATAAACGCCCTTCTGGGAGCCACCTGGTCCCCCATAAGAGTTGTAAACATCCTGTCCGCTTCAAATGCATCCTCAAGGATGATCTTTACAAGCGTTCTTTTATCGGGATCCATTGTTGTTTCCCACAGCTGTCCCGGATTCATTTCTCCCAGGCCTTTATACCGCTGAATCATAAGGCCTTTCTTTCCCTGCTCTTTCACATAGTTTAACACCCCGCTCAGGGTCTTCAGTTCTATGGGGTTTCCTTCCGCCGGTATGATCTCATAATTCACTTTTGAGGAATCTCTTTTCTTGCCGGTATCTATCAGCCCTTTTCTTTCCAGTTCCCTGACTATCTTGGTCAGTTCCCGGGCTTCATAAAGCTCCCTTACATCAATAGCTGAAGTAACGGGTTCCTTCTCTTTATCCCCGTTTTCAACAACTATTTCCATCTGTCCCCCTTTTTCCTTTTCCGCTCTCTTGCTGACCTCAACCAACTCTTTGTCGTTATACAGAAAAATTTCCTCCTCTTCAATCCTCACCCTGTATATGGGAAATTCTCCCGTTTTTTCATTTCTCAGCGCCATAAACGCGTCAAATTCTATACCTTTCCTGTGAAGCAGTCCGGCAATCCTTTCCAATCCCATAATTAACTCAAGTATTTCCATAAACTGTTTGGAATTGTATTCATTTTTATTGGATAGTTTTCTGAGTTTTAAATCTTCCGTTCCCAGTTCGAGAATCATTTTATTCATCTCTTTATCGCTCTCGATATAAGACTCTTTTTTCTTTCTCTTTATCTTATAAAGCGGCGGCTGGGCTATATAAATATACCCTTTTTCTATAAGAAGCGGCATCTGCCTGTAGAAAAACGTGAGGAGAAGCGTTCTTATATGAGAACCGTCTACATCGGCATCGGTCATTATCACTATTTTCTTATATCTGGCTTTGTCAATTTTAAAATCTTCTTCGCCTATGCCGGCGCCGATAGCTGTAATCATAGTCCGTATCTCATCGTTGTTTAATAATTTGTCGAGCCTCGCCTTTTCGACATTCAATATCTTTCCCTTAAGGGGCAGTATCGCCTGATATCTGCGGTCTCTGCCCTGTTTTGCAGACCCGCCGGCAGAATCTCCTTCGACAAGGAACAATTCGCACAGGTCGGGTTCTTTTTCGGAACAATCCGCCAGCTTTCCCGGGAGAGAAGCCGTATCAAGCGCTCCTTTTCTTCTTGTTAAATCCCGCGCTTTCCGCGCCGCCTCGCGGGCTCTGGCCGCCGTAAGGCATTTATCTATTATCTTCCTCGCTATCGCCGGGTTTTCCTCAAAAAATATTCCCAGCTGTTCATTCACTATAGACTGCACTATCCCGTCAACCTCTCCGTTCCCCAGTTTCGTTTTTGTCTGCCCCTCAAACTGGGGATTCATCACTTTACAGCTTATTACCGCCGTCATCCCTTCCCTGATATCCTCGCCCTGCATGGATATATTATCCTTTTTAAACAGTTTGTTATCCGACGCGTATTTGTTTACAGACCTTGTAAGCGCGGTTTTAAAGCCGCTTAAATGTGTCCCGCCTTCTATGGTATTTATATTATTCGCAAAAGAAAAAATGTTTTCCGCGTAAGACCCCGTATACTGCAGCGCGAGTTCCACCTCAACATCTTCCTTCTCGCTGTGCATATACATGACTTTGGAATGTAAAACATCTTTATTCGTGTTCAGATGTTTCACGAATTGAACGATTCCGCCTTCATACTTAAAATAGTTCTCGCGATCGGAATCCTCCTCTTTTATTTTGATTTCAATGCCTTTATTAAGGAAGGCCAGTTCTCTGAGCCTTTTTGATAATGTTTCAAAACTGAATTCTATTTTTTTAAATATTTCCGGGTCGGCCTTAAACGTTATTTTCGTCCCGTTGCCCTTCGATTTCCCTATAACCGCAAGAGGAGATACTGTTTTCCCCCTCTCAAATCTTATATGATAGACTTTCCCGTCGCGCTTGACCTCGGCTTCCATCCACTCCGACAGAGCATTAACACATGAAACGCCCACGCCATGCAGTCCGCCGGAAACTTTATATGATTCATGGTCGAACTTGCCGCCTGCATGCAAGGTCGTCAAAACAACTTCGACCGCGGGTTTCTTCTCTGTGGCATGAAGATCCACGGGTATTCCCCTGCCGTTGTCACTCACGGAAACACTCATGTCGGAATGTATGATAACTTCAATTTTGTCGCAGGCCCCGGCAAGAGCTTCGTCTATGCTGTTATCCACAACTTCGTAAACAAGATGGTGAAGCCCCCTTTCGCCGGTATCCCCTATATACATAGCCGGCCTTTTTCTTACAGCTTCAATTCCCCCTAATACCTTAATGGTTTTCGCGTCATACTTGTGCTGTTCGATTTTTTTCATCTATCTTCCATCCTCTTTCGTTCCAAAATCCGCAATCCTGAATTTTATATCTTTTATCTTCTTTAAACCCGTATGTTTTTTCAGCGAGCTTAACATCTTTGCTTTAAAAAAAGTATTCAGTTCCGCCATCCACGCCGAATTATCAACTTTTATATATAAAACATTCTTATAAACTTTGTCGGGAAAAGCATGCTTTGATATTTCTTTTCCCACAATATCATCCCATTTCTCAAACACCGTGGCCTCGTCAAGCCTCTTCTCGAGATCCAGGTCTTTCAGGACATCCCTTACGATGTCCTTTATGGGTTTATATCCTCTCTCCTGCAACATTTCCGTTAAACACCCTGAAAATTTTAGCTTTAGCGCCGATAGACTCTATCTCTTTCTTGTCGGTACAGGTAATAAATATCTGCGCGTTTCCCTTCAGCGACGGCAAAAAAGCTCTTTTTCTTTCCCTGTCCAGAACAGGCAGAACATCATCCGCCAATATCAACGGGGTCTCGTTCGTTTCCTGTTTCATCAATATAAACTCTGCGTTTTTAAGAGATAAAACAGCGCTTCTCTGCTGGCCTTCCGAACCAAACAGCCTTACATCCTTGCCGTTTATAAAAAAATCGATGTCATCCCTGTGCGGCCCTGTCGTCGTACACAATTTCTCGGCGTCTTTTCTCCTGTGCTTTTCGTAATGGATAAATATTTCTTTTTTACTTATTTCTTTTACTTTTATCGACGGCCTGTATTCGATGCGCAACCGTTCTTTCCCGCTTGTTATATCTCTGTGATATTCATCGGCTTTTTCCGCGAGCCTTGCTATAACCTTTTCCCTTTTGCCCATTATAAAAGCGGCGCTTTCCGCCAGCTGCTCATCCCATAAAAAAGAGTTG
Organism: bacterium; assembly: GCA_023228325.1. Classification (NCBI taxonomy): domain Bacteria; species bacterium. Next base: position 935,184 of record JALOBK010000001.1, read on the forward strand.
TTCTTATTCCCGTATTTCCTTACAGCAAAATTACGCCTTATAAGCACCTGTTTGAATTTTTGCAGAACGCCTACATACTTTCTGTCAATCTGAGAAATACATATATCCAAAAACCTTCTTCTCTTGAAAGGGTTACCCTTTAAAAGAAAAATATCCTCGGGGGTAAAAATAACCACCCTTAAAATCCCTATCAAGTCCGAGAGCTTGCTTACCCTCTTGGAATTTAAACTGACTTTTCTTTCTTTTTGGGAAAACAGTATTCTTAATTTTTTTTCGGTACCGTTGGAGATTCTGCATCCCAGTAAAAACTTATCGCTATCCCAGGATATCAGGCTTTTCCTTTCGAGTGTCCGAAACGATCTCGCTGTGGCAAGAAAATATATTGCTTCCAGTATATTTGTTTTGCCCTGGGCGTTCTTTCCCCATAAAACATTTATGTCATCGGAAAAATCAATTTTAAGCGACTTATAATTTCTAAAATCCCTGAGTTCAAGGGACTTTAACCTCATTAAGAAATCCTCATCGGCATTATCACATATATAAAACTATTTCCTGATTTAACAACCCCGGGGTTTAAAGAATCGTTGAATTCAAATGTTATTTCTTCTTCTTCCAGGCTCTTAAGCACATCCGTTAAAAAATCAGGGTTGAAAGCCATTTTAACTTCCTCGTCTTTATAACCGAGCGGTATTTCCCCTTTGTACTCCCCTACGTCAGGGGCATTGGACTCAACCAGAAGTTGTCCTTTTGAAAAAGTAAGTTTTACGGATTTGGATTTATCACTGGTTATCAACGATGCTCTTTTTATAACAGCCAGTATTTCCTCTCTCGATATTTTAACCTGCTGTTTTGATTTTTTCGGTATTACCTGTTCATAGTCGGGAAACCTTCCCTCTATAAGCTTAGAAACCAGAATAATGCTGTCAAACTCAAACATTATCTGGTTTTCTGAAATTTTAATCTTGATTTCATCGTCTCCGGTTAACATTCTCATAAGCTCGTTTATCGCCTTTGACGGCACAATGACACCATCCCTGTTTTCACCGTCATCCGATGTAACCGCCGATGCCAGCGCCAGCCTCCTGCCGTCCGTGGCGACCATTGTCATATATCCATCCTTAACCATAATATAAATTCCGTTCAGCGTATACCTGGTCTCTTCCTGTGAAACGGCGTATGATGTTTTTTTGATAAGGTCTTTTATCGCGCTCTTCTTCATTGTAATAGCGCCGCTGTCCTTAAAAATAGGTATTTTGGGGAAGTCATCCTTAGATAAACCCATTATCCTGAAATTATCTTTTTTTGATGTGATTGTGGCAATATTATTTTCCGTTATGTCTATCTCTATAACATCGCCGGGAAAGTCTTTTACTATACCGAATAACCTTTTTGCGGGCAGTGTCGTTCCTCCTTTTTTCTTAATCTTCGCCTCAACCCTGCTTTTTATCCCTATTTCAAGGTCTGTCGTAGAAAGAGAAACCGACTCGTCTTCTGTTTCAATCAAAACGTTGAGTAAAATCGGCAAAGCGCCTTTTGTGCTTACAATGCTCTGAACGCTCTGTAATCCATTTAAGAGAGCATCCTTTGAGCATGATATCTTCATTACATCCTCCTTTTTCCACAGTACTATTAATACTTTATATTATATAGTTATTAAATAATACTAGTAATAGATTGTTAGTATATCAAACAAGTATACTTTTTCCGAGTAAAAAAATACTTTTAACAAGTTGTGAAAAAGATGTGTATAACAGGCCGCTTATCAACATATTATCTTTTTATTCACATTTATTAACAACGCATTAACATCCGGTTCACAGGTTATTCTTTTATCTTTTTTATTATCAAATCCATATTTCTTGAAAAAGATTTATCTTTATCTATTTTTTTCTGAATCTGGCTTACGGCATACATTACGGTAGTATGGTCTCTTCCGCCGAATGAATTCCCTATTTCCGGCAGCGAAGCTTTTGTGAGAAGCCTTGATAAATACATAGCGACTTGTCGCGGGAAAGCTATTTGTTTCGGTTTTTTCTTGCTCTGCATGTCTGCGACGCGGATATCATAATATTCCGCCACCTTTTTCTGTATGAGCTCAATATTGATACTTTTTTCTTCTATATCCGTGAGGAGGTTTCCGAGAAGTTGTTCCGCTACATCTACGCTGAGATCCGAATGGCCTTCAAGAGAAAGATAAGCCACCACTCTTTTTAAGGCGCCTTCAAGTTTTCTTACATTTGATTTAATTCTTTCCGCGATAAATCCTATTATCTCATCGCTGATTTTCACTGAAAAGAACTTTCTCTTCTCCCTGAGAATGGCAATCCTTGTTTCCAGATTAGGGATTTGTATGTCACCCAGAAACCCCATTTCAAACCGGTTGACAAGCCGGTTTTCCAGGTTGGGTATTTCTGTGGGCGGCCTGTCACTTGATATGACTATCTGTTTGCTTGCGTCATAAAGCGCGTTGAAAGTATGGAAAAATTCTTCCTGCATCATCTCTTTTCCGCCGAGAAACTGCACGTCATCTATCAGCAGGACATCGATTTTTCTGTATTTATCCCTGAATTTATCCATTGTTTTTCCCTGAATAGCTTCTATCATCTCGTTCCCGAAGTTTTCACTGGGAGTATAATATACGCGCGCCCGTTTCTTGTTTTTCAGAACGGCATTCCCTATCGCGTGAAGAAGATGTGTTTTTCCGAGGCCCACCGTTCCATATATAAAAAGAGGGTTGTAGGCCGTTCCGGGAGACTGCGCTACCGCTGTGCATACCGCATGCGCAAGCCGGTTACTTTCGCCAACGACGAAACTCTCGAATGTAAAAGATTCATGAATATTCGTCTCGAAATCCCTATTTTTACTTACAAATAAAGGAACAAGTTTCTTTTTATGGTCATTTTCCTTAAAATACGAGTCTTTTCTGTCGGACAGCGTAAATTCAATTTCAATGTCGTTACCGGAACACTTCTTTGCAAGTTCTTTTAACACAGGAAGATAGTGATCTTTAACCCAATTCGCGTGGAATTTTATCGGAGATGAAAGTATAAGCTTCTTATTATTTAAAGAAACCGGTTTGAGGGGTTTTATCCAGTCGTCATATGCGTGATCCGGAAGCTCGTGCTCCATTTCTTTGCAAATTCTACGCCACAAAGCGTCCATGTTTGTAACCCTTTAGTAACAATTGATAATTAGCGGTTATCCACAAGATTTCCCCAAACGAATAGACAGCCATTTTTCCAAAAACTATGGGATTATGGCAATACCAATATATTTTGTCAAGGTTATAGTTTACTAAGCAGGTGAAGTGGAAAAAGCGTATGCGTATTACATAACATATTGTGTTGCAATATATTATATATATAAACAACCTGTGGATAAGTGGTTTTGGGTTCCATTTGCGATAAAAGGTTTCTCGTCATAAAAAAGAAAATCCGGAAAAAAATGTCAAAACATCAAAAAATAACCTGAATTAACACCTTTTCCACAGCTTTTTAACAGCATTAAAATATGCGTGAAACATCTGATTTTTACCGACGAGAGCCTTCTTTTTGTCGACGAAAGAACCTAATGCTCCATAGTTATCACCATGGCGTCTTTTCGGCATTTCAGGCGAAATTTGGAAACAGGCGATGCTCCAAAATGAAGCAATTGTAATATCATATGTGGCTAACTATGCCGGGACGCGCAATCGAGACCTATATTTTAATGCCGGAGCGGGTAAAGCAGGGGGTTACCGGCAGGCATATAGTTCTTGACAGTAATCTATGTGAAAAGTATAATTCGCAGAACCTAAATTTTCATAAGGGGGTTAAAAATGAAAAGGACGTATCAGCCTTCAAAAATAAAGAAAAAAAGAACTCATGGCTTCAGAAAAAGAATGAGCACGAAAAACGGAAGGCAGATTTTAAAAAACAGAAGGAAAAAGGGAAGAAAAAAGGTCTCTGTTTAACAGTTAAACCATGAAACAGGACTTTAAAAAGATAAATAGGTTAAGCGGTTCCGAGCGCTTCAGATCCATTCTTAATAATGGAAAAATCATTTCAACAACGTCGGCAAAAATATATTTTGCAGATAACGGCATACACACTCCTCGTTTAGGGATAATTATCCCGGCAAAAGCAGGGAATGCTGTCATAAGAAACAAAACCAAGAGGCAAATCAGAGAATTTTTCAGGAAAAACAAAGACAGATATACCGGATTGGATATAATAGTAAGAATAAACAGCGCGAAAAACGGATGGTTCAGCGAGGTTAAGGCAATAATGGAAAAAAGATTTGGAGAGAGATAATGGAAAAAAGACTCTTGCTTGCAGTTATTCTGAGTATGGCCGTGCTTTTTGTGTTCCAGTTTATGCAGCCGAAAAAAACGGGTGATATTGCGGAGCCGCAACCGCAGAATGTTTCGGTTGAAGAACAAAAGATAGCCTCTGTTGCCGAGACCGCCTCAATCAAGACAAGCGAATACCTGTCGGGAGAAAAGGAGAAAACTGTTTTGTTGGACAACGAAGATGTCCAGCTTACTCTTTCCACATTCGGCGCTTCCATAAAAGCCGCTTATATTAAAAACTATCTTTCAGAGCCCCTTAATCCAGACGACAAAACCCCCGTGAATCTGATTATTCCGGAGCAAGGCTCGGATTGTCCTTTGGCCGTAACCTTCAAATTAGACGGCAGTTACAACGATGAGACCTATGGCGCATGGAAAATATTGAAACAGGAGGACGAAGAGGTAATATTCCAAAAATTAGTTAAAGGCGGAATAATATTAACAAAAAAATACAGCCTGAACAAAGAGAACGCAAGCGTTCTGGATGTTGAAATCACGCTGAAAAACGAAGGCATAAAAGATGTTGATATAGAAGGGCCGACAGTTATATGGCCCAAAGGCCTGGGCAGCACAAGCGATCCGAAAGCGGAAAAGCTTGTGAGGATAAAAAGAGGCGGAGTGGCCAGAATAGACAGCAAACCGTTCACCAAAGATACGGGAGACAACGTAAAACAGGGGATTGTAAACTTTGCGGGCATTCAGGACCGTTATTTCATAGCCATAATAATACCTGAATCCACATCCCAGGGTTATATCAGCAGGCCATTAGATAAAGACCAAAGCCAGGTAGGCGTTATTTATACGGGGGGAACGCTCCAGGCGAACGAAAAAAGATTGTACAAAATGAAACTTTACATGGGGGCCAAGGAATACAATGCCCTGAAAAAGCTCAATGTCGGAGCCGAAGAGCTTGTTTTTTCCGGATGGACCTTTTTTTTCAGGGCTGATTTATGGTTCCCGTGGATGTGCAATATACTGCTTTTGCTGTTAAACTTTTTCAATAAATTTTTCCATAATTACGGAATTTCTATAATACTGGTGACAATTTTAACCAAAGTCATCACTTATCCTGCTATGAGAGCGCAGTTTAAATCAATGAGGAAAATGCAGGACCTGGCGCCCAAAATACAGGCAATCAAGGCCAAACATAAAGACAACCCGCAAAAACTTAATCAGGAAACGATGGAACTGTATAAGAAACATAAAGTTAATCCGATGGGCGGTTGTCTTCCGATGCTTGCCCAGATGCCGATTTTTATAGCGTTTTATATTGTGATTTACAGGGCTGTTGAACTAAGAGGCGCCTCTTTTATCAATTTGCACCTGAATCTTCCCGCATCCCTGGGGAGCGCCGCCCTGTGGATTACAGACCTGTCGATAAAAGACCCGACCTATATACTTCCGGTACTGATGGGCGCGACAATGTTCCTCCAGCAGAAACTTTCGGGCACAAGCATGGATCCTACCCAGGCAAAGGCGATGATGATAATGCCGCTGGTATTTACATTTATCTTTCTTTCTTTCCCGTCAGGGCTGGTTCTTTATTGGCTGATCAGCAATTTACTTTCAATCATCCAGCAGATTTATCATAATGTTGAAGAAGGAAAGACCTGGAACGGGAAACCGAAGGAAGTGGCCGCATGACCAACAGCCTGAAGGGGTTAGCCATGTTAATACGGGGCATTAGAGATTTTTAATTTAACTATGTTTTTTGTCTTTCTATCTATGTGTGTCCGTGAACATCTGTGGTTAAAAAAGCAAGTAATAAAAGTTAGAGCAGTATGTATAAAAGCGATACAATTGCGGCAATTTCAACTCCGCCCGGAGAAGGGGCAATAGGGATAATAAGATTAAGCGGTCCCGATGCCGGCAAGATTGTATCCGGGATATTCAAACCTCTCAATCCAAAAAGCTGGAAAAAAGCAACCTCTTACACCCTTCATTTAGGCGCCTTATCCTTCCGGTCCCAGGAATTAGATCAGGTAATTGTTTCTATTATGAAAGCTCCGCACACCTATACGGGGGAAGATGTCATAGAAATAAATTGCCATGGAGGCTGGCTGATATTGAACAGGATACTGGACACTGTGATTGAACTTGGGGCGCGCCTGGCAGAACCTGGTGAATTTACCAAAAGAGCTTTTTTAAACGGTAAAATGCAGCTTTCTCAGGCTGAAGCAGTTGTTGATTTGATCCGGGCAAAAACAGAGCAGGCGGCGCAAATTGCTATCCGACAGCTAAAACCGTCCGGTGTGAAGAAAATTATGGATATCAGGGATAGAATAGTGGATTGCCTGTGCCATATTGAAGCAAATCTTGATTTTTCCGACCAGAATTTAGCCACGAAACCGGCATCAATGATCTCAGCCAGCCTGGACAACGTGCGGAAAGCGCTTGAAAATACCATTGACAGCGCGAAAAAGGCAAGAATATTCAGAAACGGTATCCACATAACGATTGTAGGAAAGACAAATGCCGGAAAATCGAGCCTTGCCAATCTTCTGATGGATAATAAAAAAATTATAGTCACATCCGTACCCGGGACAACAAGAGATGTGATTGAAGAGGTTATAAATATTTGCGGTATACCCGTTGTTATAGCAGATACTGCCGGGATAAGGATTCATTCCGGCAAAGTGGAAGAGCTTGGTCAGAAAAAGACGAGAGAGAAGGTTAAAACCACAGATGTTGTCCTTGCGGTTTTTGACCTGGCGAGAAAATTCAGCCCGGATGACAAAAAAACGATAAGGTATATTAAAAATAAGAAGGGAATAATAGTTTTCAACAAAAGAGATTTAAAACAGAGGCTTGAAACCCCTGATATTACAGAAAAACTGCCCGGTTGGCCCGCAGTGGAAATATCCGCGAAAAAACAGCGGAACACAGAAAAAGTAAAACAAACAATATACAAGCTTCTGATGGAAGACAGAGATTTTGATATTGACAATGTGTTTATTTCAAATTCCAGGCAAATTAACATACTGGAAAGCGCCTTAACAGCCTTAACCGGCGCGAGTAACGCGCTTAAAGAAGGAATTCCGGAAGACATTATATCAATCGAGCTGAACGAAGCATTAAAGGCAATAGACCGGCTCACAGGCAGAGAAGCGGACGATTCTGTTCTGGACAGGATCTTTTCAAAATTTTGTGTCGGGAAATAATCATTCTTTCTCGCAAAAAAGCCAAACTATTATAGTGAAAGTCGTCAAAATATTATAAAATATGCCTCTATTTTATAAAAAAAGAGCAAGTTTTGGCGAAAAATCCGGGGGTTTGATATAATTTTGTAAACGGATGATATATTTATAGGACAGCGTAATTATAGATAAAAAATCTGAAAATAGCTATAAAATACGCAAAACATAGCATATTTTTATGAAAACATAGGCATAATCATTATAATATGAGTTAAAAATGGAAAAAACATTGAAATATGATGTAATTGTAATAGGCGGCGGTCATGCGGGCTGCGAAGCCGCGAATATTATCGCGCAAATGGGAAAAACGGCGGCATTACTTACGATGTCAGTCAAAAACCTTGCGAAAATGTCGTGCAACCCTGCAATCGGAGGTCTTGCAAAAGGGCATTTGGTGAGGGAAATAGACAGTTTAGGCGGCATAATGGGTATAATTACGGATAAAAGCGCCATACATTATAAAATGCTTAACAGGAAAAAAGGCCCCTCCGTATGGTCTCCCAGGGCGCAGATAGATAAGCAGAAATATTCATATATAATGGAGAAAACGCTTTCAGATAACAAAAGAATAAGTTTGACGGAAGCCGTTGCAGAGGAACTGATAATAGAAGACGGAAGCGTTAAGGGTGTGAGAACCGCAAAAGGCGATGTTTACCTTGCGGGCGCTGTAATTGTGGCAACAGGCACTTTTTTGAACGGGATGATTCACATTGGAGACAAATCATTTCCCGGCGGCAGGGCGGGAGAAGAAACATCCACCGGCTTATCAGAAAGTTTAAAGAAAGCCGGGCTTGAATTAGGAAGGCTAAAAACAGGAACACCTCCGCGCGTCAAAAAAGACACCATCGATTACAGCAGATGCCTTGTCGAGCCGAGCGAAGTCCCCCAGGGTTTTTCTTTCAGAGTTCCATTTCTAACATATTCTACCATAGATTGTTATATAACAAAGACCACAGCTGATACAAAAAAAATACTTACGCAAAACATAAAAAAAACGGCTATGTACTCCGGGAAAATAACAGGCAGGGGAGTAAGATATTGTCCGTCCATAGAAGATAAATTTACTAAATTCCCGGATAAGGAATCGCACCAGGTATTCATCGAGCCCGAGGGATTAAGCACAGATGAAGTTTATCTGAATGGCCTTTCGACAAGCCTGCCGGAAATTTTACAGCTCGATATGGTCCATTCAATCCCGGGATTAGAGAAGGCTGTGATAATTCGTCCTGCATATGCCATAGAATATGATTTTATATATCCTACTCAGCTTTGCGCCACGCTTGAAGTGAAGAAAATCAGAAATTTATTCCTTGCCGGACAGATAAACGGGACTTCCGGCTATGAAGAAGCCGCGGCGCAAGGTTTGATTGCGGGAATAAATGCTGTATTGAACATCGAACACAGGGATCCTTTTATCCTGAAGCGTTCCGATGCATATATAGGAGTGTTGATAGATGATCTTGTAACTAAGGGCACAGAAGAACCTTACAGGATGTTTACTTCCAGAGCCGAATACAGGTTGATTTTACGCCAGGATAACGCCGATCTACGGCTGATGGAATATGGATACAAGGCAGGCACAATAACAGATAAAGAAATATCCTTATTAAGGAGAAAAAGGGAAAGGATTGAAGAAGAAAAAGCCGGAATTAAAAGAAATAAAAAACTTTTGGCAAACATTAAAAGCGGAAAGGATTATTTTGAAATACTGCGGGAGGGGAAACCTGAGGCTGCGCATAATATTACAGAACCCATTCTCTCTCAGGTAATTATAGATTTAAAATACGAAGGCTATATTGAAAAACAATTAAAGCAGATAGAAATGTTTAAAAAAATGGAAGATTTTAAAATACCCGCGGATTTTAATTACAGAAAGATTGCCGCCCTAAAAAAGGAAAGCATAGAAAAGCTTTCCGCAATTATGCCTGCGACATTAGGCCAGGCATCAAGAATATCAGGGGTGAGCCCCGCGGATATCTCCATTATTATGATACACTTAAGGAAAGAAGGAACCGCTAAATATTAGAACAGGCAAACAACAATGAGCGAAAGATACTATTCACTTAACACATATTTTAAAGGCCTTTATGGGAAAAAGGTCAGAAAAATATGTGTAGATGCCGGTTTTACCTGCCCGAACAGGGATGGCAAGTTATCGCAAAAAGGATGTATCTTTTGCGACGAGAAAGGATCAGGGGCTGACGATATTTCCAGGAAACTCCCCGTATGGGAACAGGTCAACAAATACATTGAATCAAAAGCAAAGGATAATGAGTATTATCTCGTTTATTTCCAACCCTTTACAAATACGTATGCCGGTATAAAAATACTAGACACAATCTATAAAAGCGTATTTTTGGACAAAAGGATCATAGGCATTTCTATTGGAACCCGCCCGGATTGCCTGGACGAAGAGAAGATTATGCTTATAGCAGAAATATCCGGCGGGAAAGAAGTGTGGCTTGAATTAGGCCTGCAGAGTTCAAACGATGCGACATTGAAAAGAATAAACAGGGGACACAGCAGGAAAGATTTTGAAAAAGCTGTGATAGCCTCGGATAAAGCAGGGATTAAAGTTTGCGCGCACATAATATTAGGCCTGCCCGGAGAAAGTCCGGAAGATTATGCCAATACAGCGGACTTTATATCATCATTGCCCGTTAAAGGAGTGAAAATACACCATTTATATATAGCGAAGAATACAGAACTCGAAAAATTGTATGCCGGGGAAGAAATAAGCCTGATAACCAAAGATGCGTATATTAAGGAGGCCGCAAATTTTTTAGAAAGAATAAGACCGGATATCATAATCCACAGGCTAATGGGTGATTGCAGGAAAGAAAGGCTGATTGCCCCCGACTGGACACTGCAGAAATCGGAAATAGTCCGGAATATTAACAGAGAACTGGCCTGCCGGCATTCATGGCAAGGGAAAAGAGCGCGCCGGATAATTGTTCCACGTGGAACAATCTGATCATTTTCCCGAACGAAATCACTTTTCTGTTGATATGCATTTTTAATTGTGATATTTTTTTGTTCTACGTAGAACATTTTATTTTTCACATATTGAAAAGGACAGATTTATGGGTAAAATAATCACTGTCGTCAATCAAAAGGGCGGCGTGGGCAAAACAACTACCGCGGTAAACCTGAGCGCGTGTCTCGGCAAGTCCGGGCAAAAAGTTCTTCTGGTTGATTTAGATCCTCAAAGCAATGCGACAAGCGGTGTCGGTATAGATAAATCTCAGGTAAATGAAGGAATTTATAAGGCTATAATAGGACACAGACCCCTGGTGGGCGTTATAATGCACACGGAATTTGAAAATCTCGATGTTATTCCGTCGACCCCTGATCTTGCCGGAGCGGAAGTGGAACTTCTTGAGCTGGATAACAGGCATTATCAGCTTAAGAGCGAATTAGTTCCCCTGAAAAACAATTACAATTATATTATTATTGATTGTCCTCCTTCTCTGGGGCAGCTCACAATGAATGCCTTATGCGCCGCAGATTCGGTTCTTATACCGATACAGTGTGATTATTATGCGCTGGAGGGACTTATTCAATTAATGAAAACAGTTGAGCTGGTTCAAAAACAAATGAATACAAACCTGGAAGTCGAAGGTCTTGTTATGACAATGGGCGATCTTCGCACAAACCTGGCAAAACAGGTAGTTGACGAAGTGAAAAATCACTTTGGGGATAAAGTGTTTAAAACTATAATTTTTAGAAATATCCGTCTTAGCGAGGCCCCCGGTTTCGGCAAGCCAATTGTTTATTATGATATAACTTCGGCAGGGGCTGAGAATTACTTATCCCTTGCGCAGGAAATAGTTACAAAAAACAAGGAGGCTGAACTTGGCCAAGAAAGCGTTGGGTAAAGGACTGGGAGCAATAATTCAACACCCTGTAGAAACCTCGGAACAGGTTGTGCATATCCCTGTGGAAAAAATCAAAGCAAATGTGTATCAGCCGAGAAGAAAATTTGACCAGAAAAGATTTACAGAGCTTGTGGATTCCATAAAGGAAAAGGGGATTCTCAATCCTGTAACCGTGAGAAAAGCCGGAGACGGATATGAGTTGATAGCGGGCGAGCGAAGATACCGGGCGGCGAAACAGCTCAATATGGATAAAATATTTGCTATCGTGAAAACCGCAAACAATGAAGAATCCCTTGAGCTGGCATTGATAGAAAACCTGCAAAGGGAGGATTTAAATCCCATAGAGGAAGCCGAAGGGTACAAGAAACTTATGGATAGCTTTGGATTAACGCAAGACCTTGTGGCACAAAAGGTTGGGAAAAACAGAGCTACTGTGGCAAATATTTTAAGATTACTTTCTCTGCCTGTTAAATTGAGAAAATATATTGAAGAGGGGGAATTGTCGCCGGGCCACGCAAAGGTGATTTTGGGTATCAAAAATCCGCAGAGGCAGATTGAAACGGGAGAAAAAGCGGTTAAAGAAGGCATGTCTGTCAGGCAACTGGAAGAATTCATCAGTGAAAAGTCTCAGGCGCCGGGTGTTGCGAAGGGAAAGATATCGAAAGAAACTCCATCTCATATAAAACATCTGGAGGACAGGCTTCGGGAAACATTAAAGACAAAAGTGAAAATTAAAGACAGGAAAAATAAAGGCAGAATAGAAATCGAATATTATTCCCTTGATGAACTTGACAGAATACTTGAATTTTTTGATGTTGGAAAGTAATATAGATGTTTCATTCCGGTAGGTATATAAACAGGAGTACCCGTTATGACAGAAAAACTGCAAAGCCTTTTAGACAAGATTAACCGCGAAGGTATCAAATCCGCGCAGGAAAAAGCCGACAAAATCATTTCCGATGCCGAGGGAGAAGCAAAACAGGTGCTGGTTTCGGCTCAGCAGAAAGCCGCGGAAATAAAGGAAAGCGCTGAAAAAGAAGCCGGCCGCATCAGCGAAAACGCAAAAAAAGCGATAGACCAGGCATTCCGAAACGTGATGCTCTCCCTGAAAGAGGAGATAATAAACCTTTTCAACAGCGTGCTGAAAGAAGAAGTATCAAAGGCGATGGACAAGGATGTGATACAGAAAATAATAATAGACGCGGCTTCATCTTTTGTAAAAAGCGGCGGGGAAATATCGAAGGTGCAAATCAGCGTGAACGCAAAAGAAGCCAAAGACATAGAAAAAGGACTGATTGAATTATTCAAAAGTAAATTGAAGCAGAAAGCGGAAATAAAACCCGTTAAAAACTTAGATGCGGGTTTCACGATAAGTTTTGACGGCGGGCAGTCTCATTTTGATTTTTCGGATGAGAGTATCACCGAATGCCTGTCAGCTTATATAAGCCCGCAGATAAGAGAGATTATCGGCAGAACCGGAAAGAAAAAATAAGCGGGGGAATTTTTTGTGAATCGTAATTATTACTATTTATGCGCTTCTTTGCCGATGCTCTCTTTCGGGACGAAACCTCCGATGTCCAATGACCAATTTTTAGACTACACCGCCCGGCATCTTTCCGGAAAAGACTTTTTTGCGCTTAACAACTCTTCGCTTACTCCGTCCGAAGAAAGGAAAACAACCCAAAAAGCTCTCGAAACATGGAAACATTTCGAGATATCTTTGAGGAATGAGCTTGTTAATATAAGGGCGAAGAAATTGGGCAAAGACGGCCATGCTTATTTCCGGGGCGAATATGTTCCCGACCCGTTTATCGCGGCGATGGTAGCAGAAGCCGCGGGAGAAGAGACGCCGCTTGAAGTCGAAAAAAGGATTGATACGGCGCGATGGGAAAAACTTGAGGAAATAGAAAAACAGCATTTTTTCGATTTGCATTTTCTTATTATCTATTTTCTGAAAATCCAGATTTTAAATAAATGGGATAATATCAAAGCCGAAAAAGGCAGAAAAATAGCGATAGAGCTTTTACAGCCCCGGAAGGAGCTTAAGGAATGAGTGACAGAACAGGGAAAATATCCGGCATAAACGGCAACATGATAGTAACTGAATTTGAAGATTATGTCCTTCAAAACGAAGTCGCGTATGCTGTTACGGGAGAAGAGAAATTAAAATCCGAAGTAATAAGAGTGAGAGGCCGGAAAGCGGACCTGCAGGTGTACGAGAATACCGAGGGCTTAAAAGTCGGGGATAGAGTTGAGTTTTCCGGAGAACTCCTGTCTGTTGAGCTCGGCCCGGGGCTTTTGACGCAGATTTACGACGGGCTTCAAAACCCCCTTCCTCAGGTCGCGGAAAAATGCGGCTATTTTTTAAAGAGGGGAGTTTATTTAAACGCCCTTTCTTATGAACAGAAATGGGAATTTACTCCCGAAGCGAAGAAAGGCGACAAAGTCAAAGCCGGGGATTTCCTCGGCTCGGTGCCCGAAGGAATCTTCAAGCACTTCATAATGGCCCCTTTTTCGCTTAGGGACGAGTATGAGATAGTGAAAATGGCCCCAAAAGGCGGCTATGCGGGAAAAGATACAATTGCGGAACTCAAAGATAAAAAGGGAAATATCGAGAAAGTTTCCATGATTCAGACATGGCCGGTTAAACTGCCTATCAAAGCATACAGCGAAAAGTTAAAACCGGCGGATCCTCTTATTACCAAAGTCAGGATTATTGATACACTGGTGCCTGTTGCCAGAGGAGGGACTTATTGTATCCCCGGGCCTTTCGGAGCGGGGAAAACGGTTCTCCAGCAGATTACAAGCAGACATGCGGAAGTGGATATAGTGATTATTGCCGCATGCGGCGAAAGAGCGGGAGAAGTTGTCGAAACCCTGCGTGAATTCCCGGAACTCAAAGACCCGAGAACGGGAAAGTCTTTGATGGAGAGAACTATAATTATATGTAATACAAGCTCGATGCCCGTTGCCGCAAGGGAATCAAGTGTTTATACCGCGGTGACGATTGCGGAATATTACCGTCAGATGGGTTTAAATGTCCTTCTGCTTCCGGATTCCACATCGCGCTGGGCGCAGGCTATGAGAGAAATGTCGGGGAGACTTGAAGAGATCCCCGGGGAAGAAGCGTTCCCCGCTTATCTGGAATCGCGTATAGCTTCGTTTTATGAGAGAGCAGGGAATGTCCGTCTTAATAACGGCAAGATCGGTTCGGTCACTATCGGCGGGACTGTGAGCCCGGCGGGCGGCAATTTTGAAGAGCCCGTGACACAGGCGACGCTGAAAGTTGTGGGCGCGTTTCTCGGTTTATCCCGCGAGAGGTCCGATGCGCGGAAATACCCCGCGATAGACCCTCTCGATTCGTGGAGTAAATATAAAAGTGTTGTTAACCGGGAACATGTCGAATACGTAAAATATGTTTTGCGTAAAAGCGCAGAAGTCGAACAGATGATGAAAGTCGTAGGCGAAGAAGGCACCGCGATGGAAGATTATACGGAATACCTTAAAGGCGAATTTATCGACGATGTTTATCTGCAGCAAAATGCTTTTGATGAAGTTGACGGGGCGACGCCGGCGGAAAGGCAGGAATATGTCTTCGGTGTCCTGCATGAAATTCTGAAATCGGAATTTGATTTCGGCACAAAAGACGAGGCAAGGCATTTTTTCCACGGGCTGAGACAGGAGTTTAAAAACTGGAATTCAGACCCGTGGGAAAGCGACGCATTTAAAAACCGGGAGAAAACCCTGAAAGAGAAAGTTAAAAAGCAGATAAAAGATAAGGGATAAATTATGCGTAAAGTATACAGCAGAATACTGCAGATAGTCGGGGATGTTATAACCGTTGAAGCGGAGGGAGTAGGCAATCAGGAGCTTGCCGAAATAAATACTTCGAGAGGAAAATCGCTTGCCCAGGTGATAAAGCTTGACGGCAATAAAGTCTCTCTCCAGGTATTCGCGGGAAGCAGGGGAGTGTCTACCGGCGATGAAGTGAGGTTTCTGGGACACAGGATGCAGGTTTCTTTCTCGGATGATTTAATGGGCAGGATTTTTGACGGCAGCGGAATCCCGAGGGACAACGGGCCTTCGCTTGCCGACAGCATGGTTGAAATCGGCGGCCCTTCCGTCAATCCCTCAAAAAGGATTATTCCCGACAGGATGGTCAGGACGGGAATCCCGATGATAGATGTTTTTAATTCCCTTGTAGTATCACAGAAACTTCCGATTTTCTCTGTCGCGGGAGAACCTTACAATGAGCTTCTTTCCAGAATAGCCATGCAGGCGGAAGTTGATGTGATAATACTCGGGGGTTTAGGGCTGAAATATGACGATTTTCTTTTTTTCAGGGATACGCTCGAAGAACACGGGGCGCTGTCGCGTTCAATATTATTTATCCATACCGCGTCAGACCCTACGGTGGAATGTATTATGGTTCCCGATATGTGCCTTGCGGTCGCGGAACAATTTGCCATTAAAGGCAAAGATGTTCTTGTCCTTTTGACGGATATGACGAATTTTGCCGATGCCCTGAAAGAAGTAGCGATTACGATGGAACAGATACCTTCCAACAGAGGTTACCCCGGAGACCTGTACAGCCAGCTTGCCTCGAGGTATGAAAAGGCGGTTGATTTTTCCGACGCGGGTTCAATAACCGTGCTGGCGGTTACCACTATGCCCGGAGACGATGTAACTCATCCCGTGCCGGACAATACAGGATACATTACGGAAGGCCAGTTCTATCTCAGGAACGGAAGAATCGAACCTTTCGGTTCGTTAAGCAGGCTTAAACAGCAGGTTAACGGAAAAACAAGGGAAGACCACAGGACCGTTATGGATACAATGATACAGCTGTACGCCGATTTCAAGGATACAAAAGAAAAACTCGCCATGGGTTTCCAGGTGAGCAAATGGGATGAAAAACTGCTCAGGTACGGGAACCTGTTTGAAGACAAACTCATGTCTCTTAAGGTAAACATCCCTCTTGAGAAAGCCCTTGACCTGGGCTGGGAAATAATGGCTGAATGTTTTTCTCCTGAAGAAACCGGAGTGAAAACGGAGATGTCGGATAAATTCTGGCCTAAAGAAAAACCCGCCGCGGAGCAGGAAAACCGGGCGGATGAAACAGAAGAAGAACAGGAAGAAGGGCCAAAAACAGTTGAGGATCTTAACAAACAGGAATAAGAGCATAAACAGTTAGAAGATAAAAAAAGAAATACCGGATAAATGGCGAAGAAAAAAATCAAATTTACAAAGGGCGAATTAAAAAGCCAGAGAGATTCTCTCGGCCAATTCCAGAGGTATTTGCCGACGCTTCAGTTAAAACAGCAGCAGTTACAGGTGGAAGTAAGAAAGACCGAAGCCAAACTCAGCAAACAGCGCGAAGAGATAGAAGAAATTAAAAAAGATATGGTGGGATGGATAGGCATTCTTGCGGAACCCGGAATAGACCTTTCCGAATGGGTAAGGCCCCGGGATATCATCACATCCACCGGGAATATCGCCGGAGTAAGCATACCTGTTTTCAAAGGCGTTGATTTCCCCAATACGGAATACGACCTTTTTGTCACGCCCCTGTGGGTGGATTCCGCCATAGAGCAGATCAGAAAGCTGGCGGAACTGCTTGCGGAAAATAATGTTGTGAAAAAACAGTATGAATTATTGAGCAGGGAACTGAAAACTACAATGCAGAGAGTGAATCTTTTTGAAAAAATCAAGATACCCGAATGCAGGGGAAATATAAAGAGAATAAGGATATATATAGGAGACCAGGAAACCAACGCGGTCGGAAGAAGCAAGATAGCGAAGAAAAAAATAGAAAAGGTGCTGCAGGCCGCCTGACAGCGGAGCCCGGAGATTGTTGAATGATTGTCCCGATGAAAAAAGTTAATATTGTTGTGCAGAGCAAAGACACATCGGATGCTCTGGAGCGGCTTTCTTCTCTGGGTCTGGTCCATGTGGAAAATGTTGAATCTCCGCACAGCCAGGCGGTTGATGAAGTCCAAAAAGATATGTATATGATATCGAGGGCGATAGAAATCCTTCCCCCCGCGGCGGAACCCTCCTCACGGGAAAACATTGAGGACTGGGGGAAAATAATCAACGAGATTCTGGATTTAAGGGATTACAGGAGCAAGCTCGCGGAAAAATCCGTAAAACTGCAAAGGCACATAGATACATGGGATGACTGGGGGGATTTTGATATTTCCCTTATAAGAAGGCTCAGGTCAAAAGATGTGTATGTTTATCTCGCCGAACTGCCGGTAAAAGAATTCAATTCTCTTCCCCCTGATATTTTTGCCGAGATTATTTCCAAAAGCAGCGGCCTGGCGCGATGCGCGCTTATTTCCGGCGAAGAACGGGAATTTTCTTTTAAAACGGCGGCCTTGCCGGACAGAAGGCTTTCCGAAGTGAAAGCGGAAAAAAAGGAGATCGAAGACAGGCTCGGGGAAACAAACAGAAGCCTTGAAGATTATGCCCGGTACAGAAAAGAACTCAAGATGATGCTTGAACACCTGGAAAAAGAAATAGAATTCGAGAAAGCCAGCGCCGGGATGGGCAGTCAGGGCGAGCTCTCTTATTTAAAAGGATACTGTCCCTTCGATAAGGTCGGCGCCCTGGAAAATGCCGCGGATGAGAACAACTGGGCGGTCCTGGCGGAAGACCCGGCCGCCGGCGACAATGTCCCCACACTTATAAAAAATCCGAAATGGATTGAGATTATCAGTCCGGTTTTCAACATAATAAAGACAGTGCCCGGATACAGGGAAGTGGATATAAGCGTGGTTTTCCTTTTATTTTTCTCCGTATTTTTCGCGATGCTTATCGGGGATGCGGGTTACGGCGCTTTGATACTGGCCGCCGTAATTTTCTTAAGCGTTAAATCGGGAAATAAGATGAAGGATAAGACCCCTTTGTTCCTGATGTATGTTTTGAGCATTGCGACGATTATCTGGGGAGTTTTGACAGGCACTGTTTTCGGGCAGGTCTGGATAAAACAGACATTTAAACCGCTGATGCCCTGGTTGACGGTGGATTCCAATATGAAAGAATTATGTTTTATAATCGGGGCTGTGCAGCTTACCATAGCTCATGCATGGCAGGCGGCGAGAAAGATGCCGTCGGTTGTTTTTATCGCGGATTTAGGCTGGATTTCTGTAATATGGGGGGCCTTCTGTCTTGCGAGGACATTTATTGTCGGCACGGAGTTCCCTGTTTTTGCGGGGTGGCTCTTTGCGTGCGGGATATCCGCGGTGTTGTTTTTTACCGTCCCGTTCAAAAGTTTTTTCAAGGACCTTTTCCCGAGGCTTATCACCACGTTTTTAAGTATTATAGGCAGTTTTTCCGACGTAGTTTCTTACATAAGGCTTTTCGCTGTCGGGATGGCTTCGGTCGCTATTGCGGATGCTTTTAACCAGATGGCGGAAGGTTTCGGCTGGTCTTCGGCGGCAACAGGCCTGGCGACTGTGCTGGTTCTTCTGATAGGACACGGGCTTAATATTGTGTTGGGCGCCATGGCTGTGCTTGTGCACGGCGTGAGACTGAATGTTTTGGAATTTTCAAACCATTTGAATATGGAGTGGTCGGGAATAGAGTATAATCCTTTTAAGGGAAAGAGGGCGGATTTAATAAAAAATAATCTTGAAAGAGGAGGAAGAGAATAATGGCCGGGAATATTTTATCGCAGTTTCAGGATTTGGGTTTTTCTGCGGCGCTGGCATTGGCTGCAATAGGTTCCGCATTGGGAACGGGCGCTGCCGGGATGGCGGCGGTCGGAGCATGGAAAAAATGTTTTGCGCAAAGCAAAGCGGCGCCTTTTATTCTTACGGTTTTTGTCGGCGCGCCCCTGTCGCAGACGATTTACGGTTTTATCGTTATGAACACCCTGTCGGCAAAGGCAGGTTCCGGCGTGTATTTATGGTCAGCAGGTATTTTTGCCGGCATAGCTTTGGGAATGAGCGCTTTAATGCAGGGGAAGGCCGGAGCCGCGGCTTCCGACGCGATGGCCGAAACAGGAAAAGGGTTCGGCAACTATATTATGGTGCTGGGAGTGATAGAGACAGTGGCGCTTTTTGTGATGGTATTTATTATGATGGGTGTCGCGAATATAAAATAGAGTATTATAGAGAATCCGAATAAAAATAAGTTTATAAATCCGGAAGTAGCTTCGTATTTTTTAACCGGTAAAGCTTTTTAAATAATCAAAGGATATCAAGTAATGGCTGAAATGAAAAGAGACCCGAAAAAATACGAGAAAATCAACAACCTGGTTTTCCTCGCGGATATTATCCTGACCATTTTCATACTTCTTTCTTTTTTCATAACGCCCCTTTCCTTGAACCTCATGAAGGTAATTGAAAAGAATATACCCGAAAGTTACGGGCAGATAGTTCATTTCATTTTACTGAACGCAGTTTATCTGACAGCGTTTGTTTTTATTAACTGGGCCGTGTTTATGCCTCTTCATTATTACGCTTCCTACCATATAGAGCATAAATACGCCCTTTCCAATCTTACCCGGCTTAACTGGTTTAAGGATGAGTTAAAAAAAATTATCATTGCCGTATTGACAAAACTTATTCTTATAGAAGCCCTGTATCTTCTTCTATGGAAACAGCCGGGAAGCTGGTGGATATGGACGGCTGTGGTGTGGATAGTGTTCAGCGTAATCATGAGCAAGGTCTATCCTTCGCTGATACTTCCTCTTTTTTATAAGTTGAAACCGATTGGAAACGAAAGCCTTGAGAAGAGAATAAAGACTTTCATTGAAAAAGAGGGAGGCAGTGTCCTCGGAGTTTATGAATGGGTATTAAGCGAAAAGACGAAAAAAGCCAATGCGGCTTTTGCCGGTATGGGAAACACCAAGAAGGTGATCCTGGGAGATACCCTGTTAAAGGATTATTCGGAGGAGGAGATTGAAACGATAGTAGCGCATGAATTCGGCCATCACCGGTTCAGGCACATCTACAAATTTTTATATATCGGGGCTATCTTTTATGTCGCCAGTTTTGCTTTGATAAATATGATTTTCAAGGGACTTATCGATATGAGATATCATGGTGATATTGAATTTTACAATATCGCCACATTCCCGCTTATCGCCCTGTTGATATATGTTATCCAGCTTGTGTCTATGCCTACATTTAACGCAATTTCACGGTTTTTCGAAAGGCAGGCCGACAGGTTTGCCCTTGAAAAAACAGGCAAACCGGACGCGTTCATATCGGGCATGACGAAACTGGCCGAGCAGAATCTGGCGGACAAAGAGCCCAACGGGGTAATTGAATTCCTGCTTTACAGCCACCCGGCAATTTCAAAAAGAATTAAAGCGGCCGAAAAATATAAGAAGAACGTTCCCGCAGGACAGCAAAACAATTGAAGATTCCTGTTCTATATGTTGTGGCAACGCCCATCGGCAACCTGGGGGACCTTGCTCCCCGGGCAATAGAAATCCTCATGGATTCCGGCCTTATCATTGCTGAAGATACGAGAACAGCGGGGCTGTTACTGGAAAGATTTAAAATACCGCGAAAGAGCATCGTAAGTTTTTTTGAAGGCAATGAGCGGAAGAAACTCAGTTATATAATCCAGAAAGTCAAAGCGGCGGGAAAAGCCGCGCTTATAACCGAAGCCGGGACGCCGTGTGTTTCCGATCCGGGTTACAGGCTCGTAAATATGCTTAGAGAAGAAGCGGTGGAAATAATCCCCGTGCCGGGGCCCTGCGCCGCAATAGCGGCCCTGTCCGCTTCCGGGATAGCATCCGACAGATTTGCTTTTGAAGGTTACCTGCCTAAAAACAATAAAAAACTCAGGGATTATCTGAGCGGTTTAAAAGGAGAAAAAAGGACGCTTATTTTTTATGAGTCCCCCAAAAGGGTCCGCAATTCGCTTGAGATAATGAGGGATATCATGGGGGACAGGAAAGCCTGTCTTTTCAGGGAGATGACAAAGATTTACGAAGAGAGCATATTCGGGACGTTTTCCGAAATACTGGAAAAACTTCAGGGCGAGCCCCGCGGTGAAATAACCATGGTTGTCAGCGCATGCGGCGAAACGAATAAAACGGATTATGATTTTGAGAAGATATTTTCGATTATCCGCGATGAAGCGGGCATTTCCGGCAGCAAAGCCGCGAAAATCGCCGCGAAAATCACAGGTCTCAAAAAAAGGGACATCTACAGGGCGGCAGCGCGAAAAGATTGAACTAAGAAACGTTGGCAACAAAAGCCTTTACGACTTTCGGGTCGAAATAAGTTCCGGCAGCTTTTTCAACTATGTTCAACGCTTTATCATCGTTGAAAGCCTCCCTGTAAGGGCGGTCCGAGATAAGGGCCTGGTAGGCGTCGGTAACCGCTAAAACTCTCGCGCCGATCGGTATTTCTTCTCCTTTAAGCCCGTTCGGATAACCGGTGCCGTTGTAACGCTCATGATGGTGCAGTATACTGGGCAGTGAGCCGCTCAGCATGGATGAAGCCTTTACCATATCAAAAGCTATTTGAGGATGTTTTTTGATAATCCGGCATTCTTCCACTGTCAGAGGCGACTTTTTTTGAAGGATTGAGTCGCTTATAAATATTTTGCCGATGTCGTATAAAGCCGCGGCGTTTTTTATGTCATACACTTCTTCGGGGCTTATTTTGAGTATATCCGCGACTCTTTCTATCGTCGCTATCATCCATTCAAAGTGTTCGCCGACAAACGGGTTTCTGGTATCAATATTCCTTGCCACAGAGTAGATTTCTTCCAGGTTTGATATTTTTTTCGCTATTGTGAATATTTGTTCGGTGCTTTTCCCGTTTATGTATTCGTTGTTCTCAAAAGAGGAAACAAAATCATAAATTGATTCCACGATAGTTTTTTTTGAGCGGTCACCCAGGTCCGTAATGGTTTTTTTCAATGTTTCAATGTTTGCGGATTTGTAATTACCCTCTATTATCGGGGTTCCTTTATTCTGGTAGAAAACAGCCCTGCCTTTTCCGAAGTCCTTTGCTTCAATAAGCGCGGCGTCGGAAACCCTTAAAAGGTCTTCGGCGGTTTTCAGGCTTCTTTCCGGGTAACAGGCGGCGCCTACGCTGATAGAAGACCTGATTTCCTCATCGCTTATATTGAATATATGAGCCCCGATCTTGTTTATAATGTGTTCGGAAAATCTCTTTGCCCCCGCATAACCGCTTTCTATAAGCAGCGCGGCAAGCCGTTCTTCTTTATAGCGGAAAAAGACATCCTCTTTCCGGCCCTCGTCTTTTATCAGGCCGGCGACTTCTTTCAGCAGTGTGTTTGCCGTAGTGTGCCCGTGAGAATTGCTTATCCGGTCAAAATTCTCGACCTCAATAATAAGCAGGGCCATGGGAAGGACGCTTCTCTGCGCGCGGCTTATCTCCGCGGCAAGCCTTTCCGTAAGGTATCGTTTGTTATAAAACCCGGTTACCGGATCTATTCTTGTTATTTCCGCGATTTGCTGTTTTTCCTGGAAGACCTCTGCCTCGGCTTTTTTCCTTTTTGTGATATCCAGCACATATATCGCTATCTGGGAAATCCTCTTGTTGTCATCAAAGATGGGGTAAATGTGTATTTCTATATCTTTTCTTTCACCTGTTATATCCGTTGTGGCAAATTCGCGGTTCAGGGTCTTTCCGGAATCCTTTACTTCTTTTATAATGCTGTTGATATTTTCTTTAATGGCGGGGATATCTTCGAATTCGGATTCTATATATGTTTTATCGCCTGCGTTCAGCCCGGTCGCGGAATTTGCTTTTATTACATAACCGTTATGAGAACTCACTATGTAAAAAGGATAAGGCAGCGCGTCAAAGGCGTTTTCCAACGGCTCATGGGATTCATCATTCTTATTGCCTTCAGAATTATGAAACTCATGATTAAGGATATAGCTATCCTCTTTGTTTACATCCTCGACCATATTTATTTCCTCTAAAATACAAACGCCGGGCGCAACCCGGCTTTTTGCTCTCGCAATCCCCGAAAAAGGGATTGCATAAAAAACAGAGTCGCTGAAAACTAAGTTACAATATATTAAAAAAATGTTAAAAAATACTGGGTATTTATAACACGAAAGCTTTCGGATTGTCAAGTGTCCATTTTGGATTCGGAACGCTTTTCCCGACGGTAAAAATACTTTTTCCCGCGCGGATATTCAAAAAATCCGCGGCCTAGATAAAGGCCTTGTTTTGCAGAACATCTTTGCTTTTAAGGTGTTGCGGTTCGAATATTTCATCAACGAGACTTTCCCCGACATAAACCCTTATAAGATAACCATAAAAGACAAATCCGGCGCCGGTGGCCGGATAAAAACTGGTGCTTATGAAAAGCCTGTCATTTTTATCCCAGGGTAGAAAAGGCGTAAGATCCTGGCGGGCCGCGAGAACAATGTTTTTATTTTCTATCTCTTTGCCTTCCAAAGTGTTAGGTATTTCAAAGAAGTATATAACAATTTTTATTCTGCCTTCTATCTTGGGGACGTTCTTTTTCAGCGTTATTTTAAAATAGGAGTGCAGTTCTTCGAATTCACCCGAAATCTCTTCGGTTTTGCCGACGCTTTCTATAGATATGGACCGTTCTTCGGCGGCTGAAAAGAAAGCAAACAGCAATAATCCGGCAAACAGGGAACACAACAATACATAAGACTTATTCATATACCCGAAATTATTATAGCATTAAATATATTGGCTGACAAGTTTTTACTATTGTGTTAAAAAAAAGGCGGTATCTTAAGATACCGCCTAAAGAGGGGTGAACGGATATAATTATTAACTTCTTTTCATCCTGCTGAACATAACCAGGCCCGCGATACCTATAGAAAGCAATGTAATGCTGCTTGCTTCGGGTATGACTTCGTCCCTGGCGAAATAAAGGTTATCCCAGTAGAGAACCTGTTCCCCCAGCGGGTCAGGATAGCCTCCCGATACACCAACTGCTACTGTAAGCACCGCCCGGACAGCTTCTTCAGGCGCTGTGCTGCTTGCGTTGAAGAGTGCCCAGCCGTCAGTTGGCTCCGAAAAGCTTCCGACAGACTCGATTTTTATCGGGCTTGTTCCGCCTTCCGCCATATAATATACGTATGCGTATGTATGATAGCCATGCCACAGCTCCGTTGGTATATTATAATAGCCCGATATGGAATATGTGGTGTTGGGGGTGGCATCCATTCCCTGCGAGAACCCCGTATAAAGAGTGTTGCTGGTCGCGCTGTATTTCATCATATTCTCTCCATAAGGGGTTTCGGGGTTGACGCCGCCGGCAGAAACCATCTCCCAGTTCCCCGAAGAAGATGTGCTCCATCCGCCTGCTGATTCAAAACTCGGGTTTACCAGAAGATTTGCGTGAGCTGAAAGAGGGATAAATAGAACAAGGACCAGGGTACTTATAATTGCTGTTTTCATATCCGTTCCTCCTCTCAAAGATGTCTTTTTTTGGCGTAGGGTATAAGGAACTTCTTATGAATTCCGCGCAATCTGTGACACGTTTCGATATACCTTACAAACATATCATATATTTGTGGGGTTGTCAAGTCAGGACGGGAGAAAAATCCGCGGTGAATTTATATACACAACTTGCTTTGTATCAATTGGTTATATGATTATGCAGACAGATATTTTTTCGATAGAACCAGGGCTATCACAGCAACTCCGGACAGGGCAAAAATCCCCGGTTCAGGAACAGCGGAAACATCGTCAAAACAGACCATTCCCTCACCGTCCCCGACCATTACAAAATCTACAAAAGCGGTTCCCGCTGGCGCTGTATAGGAAATGGAATAAAGAGTCCATGTTTCCACTACTTCGCTGAACAGCTCGACTTTGTAATCATATATCGATTCATCTGATGCATTTTTAAAATTGATTTCAAGATAGCCCGTCGGAGTTCCCCAGTCGGTTTTCATCCACGCGCTGAAGGTTATGCGTTCGTCAGGCACTACAGTTGTTGTTCTTTGCCACATCCACGCGGCTGCCTCAGCTTGCCCTCCCAGGGACATATATTTACTTCCGCTGTGGGCCAGCTCCGCGTCCTTTTTCCAGTCCAGATACCATGTTCCCGCTCCGCTTTTTCCGGTCCAGCCATCGGGCAATCCATCTATGGCCCACGTTCCTTCTTCAAATCCCGGGTTCAACAGGAAATTTGCAAACACGTTTTGAGGGGATATAAGCAATAAAATAAAAAATAAAGAAAATATGAATTTTTTAATCATACGGTTTTTCCTTTGAATTTTTTGTAAGCGGGGATAATCAAGAGGCCCATTGCTCCCGGTTCGGGAACCGCGGAAAGGTTATCCCAGTAAACAGTGTTTAGTAAAGTTTCAGAAGTTGTGCCCCATATTATAGGCACGAACCTTACAGAAGCTGTATTTGCCGGCGTTGTGCCCGATAACTCATAAAATGTCCAGCCGTCGGTCAGCGCTGACATTTTAACGCCTTCAGTCGCCGAGATATAGGTTTCGCTGGCATTATAATATTCAACTTTTAAAAAAGTGGTATAATCGGCGGGAAGCTCAGCCTCTATCCGGTAATATCCCGTGAAGGTGTAATCCGTGTTCTCCGTCCAATTGCAAATCTGGAAGGCGCCGTTGCCGTCGCCGCCTGTTCCCTGGGTATTTATCAGAAGCATATAACTTCCGTCCTGGGCAGAGGGATGGGCCCCGCCTTCCGCTACGCGGTAGGCTTCCCCGAACTGTGTCCAGTTTTCTCCGACATTCCCTCCGGCAGTTTCAAAGCTGTTGTTTAACAGAACATTGGCTGAGGAAAAAGCGCTATGGAAAAAAAATAAGCAAAACACAAAAAGAAGAGCGTATTTTTTCATATTATGCCCCGTTATCCTGTTTGAATTAACAACTCGAGTGATTATAAAGGAATATCCGTGAAAAGGGAAGAAAAATTATTGTTTAAATTTGCGGCCGAAGAAAAGAAGCGCGGGAATACCTAAGGCGAATAACGCGTTTACGCCGGGTTCCGGCACTGCGAAAAAATTTGCGCCGAAGATATTGTCGCTTTCAGATACCGAAAATGGAGAATACCCCGAGCCGGAAGTGCCAAGAATGGCGACTCCGAATGTATCCGAATCAGTCATATCCCAGTTTGTTTCGTCTATAGTAAAGGTTGCGTCCCCGCGTTCATAATCATCTGTAATTGTCTCCCATCTGCCGTCATTATCGTACTGCGCGAAAACAGTGTGCGAATTCGCGTCGTAAAGCAGGCGTATGGTCGCGGAAGAAAGATATGATTGTTCAATGAACACCTCTTCAGGCATGCCGTCGGTAAATGTTTCGAAGCTGAAATCATAATTGAAACCTTCCCCCATCCATACGGCTACGATGTCGAGAGTGGCCCAGTCGCCGCCGATTTCTATGCCCTGATAGGGGTCTGAGTTGTTTTCAAGTGCGAGCCCGAAGGATATTTCATCTCCGTAATTAAGTTCGGTAAGTGTTGAGCAAAGGACAGAAACATCAAGCTGCACCGTCCAGCCGTCGCTGTAACTGCCTTCATTATAACTCCATTCATGATAAGCGTATCCGTCATAAGTTGCGGAGGATGTGGAATAATACATCCCGTCATCCTGGGAAAGAACCCCGTTGTTCCTTGAATAAAGTTCGTGCCACTTGTTTGTGTCGTAATTTGTGCCCGCGAAATCATCCGAGCCGAAAAAGTTCGAGCCTTCGCCGGAAGTGATGTTTCCGGAAGTAAGAAACATGGATAGCGTTAAAGCCACATTAAATTTTAAAAGTTTATTCATAATTTAAGATCCGAAACAAAAACAAGCGGAGATTCATTGAAACACAAGAAGAGGCCTTTGTCAAGGGGGTCGCCGGATTTATCCTCCCGGCGCGGGTTGCTCCGGCATCTGGGAATTGTATTGACAAATAGTGACGATAAAAATAAAATTAACAAATCGTAAAAGCTATATTTAGATATTTTATAATAATAAAAACAGAAAAATTACAACCACAGATTACTCAGATACACACAGATAGAGAAACAGGAAGCTTGTAAATTATCAAGATTTTTTATATTAAAATGGTATTTATCTGTGCTATCTGTGGTTAAAAAGGAATTAATAATTAAAATTATTGAACTATTAAAACGGAGGATGATGTGACGACAATATTAAGTGTTAAAGGACGGGAAATTCTGGATTCGAGAGGTAACCCGACGGTTGAAGTCGATGTAACTCTCGAAGGAGGGTTTTTAGGCCGCGCGGCTGTTCCTTCGGGCGCTTCGACGGGAGAACACGAAGCGGTGGAGCTGAGGGACGGGGATAAAAAAAGATATTCCGGCAAAGGGGTGTCAAAAGCCGTAAAAAATGTTAATGAAATAATCGCTCCCGCCGTTGTCGGGATGGATGCGACCGATCAGGTTTCCCTGGACAGAAGGCTCCTGGAACTTGACGGCACGGAAAACAAAGCCAAACTCGGCGCCAATGCCGTGCTTGGCGTTTCCATGGCCGGCCTTAAGGCTGCCGCGGCGATTTCAGGACTTCCTCTTTACCAATATATAGGCGGGGTCGGAGCGAAAACGCTTCCTGTCCCGATGATGAATATTCTTAACGGAGGCGCGCATTCGGACGCGCCTGTAGATCTTCAGGAATTTATGATTATGCCTAAAGGCGCCTGTTGTTTCAGGGAAGCCCTGCGGATGGGAGCCGAAGTCTTTCATGTGCTGAAAAGTGTTTTGAAGAAAAAAGGATATTCAACCGCGGTCGGCGATGAAGGAGGCTTTGCCCCTTCCCTGAAAAGCAACGAAGAAGCGGTTGAAGTTATACTGGAAGCGGTTGACGGGGCAGGATATAAAATAGGCAAAGATATTTTTATCGCGCTTGACCCCGCGGCGTCCGAATTGTGGAACCATGCGGCCGAAGAAGGTAAAAAAGGTTATAAATTCTGGAAATCAACGGGGAAAATAATTTCCTCCGAAGAAATGGTTGATTTCTGGGTCAGGCTTGTAAAGAAATATCCCATGATAATATCTCTTGAAGACGGCATGGCGGAGGATGACTGGGCAGGCTGGAAGCTTTTGACGGAACAGCTCGGCAGCGAGAAACAGCTTGTGGGAGATGACCTGTTTGTGACAAATACAAAGAGGCTTCAGGAAGGAATAGAAAAAAATATCGCTAATTCAATACTGATAAAAGTTAACCAGATAGGCACCATTTCCGAAACTCTCGACGCTATAGAAATGGCTAAAAGAGCGGGTTATACGGCTGTCGTAAGCCATCGTTCCGGCGAAACGGAAGACTCCACGATAGCTGATATCGCTGTCGGGACGAACTGCGGGCAGATAAAAACAGGGTCGGCATGCAGGACAGACAGGATATGCAAGTACAACCAGCTGCTCAGAATCGAGGAACAGCTTGGAGAAGCGGCCTGTTACGGGGGAACGATATGAGGAGGCAGGATTTACTTCTTCGCCTCAGAAGTATATTGATTTCAACTGTATTTATTGTTATTGTATTGTTAGCGGCCGCGCTTTTAGTGCCGAAATGGATAGGAAGAAGTTCTTTAATAAAGCAGGAAAAAGAGTTAAAAGAGACGGTGGCATCTCTTGAGGAGAAAAACCTTAAGTTAAAGCAGGAGAAAGACGGCCTTGAAAACGACCCTGTTTATCTGGAGAAGATCGCAAGAGATGAACTCGGACTCAGGCGGGCAGACGAAATAATCTATAAATTCGAAGGTGATTAATTTCAGCGGGCTCTTATGAAAAGCAAAAAAAATTTTAGGATCGGGGAATCTCTGAGCGGTTATCTTTTTATCCTGCCGAATTTTCTCGGTTTCTTTTGTTTTACTTTTTTCCCTGTGCTGTTTTCTTTTTATCTGGGTTTTGTCGACTGGGATATAATAAAACCCATGAAGTTTGTTATGTTCAAGAATTTTAACAAACTGATGTTTTTCCATATCAGGGAAATTGCCGAAAGCGGACTGCGGTTTCCCTGGACGCTTGAAATGGATGTGATTTTTTGCTGTATGATGTTCATCGCATCCGCGCTGCTTGTCCTGAGATTTTTCCTCCAACAGATGCAGCACTGCCGCCAGGCGACCGGCAAATATTTTTTCAGAGGAACTTTTAATTTGCTCCCCGCGATATTGATCCTGGTTTCCGCCGGCCTTTTTGTCAAATGGATGTCAATTCTGGAGATGCTTCCGGGAAGCGCTTACAACAGCTATTTTATCAGGGAAAACCTGATTTTGAACGCCGGAACTTTCCTGGGGTTTTCGCTTTTGCTTCTTTTTATAGCGATGCTTTTTTCTTTTCTCGGCGCATATTTCCGCGCCTATGATTTCAGGTTTGAAAAGTCTTCCGATGTTTTCCTGGCCTTTCTTCCGGGGATTGTAATACTTTTAAATATTTTTCCCGTCTGGGGGTTCTCAAACGACATATGGGGAGCCAATGACCCTTATTTCTGGCAGTTTTTGGGCAATACATTATTTATGATGCTGGCTATCCCCATAGGGATGTTCGCTTCGCTGGGGCTTGCCCTTTTAATGAACAAGAAACTGAAAGGGATAGTGTTTTTCAGGGCTGTTTATTTTCTGCCTTCCATCTGCGCCGGCGTAGCGTTATATGTTTTGTGGAGATGGATATATAACACCGACCTCGGCCTGCTGAATACGATGTTAGGTTACATCGGCATACCCAAGGTGGAATGGCTGACGAGCACGGCGTGGTCAAAACCGTCTTTGATGTTGATGAGCATATGGACCGGGGTGGGCGGATATAACATGATACTTTACCTTGCGGGCTTGCAGGGAATTCCGCTTGACCTGTACGAAGCCGCGGATATAGACGGAGCCAGCGGCTGGCAGAAATTCTGGTCGGTGACCTGGCCGATGCTTTCGCCTA
This sequence comes from bacterium, assembly GCA_023228325.1. Classification (NCBI taxonomy): domain Bacteria; species bacterium. The sequence continues at coordinate 965,425 of JALOBK010000001.1, forward strand.
CGACTTTCTTCATTTTTGTGATGAGCGTCATAGGAGGTTTTCAGGGCGGGTTTGACGCCGCTTATATCATGACCGGCGGCGGGCCTGCCGGTTCGACAACAACATTGAGTTACTATATTTATAATAACGCGTACGCATGGTTTAAAATGGGGTATGCGGCGTCAATCGCATGGGTGCTTTTCGCGCTTGTTTTTGTTGTTACCCTGTTTAACTGGAAGTTCGGGGGAAAGGTGGTTCATTACTGATGGTCAAGCAAAAAACAAAAACCAGATTTGTGAGCTCTCTTAAGGAACTGGGACTTCTGAAAAAAGTTTTTTACTATGCCATGCTTTCTTTTATAGGTATTACCATGCTGCTTCCCTTCTTCTGGATGGTTTCGACATCATTGAAGGATGAAGGAGAAGTTTTTTCATTCCCGCCGACATGGATCCCTTCCGAAACAAACTATTTTACATCCTATGATAAAGCCCTGGTTGGCTCGGTTATCGAATATAGGGAAGAAAAAAACCTTACCGCCGGCATTGAAGACATCCGGGCTCTTGCGGCGGAAGCCCCTGATTCGGCGCAAACGGGCCTTAATATAAAAATTATCAAGAGAACATCAGAGGTAAAAATACTCAGCGGAGAATATGAAGGCAGGAAAGTCGATATTGACAGTTCTCTCGTTTCAAATTATGTGCCTAACTGGCTCACTCCGTGGAAAAAGGAGCCTGCGGTTCCGGTCGGCGAAATAATGAAGAGCATGGGGTTTATAGAAAGAGGAGACAGGATTCCCGTCGGGCTCAGGGTTAAAGTCCCCTGTGAAATCCTGAGCGTTAAGCTTTTTGTGAAAATTGCCGATGAAAAGAACCCCCTGCTGGATGAAAAATGCTGGATCCCCGCCGATAAACTTAAAAAAGAATGGAAGCCGGCTCTCAAGTGGGATAATTATCCGAAAGCGTGGGATGCCCTGCCGTTCGGCAGAGCATATATAAACAGCATCATAGTCGCCTTGCTGGTCACATTCGGACAGGCATTCACAAGTTCTATGGCGGCGTACGCTTTCGCGAGGCTTCATTTCCCGGGCAGGGATAAGATATTTTTGCTTTATCTTGCCACTATGATGATTCCGGGAGCGGTCACTATGATACCTGTTTTTATCATTATGAAGCTTGCTCCCGATATGCTGAATCTGGTGAGCGCCAAGATAGGGACTTTTTTCTACCAGCTTTTCGGAGGGTCGCCCGATGTTCAGATTCTAACCGAATTCTGGGACAGCAAATTTGAGATATTGGGACATTATATAGGACGACCCATAGGGCTTGATTCCTACTTTGCGCTGATAGTCCCGGGACTTTGCAGCGCTTACGGCACATTTATGCTCCGGCAGTTTTTTATGAGCATACCGGTTGACCTTGAAGATGCGGCAAAAATCGACGGCTGCAGCCTCTTTGGCATATATATAAGGATAATACTGCCTCTTTCAAAACCCGCTCTTGCCACACTTGTAACATTTACGTTTATGGCTGTGTGGCGTGATTTCATGTGGCCGTTGATAGTCTGTTCCAGCGACCAGATGAAGACACTTCCGGTTCTGCTTGCCTCGTTCCAGGGGGTTTATAATACCCAGTACACTCTTCTGATGGCCGCATCCCTGATCGTCCTGATGCCGGTGATACTCGTATTCCTTTTCAACCAGAGATTTTTTATCGAGGGAATTCAGCTTGGAGCTATTAAAGGCTGATGTCAGACAAAAAAAAAGAGTCATCTTTACTTATCCGGTTAAGTTTTTTTGATGTGTGTTCAAAAGGGTTCTGGCTTTTCTTCGACAACCTGGGTTTATTTCTTGCCTTAAGCCTGATGTGGTTTATCCTTTCCTTATTTATTATTCCGATGCCCGCGGCCACCGCGGCTCTTATTTATATGTCTGACCGGATAAGTTTCGGGGAAAGCGTCGGTGTAAAAGATTTTTTCAGGGCGTTTAAAAAGTATTTCCTGGCTTCCACCCTCGGGTTTCTGGCGCTGGCGTTTATCAGTTTCCTGTCGCTTATCGGTTTTCTGTTTTATGGTTTCCAGTTCGGGATATTAGGCAAAATAATAGCCGCTTTTATGGGATGCATCTTTATAATCAATATGATTGCGTCATTATATATTTTCCCTCTGTGCTTCAGGATAAAAAACCCTGCCGCCGTTATTAAAGGGGCGGTGACGCTGGGGATATGCCATCCGGCGTTTTCCGTTATGCTGTTGGTTTTTCTGATACTGCTTTTTCTTGCGGGAGTTGCGACCGGCGGCGGAATTGTCCTTGTGACGCCGGGCCTCAGCGCGGCGGTAATAAGCAGCGCGATCAGGGAGCTTTCTTATAAGTACGGGTTTTCGGAAATTCCCCGGAAACAGGAAAGGACTTTGAAGGAAACTTTTTTCCCGTGGAAGGAGTGAAACTTTGAAAAGCCCATTTGTTGACAGCCTGAAAAATATATTCGCCAAGCCTGAAGAAAACAGGCCCGCAGAAAGCGCGGAAGACAGGATAAGGCTTGCGTCCTGCGTTCTTTTTATCGAGGCCGCTGCTACTGACGGACATATAGACAAAGCGGAAGAAAATGTTATTTCGGATATATTGCGGAAAGATTTCGGGCTCGGCGGAAAAGAGATAACAGGCCTTCTGGAAAAAGCGTATCAAAAAAGAAAAGACAGCGTTGATTTGTATGAGTTCACGAAAGTAATTGACAGGAATTTTTCTTATGACGAAAAACTGAAAGTCCTGAAAAATTTCTGGAAAATAATATTCGCCGACAGGCGCCTTGATAAATATGAAGACCAGCTCATCCACAAAATCGCCGGCCTCCTGAAAGTCTCGCACAGGGACTTGATTGACGTTAAGATGCAGGTAAAAGAGGGATCCGGCAGGGAGTAGCTTTTTCGGGGACGTTTGAAAATCCCGCCGAGTTTTTCTACACTTGACTTTTTTGTTCGCTCGCCCTTCGGGCACCGTGGCCGCTCACAAAAAAGACACCCCTTAAAACCTACTCCCTGCCTGATCTGAGATGAGCAAAAAGAGGGAGGGGATAAGGAAGTGTTTCGAATGGATTCGGGAACTGAATGTTTTTCTCAGTGACTGCCTCGGAGTCTCGCCAAAGGCGGGACGAGAATGAGTGAGAAATACTTACTTATCTTCTCCCGAGGAAAGACTCATCAGCCATGGCTTCTATTAAAGGAAGCACAGATGAATGGTACCGGAGGAGGGACTCGAACCCCCGACACGCGGATTATGATTCCGCTGCTCTAACCACCTGAGCTACTCCGGCGCCGATTTCTGATGAAACGATAATATAATAGAAAGACTGTTTTTCTTCAACTGTTAATTTAAATGAAAAAACCAGCTTTCGCTGGTATATGGTAGCGGGGGCAGGATTTGAACCTGCGACCTCCGGGTTATGAGCCCGACGAGCTACCTGGCTGCTCCACCCCGCGTCTGTTTTGCAGAGGGTATTATATAATCCGCTATTACACGTGTCAATCCATTTAATTTTACCGGAAGAAGAAGATGGATTGCCGAGAATAAAAACCGCAGAATTTTATCGTCCATACCCCGACGCAAAAAATAGAGGTTTTTACTTGACATATAAAAGGCGGGTGATAAGATAGATTAATAAATAAACCTTTAATAGAAGGAGGTTATTATGGCTCAAGTAGTAGCGAAGGCAGGAGTAAAAAAAGTAAAGGGATATCTTTACTTTATCGACAAAAAGGGAGATGTTTCGAGAGCCAAGATGGCGCGCGGCGGCAAGAGAAAAGGGAAAAAAGCAGCACCTGAAAAAGTTGCAAAAGTCGGCGTTAAGAAAGAAAAAGGGTATCTTTATTTCCTCGACAAAAAAGGAAATATTTCGAGAGCTAAAATGGCGCGTGGAAGATAATTCAGTTTTTTATATAACCGAAGAGCCCCGATATCTATCGGGGCTTTTTTTTCCGCGAAACTGTAACTTATGGAACGGCAGTGAACATAAGTTGCCAAGTTGAGCGGATCCCCGGCGCATTGATTTGCGAAGCAAATCAGCGGGGGATAAGCCTTAATAAAATTATATATCAATTTAGTTTTATGAAACTGTAACTTATGGAACGGCAGTGAACATAAGTT